>CAZUHN010000225.1:0-1995 GCA_964620535.1 uncultured Nitrospinaceae bacterium | reverse complement strand
GGGGGGGGAGGAGGCTGCTCTTTTCGCCGCCGACCTCTACCGGATGTACACCCGCTTCGCAGAGTCGAAGGGCTGGAAGGTGGAGGAGCTTTCCCGCAACGAGAGCGGCGTCGGCGGGCTGCGGGAGGTGGTGGCGCTGATCAAGGGGGAGGGCGTCTATAGCCGCCTGCGCTTCGAGAGCGGCACGCACCGTGTGCAGCGCGTTCCCCTGACCGAAAGCCAGGGCCGGATCCATACCTCGGCGGCCACCGTCGCCGTTCTCCCCGAGGCGGAGGAGGTCGAACTTCTCCTTGAGGAGAAGGATCTCCGCTTCGACGTCTACCGCTCCTCGGGGCCCGGGGGGCAGAGCGTCAACACGACGGACTCGGCCGTCCGGATCACCCATTTGCCGACTGACATCGTTGTCACCTCCCAGGACGAAAAAAGCCAGCACAAAAACAAGGCGAAGGCGATGAAGGTCCTCTCCGCCCGTCTCCTCGACCTGGAGATCCAAAAGCAGATGGCCGATCGCGCGGCCGCGCGGAAAAGCCAGGTGGGGACCGGCGACCGGAGTGGGCGGATCCGCACCTACAATTTTCCCCAGGACCGCGTGACGGACCACCGCATCAACCTCACACTTCATAACCTGGAAAATTTTCTTCAGGGAGGGATCGACGAAATGGTGGATCGGGTGAACGCGAGCCGGGAGGCCGAGCGCTTGGCCGAATTCGAAGAAAGCGGGAAGGAGATCACCGCCGGATGAGCGAGAGCAACTCCGTGGAGTCCGCCCGCGGAAAGGATTCGGCCGCCGGATGGTTGCGGAATCTGCGGCGGCGCTTCCGGGCGGTGGGAATCGAATCGGCACAGAGTGACGCGGGAGCACTCCTCTGCCGGGTGCTCGGCTGGGACCGTGCCCGGCTGCACGCCCATGCCGGGGAATGGCTGTCCGAGGATGTGGCCTGCGCCCTGGCCGGTATGGCGGCCCGCCGGGAGCGGCGGGAGCCGCTGGCCTATATCCTGGGCGGGCGCGAGTTCTGGTCGCTCGGCTTCCGGGTGACGCCCGATGTTTTGATACCCCGGCCCGAGACCGAGCTCCTCGTGGAGCGGGCGGCGGCGCATTTATCGGGGGCGCGGGCCCCCGCCGTTCTTGACCTGTGCGCCGGGTGCGGCGCGGCCGGGGTGGCACTGACGCGGGAACTCCTCGGCGCCCGGGTGGTCATGGCCGACCTGAGCAAGCCCGCCCTCCGCCTCTGCCGGGAGAACGCGGAGCGGAATGGGGTGGGCGATCGGGTCCGGATCCTGGCCTCGGACCTGCTCGCCGCGTTTTCGGAAAAGGCGACCTTCGACGCCATCCTCTCGAACCCGCCCTATATTTGCACCGAGGAGATCGAGGGGCTAATGCCGGAGGTGGCGCGCTACGAGCCGCGCGCGGCGCTCGATGGAGGGCCGGACGGGATGCGCTGTCTGCGGGAGATCGTTCTTGGCGCCCCTCCCCTTTTACGGAGCGGAGGGGTCCTGCTCCTGGAGATGGATCCCCGGCAAATTCCCGGGATCGCGAGCGCGATGCGCGGGACGGGAGCTTTTTTCGAGCCCACCGTCCAGGCGGATCTGGCCGGGCGCGCGCGGGCGCTCGAGGCGGTGAAGGTGTAAGGCGTGGATCAGTTCTGTATCCGGGGGGGAAAGCCACTGCGCGGGGAGGTGGAGGCCGGGGGGGCAAAGAACGCCATGCTCCCCATCGTCGCGGCCATCCTCCTGGCGGAGGCGCCCTGCCGGCTGGAGCGCGTCCCCGCCTTGCGGGATACGACCACCATTCTCGATCTCTTGTCCGGCTTCGGCGTGAAGTCCGAGGCGGCCGGTCCTTCCGCCTACCGCTTCGACCCCGCCTGTGCCCACGCGGGGACGGCACCCTACGATTTGGTGCGCACCATGCGCGCCTCGGTCTTGGTCCTGGGTCCTCTCCTCGCCCGGTTCGGCGAGGCTCGGGTTTCCCTCCCGGGGGGCTGCGCCATCGGCGCC
>CAZUHN010000224.1:0-3177 GCA_964620535.1 uncultured Nitrospinaceae bacterium | reverse complement strand
TCATTTTCGTGAATTCTCTCCACACATGGGCAGGGTCGGTGCTGGTCGTGTTAATTTGTAATAAAAGAGCCTATACTCCCCAATATTCACGTTGTCTTGGTCACCCCAGAGGGGGCCGACTGTGCGTAAGGCGGATCTTCTCACCGGGGCTCTTTTTCTGGTTTTCTGCGCGGTTTATTACTTTTATCTGATTCCCGGTTACATTATTTTCTCCATTCCCCCTGGGCAAGTGACCCGCGCCGCCCTGCGAGCGGACTTCATCCCCCGGTTGACCATCTTCTTTTTCGCTTTTCTGAGCGTCTTCCTTGTCCTGGGCGCTCTTCGTCAAACGGAGAAGGGAGGCGCGGAGCTTGTGAACCCCCGGCCGCTCTTCAAGGTCGCGGTGGTTTTCGTGATCGCCTATGCGTACACCTACTCTCTCGAATTCGCGGGTTTCCTCCTGAGTTCGCCGATTTTTCTGGCCGTGCTAATCGCGTTCTTCGGGACGCGAAGCTTGCGTCAGGTGGCGCCCGTGGCGGCCCTTCTTCCACTGTTCGTTCATTACCTCTTCTGGCTCGGCTTCAAGGTGAGCCTCCCCGAAGGGAGCCTTTGGTAGGGGTCTGGCATGTTTGATACGATCCTCGAAGGAATCATGTTGGCCCTCTCCTGGCAGGCCGTGGGCATGGTGGCGCTCGGCGTCTTCGCGGGCATCACGGTGGGGGCCATCCCGGGCCTCACCAGTGTCATGGCGACGGCCATCCTGGTTCCTTTCTCCTTCTTCATGCCCCCGGTGTTGGGCCTCCCCTTTCTCTTGGGGATCCACAAGGGCTCCCTCTTCGGCGGGGCAATTCCGGCCATCCTGGCCAACACACCCGGCACGGCCCCCGGCGCCGCCACCTGTCTGGATGGCTATCCCCTGGCCCTCAAGGGAGAAGCGAAAAGCGCCATTCACATGGCGCTCTATGCCTCCACCCTCGGGGACACCTTCAGCGACATCTGCCTCATCTTGATGGCATTTCCGCTTGCGATGATCGGTCTCCTGTTCGGGCCGACGGAGTATTTTTCACTCTTGGTGATGGGCCTCTCCGTAATCGCGAGCGTAACGGGAAACTCCGTGGTGAAGGGGCTGCTGTGCGCCCTGATGGGCGGACTGCTCGGCTTGGTGGGCATGGACGCTATTACGGGAGCGGAGCGCTTTACCTTCGGCATCGCCAACCTGGAGGGAGGAATGGGTCTCGTTCCTCTGCTCATTGGCCTCTTCGCCGTCAGCGAAGTTCTCATACAGGCGGAGAAGAGCGCAGTCGAGATGTCCCGCCGGCCCGAGGGCGCCCATCTGAAAGGGGGCCGGCCGCTATCCCTTATCGAGCTTCGCCGATCGGCCCGGACCATACTGCGCTCTTCCTTCATCGGCACGACCATCGGCATCATCCCCGCAACGGGCGCCTCCATCGCCGCGTTCATCGGCTATGGGGCGGCCAAGCGGGCCTCCAAAACTCCCGAGGAGTTCGGCAAGGGCTGCTACGAAGGGGTGGCGGCGTCCGAGGCGGCCAACAGCTCTGTGGCGGGCGCGGACCTCATTCCCACTCTCACCCTCGGCATCCCGGGCGGGGCGAGTGCGGCTATCCTCATGGGGGCGTTCATCGCCCAGGGGCTTCGGCCCGGGCCAATGCTCTTCCAGGAACACGCATCCACCATCTACGCGATTTTCACCCTTTTGCTACTGGGAAACCCCATCATGCTCGTCCAGGGTTGGTTTCTCACGGGTTTGTTCGCCCGCCTGGTCACGATCCCCAAGGCCATCCTGTTTCCAGGAGTTCTCCTTTTCTGCGCCGTGGGATCGTACGTCTACCACAACGACTTGGGAGACGTGAGGCTGGCCCTCATCGCGGGCGTGTTCGGCTATGGCCTCCGAAAGCTGGATTTCCCCATCGCTCCCTTGGTCATTGCCTTCATCCTCACGCCCATGGCGGAGAGGTCGATGAAGCAGGCGCTTCTTCTTTCCCACGGAGACTTATCGGTTTTCTTCACTCGCCCCATCTCGGCTTTCTTCTTGGCGGTGACCGCCGTGGTCGTCGTCACCACTGTATGGAAGCGGCAAAAGGTCTCGCCCGAGGCCTCGTAGGAGAAGTATCTCTATCAAAAAGGAGGATCGGAAATGAACAGGAAAAAATGTTTTTTCGCAATCTTCGCTTTGCTCGCAACCGCCGCTTTGGTCTTCATCGCGCCTCTGGCGGAAGCAGCAAAATACCCCAGCAAGCCCATCAAGTTGATCGTGGCGCTCGGGGCGGGAGGCTCTCACGATCTCAACTCCCGCGCCATCGCGAGCGTCGCTCACACGTACCTGGGCCAGCCCATGTATGTTCAGCTCATGCCGGGCGGTGGCGGCAAGGTCGGCATGGGGGCTTTCATGCGGGCGAAGCCCGACGGCCATACCCTCGTCCTCGCTTCGGCCTCCCACCTTCCCGTCGCCCCGAACGTCCGGAACATGGGCTACGATCCCCTCAAGGATTTCATTCCCGTCTTCCACTTCACCAAGCAGAACTACATGATGAGCACCCTGGTGAAAAAGCCGTGGAAGAACTTCGACGAGTTCGTCGCGGCGGCCCGCGCGAACCCGGGGAAGGTCAGCTACGCCTCCTCGGGGATCTACGGCGTGGGCCATCTCCAGCTCCTCAAGCTCGAGGCCGACATGAAGATCAAGTTCAACCACATCCCTTTCAAGGGTGGCGGACCGGGCATTCGAGCCTTGCTGGGCGGCCATGTGGACTCCGCCGGAGGGAATCCGACCACTGGGGGAAGCACCGATCATGTCCGCGCGGGCACAATGCGTATCCTCGCGGTCGCCGCCAAGAAGCGGGACCCGTTCTTCCCCGATACGCCCACTTTCCGGGAGAAGGGAGTTGACTTCCTTCTCGCCTCCAAACGTTTCATCATCGCCCGCACGGGGACGCCCCAGGACCGGATCAATTTCCTCGTGGAGAGTTTCAAAAAGCTCGTGAAAGACAAGACCTACAAGAGACTCCTCAAGAAAATGAACGATAAGCCCAACCCGATCTACGGGGAGGCGCTCAAAAAGGACGTTGTGGACGAGTACCACGCATTTGGCGCCATCCTGCGGAGCATTGGCGCCATAAAAAAGTAATAGCGGAATCACGGTCCAACGTATATAACGGGTAGCCGGAACCTTGAGGAAGGGAG
>CAZUHN010000223.1:0-10120 GCA_964620535.1 uncultured Nitrospinaceae bacterium | reverse complement strand
AGTAGACCGGAATTTGAGAAATAGAGAGCGTTGCCGCATAATTCCGGTTATTATAAGATGCTCGCCGGGAAAAAAGCCTACCGGCCGGGGCCGTCTTCCATCTTCGGCGCTTCGCTCCCGCGCCGCTCACACCGGACGTGTTCGATCCGGTTCCCGCTCGCCCGGTCGATGACGAACAGCCATCCGTCGATGAACCGCCGATCGCCCGCCTTCGGGATCCGCTCGAAAACGTCGAGGAGGTAGCCCGCCAGCGTTTCGAAATCCCCCTCCGGAATGGGGATGGACAGCTCGTCCCGCACGTGCTCGACCTCCATCCGGGCGTCCATGAGGTAATGCCCCTCCCCCAACCGCTGATACAGGCGCTTTTCGTCCACGTCATACTCGTCACTGATATCGCCGACAATCTCCTCCACTAGGTCCTCGATCGTCACCACGCCCCTGCACCCGCCGTACTCGTCCACGACGACGGCGAGCTTTTGCTTAGTTTTCTGCATTTCCTCGAGAAGATCATCCGCCTGTTTCGACTCGGGAACGAAATACGAGGGGCGAACGAGGTTCTCGATCTTGCGGATTGCGCCGGTGGTCTCGGGGGGCAACGCGAGGATGTCCCTCGCGTACACGACGCCCACGATGTGATGAATTTCCCCGCGGTTAACGAGAATGCGAGAATGGCCGTCTTTTTCGATGCGCTCGATCACGTCCTTGACCGTCCCTTCCTCGTCCACCGCGGAAACATCCACGAGCGGGACCATGACCTGGTCCACCTGCAAATCGCCGAAACCTAGGATGCGCTCGATCATCTTCCGCTCGACCGCCTTCACGTCCCCGGCATAGGGACGCCCCACCAAAATCTCGAGCTCCTTGCGGGTGACGAAGGGGCTCTCGTTTCCATCCGCCTCGCGAATGCCCAGAACGGCCCCGATGATCCGGCTCAGCACCCAGACCAGCGGATACACTAGGAGTCTCGCGCCCCAGATGATCCGCGCCAGGAACGGCGCGAAG
This sequence comes from uncultured Nitrospinaceae bacterium, assembly GCA_964620535.1. Classification (GTDB taxonomy): domain Bacteria; phylum UBA8248; class UBA8248; order UBA8248; family UBA8248; genus CAZUHN01. Next base: position 9,118 of record CAZUHN010000223.1, on the reverse strand, counting down.
TCATCCGCCCGATCCTGGCAATAGCTCTTCGGAACGACCTCCCCGAAGATCACGAGGAAAGGGATCACGGCGAGCACCGAGACCACCTCGCCGTACCTCGGACCCACGATGTCTATCGAAATCAGTGTGGCAAGGGTCACGTTGGTGACGAAACAAATATTGTGGCAGGTGAGAATGGTCCCCATGAGCCACTCGGGGCTGTCGAGTAGCCGGAGCGCGGTTTTCGCCCCCCGGTCTCCCCCGTTCGCCAGGGTACGGAGACGGCCCCGGTTTGCCGAAACGATGGCGATCTCGGAGCCCGAAAAAAACGCCTCGGCCAGCAGCAAGAAAATCCCGATCGGAAGGAACGTGTAGATCGAAATCATGACGCCTCCCCCAGCCGCTCCGCCCGAATCCGAAGTACCCGCGTCTGCCGCACTTCCAGCACGGTGAGTTCGATGTTTCCAATCCGAACTTTTTCGTTCACCTTCGGCACCTGGCCCAGCATATGAAACACCAGACCGCCCAGCGTGTTCGCCTCCACCGCCCTGGGAAGGGGCCACCCCGTCCTCTCGCGAAACATCTCCAGCGGGATGCGCGCCAGGCAAAGGTAGGAACCGTCCGCTTGTTTTTCCGCTTCGGTTTCTTCTCCTGCGTCGAACTCATCCTTGATCTCCCCGAAGATCTCCTCAAGAAGATCCTCCATCGTCACCAGGCCGCTCACGCCGCCGAACTCATCCGCCACGATGGCGATGTGGGTCCGTTTCTGGCGGAACAAGCGGAACAAGGCCTCGAGCTTCATCCCGGTCGGAACGAAAAAGGGCTCGCGCAACATCTTCGCGGGAATCGTTTCGCTCGGGTCGAACGACTTCCGCCTCGCCAGACGGAGAAAATCCTTAACGTAGGCGATTCCCACGATGTGATCCCGGTCATCGCGGTAAATGGGAATCCGCGAGTGGGGAGAAAACCGCACCCGTTCGACCGCCTTGGCGAGCGGCAGGCCGGCCTCCCAGCAGACCATGTCCGTCCGGGGAACCTGGATCTCGCGCACGGTCCCGTCGTGAAACTTGAATATGTTGTGAATGTACGCCTTTTCCACCGCGTCGAGCTCGCCTTCCTCATGGCCCGCGTCGACAAGGGTGAGAAATTCATCCTCCATCAGAATATTGCTCCTCGCCCGCGGCGGAGCGCCGAGGAGGGTGAGTACGCCGTTCGAAATCTGAAGGACGACGGCGCGAAACGGACGGATGAAAGCGGCGAAATGGGAAAGCGGGGCCGCCAGGAAGCGGGCAATTCCCTCGGGAAACCGCGCCGCGATGGACTTGGGGGCGATTTCGCCGAACACCATCAAAATGGGGGTCATCAAAACGACGGCGAACCAGCTCCTCCCTTCCCCGAGAAAGGACACCACGGCGCCGGCGAACACCGCCGAGGCGGCGATGTTCACGATTTCGTTTCCCATCAGGATCGAGATGATGAGCCGGCGGGGACGTTTCAGCAGGGCCGCGATGCGCCCGCTCAATCCGCCCTCTTTCCACATGCCCTGAACGCGGTGGGCGTCGAGGGAGAAAAAGGCGGTCTCGCTCGCGGAAAACCCCGCCGACAGGGCGATCAGAACGAAGAACGCGACGAGGCGGAAAAGCAGGTCTACCTCCATCGCTCAGGCCCTCCCTCCAAGCGAAGAAAGGAGGGGCCGCCCCGCCGCCCGCCGAAAATGGAATGAGGTTCCGAACAATCCCGGCGGTTCGCCGTCAGGCGAAGAGTCCGAATCGGAGTTCAAATTTTCAGGCTCCTCAGATAGTCGCGGAACGCCGGCCCAATATCCTTCCGGGCCAACGCGAATTCCACCGTGGCTTGCAAAAAGCCGAGCTTGTCGCCCGCGTCGTAGCGCTTTCCCTCGAATTCATACGCGAAGATGGGTTGATCCCCGAGGAGGATCCGAAGCGCCTCGGTGAGTTGAATCTCTCCCTTGGCGTCGGGCTTGACCTTTTCGATGGCCCCGAAAATTTCGGGTGGAAGAACATAGCGGCCGATGATGGCGAGGTTCGAAGGAGCCTTTTCGGCGGGGGGCTTCTCGACCATTCCGCGCAGCTGGGTGAGCCGCGGACCGGGTGACTCCCCCCCGGCCGGGATAACAGAGCCGTACTTCGAAATCTCCCCGCCCTCCACCTCCATCACCGCGATGGTGGCCGTCCCGTTGGCGTCGTAGGACTCAATGAGCTGGCGGATGGCCGGAACCTCGCTCCGTATGACGTCGTCGCTCAGGATGACGGCGAAAGGCTCATCGCCCACGGCGTTCTTCGCGCATTGAATCGCGTGCCCGAGGCCGAGGGGCGCCTTTTGCCGGATGGCGACGACGCGCACCGCCCGGGCGATCTCCTCGACGATTTTCAGAAGATCTTTTTGGTCCCGCTGGCGAAGGTGGGACTCCAGCTCATAGGAAACGTCAAAATGGTCCACCATCGCCACCTTTCCACGGCCCGTGATGAGGACGATCTCCTCGATCCCCGCGTCCACTGCCTCCTGGACGCTATACTGAATCTGGGGAATGTCCACGATGGGAAGCATCTCTTTGGGAACGGCTTTCGTCGCGGGCAGAAAGCGGGTGCCGAGCCCGGCGGCGGGAAAAACTGCCTTGCGGATTTGCGCCACGGGGATATCCTAAGAATGGTGGGGAAATATAAGGTGTTCCGCGAAATGCGAAGGTATATCCATACTCGGGCAAATCTTAGGAAATAGGCGAATATTCGTCAAGGAAGCCTTTTTTCTGCCAGAATCCGCTCGAATTCCTCCGTGCCGATTACCCTTACGCCCAATGACTCCGCCTTGGAGAGCTTGGAACCGGCGCTCTCCCCGGTGATCACATAATCCGTTTTCTTGCTCACCGTTCCGCTCACACGCCCGCCCAGGGCTTCGATGGCCTCCTTCGCCCCGCTCCGGGTGTGCCTGGACAGGGTGCCCGTGAGGACGAAGACCCTCCCGGCGAAGGGTGCCGCACCGCCCGCGCCGGCGGCGCCCCTCGCGGGGGGGGCGGGCCGCACGCCCGCCTCGATCAAGGCATCCACATACGATCCACTCTGCGGATCTCCGAAAAATAAGGCGATGCTTTCGGCCACCAGGGGGCCGACCTCGTGGATGGCGGTCAACTCCTCGAAACCCGCCTTTTTCAGTCCACCGATGCTTTTGAAATGCCCGGCGAGCACCTCCGCCAAGTGTTCTCCCACGTGCCGGATCCCAAGCGCATAGATAAAGCGGGACAAGGGGGGAGTCTTGGCCTTATCCAAAGCCGCTATCAGATTTTCGGCGGACTTTTTCCCCATCTGCTCGAGGGATGCCAACTGATCCCGTTCCAAAGAGAAGAGATCGGCGGGCTCCTTGACCCGCTTCGTATCCACAAGCTGATTGATCAGCTTCTCTCCGAGCCCCTCGATGTCCAACCCCCCTCTTGAGGCAAAATGGCGAAGGCCCTCGCGAACCACCGAGGGGCAGCGGGGGTTCGGGCAGCGGGTGGCCACCTCCCCGGCGGACCGTTGGGCCACCGCCCTGCAAACGGGACACTTCTTCGGCATCCGGAAGCGCCTCGCTCCCCGGGGCCGCTTCTCCAAAACGACGGAGACCACCTCGGGGATGACGTCCCCCGCCCGCTGGACCACGATAGTGTCACCCTTCCGCACGTCCTTTTTCCCCACCTCATCCTCGTTGTGAAGGGTAGCCCGCGACACCTCCACCCCCCCGACCCGGACAGGCTTCATCACGGCGACGGGGGTGAGCGCGCCGGTCCGCCCCACCTGGACGATGATGTCCTCGATCATGGTAGTCTCCTGGCTGGGAGGAAATTTATACGCGATGGCCCAGCGCGGCGATCGCGAACGAAACCCGAGGTCGCGCTGCAGATCGAACGAATCCACTTTGATGACGATGCCGTCCATCTCGGCGGCGGCCTCCTCGCGGGCTTCGAGAATCTCCCGGTGAAAGGCGAGCGCATCTTCGAGGTCTTCGCACTTCCGCCAGGAAGAATTCACGGGAAATCCCCACTTCGTAAGGGTTTCAAGAAGGCCGGACTGGCTCTCGAACGAATGCCCTTCGACCCAGCCGACCCCGTAGAGATATATATCGAGCGGGCGCGAGGCGGTGATTCCGGGATCAAGCTGGCGGAGCGCTCCTGCGGCGGCGTTCCGCGGATTCGCGAAGGGGGGCTCTTCCGCCTCCCTCCGCTCCCGGTTCAACCGCTCAAACGCATCCTGCCGCATGAAAACCTCCCCGCGCACCGAAAGCGCAGGTGGATACGCCGGTCCCGCTTCGGGCGCGCGCAGGCGCAGGGGAATTCCGCCGACGGTCCGAAGATTCGGGGTGACGGTTTCGCCCCGGACGCCGTCGCCGCGCGTTCCGCCCGATACGAAGACACCCTCGCGGTAGGTGAGCTCGACCGCGAGGCCGTCGATCTTGGGCTCGACGACATAGGTAAACTTCTCCACATCCCGGTCGTAGGTTTGCCGCAAGAACCGCCGTGCTTTTTCCTCAAACTCTATTATTTCCTCCACCAACAAGGCGTTATCAAGGCTGAGCATGGGTGGGTCATGCTCGAAAACCTCGAACGCCTCGAGCGGCGGTGCGCCCACACGCCGGGTGGGCGAGTCCGGGGTGGCGAGGAAGGGGTATTCCTCTTCAATCTTCTGGAGAGCGCGCAGGCGGCGATCGTACTCGGCGTCGGAAATCTCCGGGTCGTCGAGGACGTGATACAGGTAGGTGTGGCGATGCAGGTCCTCGGCGAGCGCTTTCGCCTTCTCGCGCACTTTGGGAGGCGGCTCCTTCGGCTTGCGCATCGTCCGCTCAGGGAAGGGTCATCGACGCGGCGGCGTCCGGCGAAAGAGAGCGCCCGGCCCGCCGCCTAGAAGTTCTTGAGCTGCTCCAGTGCGGTTCTCCCCGCTTCGCTCTGAGGATATTTTTTCGCCACGCGCTCGAACAACTCCCACGCGCTTGCCTTGTCACCGAGGCGGAGAAAGGAAAGGGCTTCTTTCAGCAAGGCGTCGGGCGCCTTGTCTCCGTTGGCGTAGTCCACCTGTACTTTGTTGAAAGCCAGGATGGCCCGCTCGAAGTTTCTTTCTCCAAAATAGGAATCCCCGATCCAGTACTGGGCGTCATCCGCCAGATCGTGCGTGGGATTCTTCGAAAGAAACCGAGTGAAAAGGAGCCGCGCCCGGGGGAATTGACGCTCCTCCCGCAAGACCTGAAGGGCTTCATTGAATTCCGCCTCGGGACCCGGATCCGTGGCGGGAGTCACCTTCGCGACCGCAGCGCCGTTTTCCATCAATGGGGAAGCCGAGGCGTTCGCCCTAGCCACCCCGACGGGAGCAATCCCGGCGGAGGGAGCCCCCGCCGGAGAAACGGCAAATTCCTGCGACGCCACCGAGAGGCCGACATGCGATTCCGTTACCGGAGCCCCCACCGGTTTTTCCTTGCCGGATGCCGCTCCGATATCGGCCTTCCCCCGGCGGACGTCGGAAAATCGGAGGCCGGTCAGCTCATTTTCCATCGAATCGAGACGCTCCCTCAAACCCTCAAGAATGCTTCCGAATTTTGCCTGCTCCTCCGCCTGGGCGCCCTGGCCGCGCTCGAGCTGATCCGCAAGGGATTGGATCGCCTTCCGCGCTTCTTCCAGGCGAAGTTCCTGATCGGCCAGGGCGCGCCGCAGGCCCTGGAGGGTGGCCCCCAGGCTCCTGATGGCTTTCAGGATCCCCTCATCGGGCTTACTTGCGGGAGCCTTTTTTCCCTTCGTCTGAGCCGCCGCCGCAGACACTCCGGAAAGGCCGGCCCCCGGCAGTATGGCACGCCGTATCAGAGGAAAGTCGCTGAATTCTTCAAGAGGAGATTCTTCAAAGGTGACCGCAAGCGCCAAAACCATGGCCGCCGTGAAGAGTACAAAGCCACGGCTGGAAGGAGATTTTCTCATAAGAAAAAAACTCCCCGGCGGCACACCGCCGGGGAATCCTTTCTCAACCGGCAACCGGACGGCTCAGTTCAACTCCGCCGGAATTCCGCCAGTGACGTTGAACTTGGCCCGGCGATTATTGAACCACGCTTCTTCATTATGACGCGGGTCGGCGGGGCGCTCTTTCCCGTAGCTGACGGTGTCAATTCGGGAAAAGGAAACCCCAAGGGACACCAGGTAATCCCGGGCGCTCTGTGAGCGGCGGTGTCCCAGGGCGATGTTGTATTCGACGGTTCCCCGTTCGTCACAGTGACCCTCGATCTGGATCCGAATCGTCGGAAACTTCAGAAGAAACTGGGCCTTCCTATCCAGGATGGGCCGCATATCGGGCCGAATGGCAGATTTATCAAAATCGAAGTGAATCCTATCCGCCTCCAGGCTGGCAAGGTCGACCTTGAACTCCGCCCGCCTGCCGCTCCGCTCAGCCTCGGTCATGCTTCCTTCCGAGCGCCCGCCCGCTCTGGCGCCGGCTTGGCTCCCCGGCCGGCCGGCGGCCGAAGTCGTCGCTTCGTCCGTTTTCACCGTTTGCTGCGCGCATCCCATTACAAAAAGCAGAGCCACCCCCATAAATACGCCGCGAAACCGCTTATTTTCACCCTTCGCAAACATTCAAATGTCCTCCTCGAAGCCCTGCAAGTCTCGGGATGGGAAGATTGTAAGAAGAATTGCGAATTATCTCCCAATATTCAGGGGAAAAATAGATCCCCCTCCACCCATTTCGAGCGTACGAGCGTTTTGAGCACCATGCTCCCGGGCAGCGTTTTACCCTTCAAAAAATTATAAAGCCCTAGGGGGCAAGGGGCAAGCCCAATCCCCATTATTTTGGTGAACCATTTCACATTTGGCGGGCCAATTTTACCATTTAGGGCAAAGAAGGCGACCAAGCAGGCTCCTGTCCCGGCTGAAGGCGCTTAAGCTGGGAGCCCAGCGAAGTCATCACGTATACGAATTTGCTCCCGTTCCGATCCGAGGAAAACGCAATATGGCGCCCATCGGGGGACCAAGAGGGGCTTTCGTTTATCCCCTGCCCGCCCGTGAGGCGCCTCAGATCCGACCCGTCCGAGTTCACCGTTACAATATCGATAGAAGACCCATCCGTGATTCGGGTGGAGTAGGAAATCCGGTCCCCCCGGGGGCTCCAGGCCGGCTCGGTGTTATAGCTTCCTTGAAATGAGATCCGGCGCGGGGAACTCCCGTCGGCGTTCATGACGTAAATCTGGGGGCCTCCCGTCCGGCCGGAGGTGAAAGCGATTTTCTTTCCGTCCGGAGAAAAAACCGGAGAAACATCGATTCCAAAGTGGCGGGTGAGGCGCCGCTTCACCCTGGTTACCATATTGTAAAGGTAAATCTCATAATTGCGTCCCGTGAGTTCCGAGAATACGAACCATCGGCTCCCGGGGGAAAATGCGCCTCCGATGGCCTGGGCCTTCTTCGAGCTGACCTTGGTTTCGCGCCCGCCATTCGTGGGCATCAAGAAAACCGCGGGCGGATTCGATTTGAAGGAAGAGTAAGCGAGCCATTTTCCGTCCGGGGACCATGCGGGAGCGTTGTTCCCCCTGCCGTTCCGGGTAACGCGGCGAAGATTCTGCCCGTCCCAATCCATGATGAAGATCTCGCCGGGCTCTTTCTGGGAGCGTCGCGCGACGAAGGCTACCTGGGTGTCGAATATCCCTTTCTGGCCCGTGAAGCGCTCCAGCACGTCGTTGGCGAAGCGGTGGGCCAAAAGCCGCCAGCCGCTGACGGGATAACGGTAGCGCTTTCCGAGCTCCTGCACCCCACGGACGGTATCGTACAGGTACGCCTCCACTCGAATCGTGTTTTTCGAAAGCTCATACCCTCCCTTTATGAGGGCCTCTACCTTGATCACCTTCGACCAATCCGGGAAACGCTGCTCATTTTTCCGGATTCCCGCCCGGAGGGGATTCTCGAGGTAGCTTTCGCGGCGGGGAACGAAGAACAAACCGCTCCGCGTGAGATCCTCTTCGATGACGCGGGCGATATTCATGCCGACAGAAGAGGGGCGGCCGCTGTCTAACGGGCGGAAAATCGGAATTGCGATTCGTATCTTCCGCACGTTGGGGGAGTAGATGTCCAGGTAAACCCGCCCGCCGGTGCTTGCCGCAAAGGCGGGCGTGGAAAATACGATTGAAACGAGCGTCAGCAGCAACGCCGCGCGCCACTTCATGCCGAATCTCCCCGGCGGCCTGGCCGTGGTCCAACCCCCCCGATCAGGACCGGCAAAAATTGAGCCCGCAAAAGCGGAAACCGATGGGTATCCATTTCCCCTTTACCGTGTTGGGCAGCGGGGGAAACGCCGGATCCGCCGCACTCTTGACCGCCCGGAGCGCCGCCTTATCGTACGCGCTTTTCCCGCTCGAAAGCTCGATTTCCAGATTCCGAATGGACCCGTCCCTGCCCACGTCCACGACCACGATCGTTTTTAGATTCTTGAACTCTTTTTTCAGGCCCGGGGGAACAGTAAAGTGATTGTCTACCCGTTCGGTCAGCAGACCGTAATAACGCCCAAGCTCCGTGCGGGCGGCCCCGCCGCCGGCGGCGCCCCGGCTTCCGCCCCCCTGGCCGTCGCCGCCCCCTTCCCCCGGATACCCGACTTTGGATTTGGGCCGGTCCGTGACGGCTTTATTGCCGGCGGGCGAATCTTTTGGGGGGGTCGCCGAGGCGGTGCGCTTTCGTTGTTCCGTTTCTTTTCTCTTCGCGTACTCCTGCCGCCAGCGCCGCTCGCGCACCCGCAGCTCTTTGGCCTTTTTCAATCGTGCGAGTCGCCTGCGCTCCTTGGCCCGCTTCCGCTTGAGGGCCACCGTGTCTTTTTTCGCGCTCTTCTTGCGGACGGTGCGCTTCTTCGGCACCGGTTTTTTCTTTGGCGATTTCTTTTTCGAGATCTTTTTCTTCGAGACCTTCTTCTTCGAGACCTTCTTCTTTTCTGTTTTTTTCTTTCTTACGGTTTTTTTCTTCACCGCGATCTTCCGCGCGGCCTTATCGGCGGAGCGTAGGGCTTCCTTCCGGGCGTCCGACCGATCGCCCGACTTGCCTCGCGCCGATCCGCCCGGGATCTCGTGGGCGCCCACGAGGTTCACGGCTGTTCCGCTTCCGTAAAACCGGAAGCGGGGCTGCGAAGGCGCCCAGGTCGCC
>CAZUHN010000222.1:0-6188 GCA_964620535.1 uncultured Nitrospinaceae bacterium | reverse complement strand
TCGATTGCCGGAAGCCCCCGTTTTGAGGGCAGGCGTTTCTTTTTTTTCTCACACGACCCCGGCACCCATCTCATGGCCGTATAGTAACTTCGACTTCACGCTCATTTCGGTGGCCTTGAGCATGGTGATGACGGGATCCAGCACGGGCACATCCAGCGCCTCGGCGACCGGTCCGAGCTTCCCTCCGAACAGGGTGCAGGCGAAGAACACAACGTCCGCCCCGTCCTCGGAAACTGCTTTCTCCGCCTGGTCGATGCCGTACTCCAGCACCGAACGGTGGAACTGGGCGCTCAATTCCTCCCGGAGCTCGGACCACATCTTATTTTCGACGAATCGATTGTTTTTCGCCCGATCTGTCCTTACCACGTCGACAAGTCGAAAGCAGACTCTCTCCCGGTCGATCCCGTAGAAGTGTAAGTAGTCTTCGAACCAGTGAAGGGGGCGATTCCTTGGCCTTTTTCCGTCGTGGGCTGTGCACAATACGCACACCTTCCGTCCCAACAGGCCTGCGGTGTACAGGCCGGCCTGCAATGGTCCGATCACAGGAATTCCGGCCATGTATCGGGCGTCCCGAACTCCAGGATCCGCGGCGCACCCCACCATTGCCGCGTCGTAACCGTCCTCTTCGGCTTGGCTGATCGTCTCGAATAAGTCTTTGAAGTAGTAAGGCTTCTGAAGCATATAAGGAGTTTCTTCTTGTGCCGGACTTTCGAGGTGGGCAACGTCCACGACAGTCTCGGGCAGTTTATGGGCGTTGAGCAAGTTTTGAAAATGTGCACCCCAGATATCCGAATAAACGGGTTCGAGATATAGCAATTTCATGTTCGATCTCCTTTTTATTGATGCTGATGTGTTGTCTATTGGGTTTCAAGTTTCTACAAAGGGAGAAATGTTTTTTGTGATCCGAGCGTTTCGGAAAAATGGGTCACTTCGCGCAAATCTCGCAATCATAGGTGAATAGATGGCACGTCAACGCTCCGAAATGATAAACACGGCAAGAATTGTTATTTTCCTGTTTTTGTAGATTGCTTGTGCCAGGCTACCGTCCGCCGGAGGCCTTCATCAAAAGGAACTTGCACTTTATATCCCAGTAGTTTTTGGGCTTTTGATATATCCGCCAACGAATTTCGGACATCTCCGGGGCGGGGTGGCTCGTAAATTGGCTCTATTTCGTTGATGCCGGTAATATTGCAAAGTCGTCGAAAGAGTTCGTTAATCGAATATTTCGTGTTCGTGGCAATGTTGAATACTTTGCCACAGATTTTTTCGGATTTCATCGCCAGCAGATTCCCGAAAATCACATTGTCGATGAAGGTAAAATCACGCGCCTGCTCGCCGTCGCCGAAAATGGTGGGTGATATTTGCGAGAGCAAATGGCGCACGAAGATGGGAACGACGGCGGCGTATTGCGAGTTGGGATCCTGACGTGGTCCGAAGACATTGAAATATCTGAGACTTACAGTAGGAAGCCCATAAAGTTTATGAAAGAGAAACGTGTATGTCTCTCCAGCCTGCTTGCTTGCGGCGTAGGGAGATAGTGGCTTAGGCACGGCATCTTCGCGGCGGATATCTCCCGGGGTGTCGCCGTAGACTGACGAGGAAGAAGCGAACACGAACCGTTTTATCTTCACGTTGTTGGCCGCTTGAAGCAGCGTCAACGTTCCTCCCACGTTTACGCGGTCGGTCATAATTGGATTCTCGATAGATCGGGGAACGGAGGGAATGGCCGCTTCGTGCAATACATATGAAACATTTTTCATCGCTTGAGCACAATTTTTCTCAGATTGGATGCCTTCCGGATCGTCGATAAGCTCAATATCGTTCATTACATCGGCAAGATTTTCTTCTCGTCCGGTGGAGAAATTTTCGAGAACTCGGACTGCATAACCTTCCGCGATCAGGGCGCGGACGAGATTCGACCCGATGAATCCTCCTCCTCCCGTCACCAGCACTCTTTCCACGCCTTGTCGGCCTCCAATTGAAATGCATATTTGAATGTAAAAAATTTCAAAATGGAAATGAGAAAATTAGATTACACAACCTCATGGAGAGCATCGAATCTGTTTTTTCCATATGCCTCCGAGGTGGAGGTGATGGGTGCCTTTCGGCTGTATTTTGTGAAAGTTCGAGTATCACCTCGGCCCCTTTTGCGTTCGTCATTATGGTCTCAACCATTTATCGTAAAACGATCCGGACGGCGACAGGTGAGAGCCGATGAAGCCAGTACCGCTTGTTATCAACATTTTCATGTAAGCAGTGACCTCAAGGACTTGGCACGACCCGAACCCGTTAAAGATCCAAGTCATGAGGGCCAAAGGAACCCCGGCAGAATGACTCTAAAAACTCGGGTTTTATACCTGTCTTTATTCACTCGTTCAACTACAAGCCTGTTTTCACGCCCGAAATGCGTCTCAAGAGTGTTGCCCAATCCTGTCCGGGTTCCACCTTCATTTTGAGAATGGAAGTGGCAGATGGTGGTTCGAGCCTTATGCCGGCGGCCCGGCGGAGATCTCGCCTGCGGGGCGGAGAACTCTTTGGCTCAAGACGCCAACGAACAGGAAGAGAATCCCGAGTCCGTCTGTATAGAGGCCTGGCTGTATGAGGGCAATAGAAGCAATAAAAAAAACGGTCCGCTGAACGTAATTGAGTCGCCGGGTCAAGAAACCCTGGAGAGAAACAGCCAAAGAGTAAATTCCCAGAGTCGCTGTGGTGACGGCGATGATTATCTCTCCTGGCGTTCCAATGAGGAGGAGAGCGGGGGAGAGGGCGAACATGAAAGGGATGATGTAAGAGGCTCCCGCCAGCTTAATGGCCTCGAAGGAGGTTTTTATCATATCCGCCCCGGCGATGGTGGCCGCCGCGTAGGAGGTGACGGCCATGGGGGGCGTGATGAGAGAGATCGAGCAGAAGAAAATTACGAAAAGATGCGCCTGTACGACGGGGATACCGGCATCTAAAAGGGAGGGGATGATGATCCCAATTTGAAGGATGTAGGCAGCGGTCATCGGAATTCCCGTGCCGATGATGAGGCTGGACAATGCGGCGAGCACGAGAAGGAAATGGAGATTTCCTCCCGAGATAGACACGACTTGGCTGGCAAATCGGTTCCCGAAGCCGGTGAGCTGAATTACGGAGAAAATGATGCCCGAGGCGGCGCAGGCCGTCGAGACGATAACCGTGTTCCGGGCGCCTTCTTCCAGCGCCCTGACAATTTGCCCGAGCGTCGTCCTGATATTTTTCCGGTGAAGGCTCAAGGCGATGACGAGGCCCGCGCTAACAATCGCGGCCAAAGTTGATCTACTTCCCCAGATGAGGATCCAGTCCATTCTTCCCCAGATGAGGATCCAGTCCAGATGCCCCCCAATGAAGAGCCAATCCAACGCTATCACCGGGATGCCGTACCATCGGAGATTGTTCATGACGATGACTGCGCCGATGCTGGCTATCGCCGACAACATAGGACTCTTGCCAATGAAAAGAAGCCAAACCAGAACGATTATCGGTATGAGCAGATAGCCTCGCTCACTCAGAACTTTCTCGAGTTGTGGAGTTTCCTCGCGGGGGGTTGGATTGATCCCATGCTGGACGGAATAAAGATGCACCATGATTCCGATGCTGAGAAAGTACAGGGTCGCCGGAACGAAAGCGTGCTTGATGATGGTGATGTAGGGAATTCCGGTTACTTCCGACATGACAAAAGCGGCGGCGGCCATGACGGGAGGCATAACGTTGCCACCCGTGGAGGCGGCCGCTTCCACCCCACCGGCAAAAGCGGGCCGGAAGCCAATTCGCTTCATCATGGGAATGGTGAACACCCCGGTCGTAACTACGTTGGCCGTACTCACACCTTGGATCATTCCGATTAAGCCGCTGGCGACCACGGCCACCTTGGCGGGCCCTCCGCGCGACCACCCGGCCAAGGCGGTAGCGATGTCGATGACGAAAGCGCCGAAGCCAGAGTGGTTCAGAAAAGCACCGAAAATGATGAACATCATGACAAAGGTGGCGGCGATTCCCGTTATCATGCCGAATACGCCGTCCGGGTTCAGGTACTGCAAGTCGAGGAGAAAATCCAATTTTCTTCCCGTATGGAAAAAGACACCCGGGAGATATGGTCCAACAAAGGCATAAAGAATGATCGCCGCCGCAACCCCGGTGAGTGCCATTCCCACCGTCCGCCGGGTGACCTCAAGGACAATGATGATTATCGCAATGGCGAAGAAGCGCTGGACCATGGTGAGAGGGGTGATGAAAAACATCCGGTTCGAGATGTAATCGAGATTGAAGAAGATGTAACTCGTCGCGGCGAGCCAAACGGCGATCATGATCCAATCGGAAAGGGGAACTTTATTGATGAGGCCCTTCCTTGATTTTGGAAACAGGAGGAAACCCAGGGAAAACATCAGGGTGAGGTGGAGGACGCGAAAAAAGTAAGGCTCCGGGGCACCGTAGGCACCCACGTAGACGTGATAGATAGATGTCCCTATGGCCAGGAGGGAAACGCCCTTTCCCAGATATCCCGGGAGCTTTCGAAGAATCATCCCCTCGTTATCTTCTAGTTTGGAAGGAGGGGAGTCGGCGCGGATTGCAGGCGCTTCCGGCGCGGCCATGAATCTCCTTTCTAACTTGTCAGGGCATGAGGAAGGGTATTGAGGGAAAAAGCGGGACCCGACAGAGCTGCATCAATCTGCCGGGCCCCGAAAGTGAAGTCAATCCGGTTGCGCCCGCGGGCGGCGACGCGACTGGTTAGATGTAGCCGGCCTCTTTGTAGTATTTCTCGGCACCCGAGTGCAGTGGGACGCCGCGGATTTGAGCAACGTCCTTTCCGGTGATCCCTTTCATGTATGAAAAGGTCTTCGCCATCCTATCCAGGTTTTCCACGTAGGCTTTGGTGACCTTGTACATCTGGTCCGTGGGCAGGTCCTTGTGGCAGAAGACAATGAGGTCGGCCCGGGGCACGAGGACGTCCTTGGTGTGTCCTCGGTAGGCGCCGGCCGTGATAGTTCCCGGGATGAGTCCTTTGTTGAGATTGACGATCTTGTCCATAATTGCTTTTCGGACGGCCAGAAGACGGATGGGCTTGAAGGTCGCCAGGTCGATGAATAAACCGGCGGGGAAGGGGCTGGTCAACATGAAGGCGTCGAGATGCCCATCCTTCATGGCCATGATTCCGTCCCGCATGACAAGGCGGGAGATTTTCATGTCCTTGTAGGACATTCCGTGCGCCTTGACCACCCAATGGAACTGCGCCTCGGCGGAAAAGCCCACGGGCTGGGCATCCACTCTGAAGCCTTTCAGATCGTCTATGGTATGGGCCTTGCTGTCCGCCCAGACGGCGACGTGGAGGAAACTCGGGGACAAGAGGAACAGCTGGCGGAAGTTTTGGAGAGGCTTTTTCCAAGGATAGACTTTGAATGCGTCTTCTCCGTTCCAGGCCGAGGCGAGCACTTCGGTCCCGGTGAATCCGATATCGCCTTCACCCCGGTTGATGGCGACCGGGTTGATTACGCCGCCGCCCGAGTGCAATTCCAGGATCTGGCCGGTTTTCTGCTTTACGGCCTCCGAGATTGCGGTCGCCATGGCGTACCAGGGACCACCCGGAGGGGACACCCACCATTGGAGAACCTTTTTCTGGGCCCGGGCCGGAGTGACCACCCACGGGCCTGCCGATAGCGGAAGTGCGGCGGCTGCTCCACCTACGGTTTTCAGAAACGTGCGACGCTTGATGGAGCCTCCTTCTACTAACTGCCGTTTCTTCATCATCCCATGCCTCCCGTTTCGATAAGGTACATCAACGATGGTGAAACTGATTCCTGCTTGCAAATCGCCCGTAGAAAAAAACTTCGCTCCCCATCATTTTCGGGGATAAGTCACAAGGCCAACAACACTGAATTTATTGAGAATAATGGGCAGTGTTAGCCCATTGTGGGCGTTCATGTCAATCTTCCTATTTATGAATTGAATTCCGGTGGAGAAAACAGTAAATAGGTCAATCATATCTGGGAGAAAGTTCCTCGACAGAGCGGTCGAAAGCAGGCCGGAGGGCCTCTTTTGGGCTGCCACCATCTCCGAGCATCTGATATCCCCTCGCTCGGGCGATTTTAGCCAATTATATTATATGGTTACAAAGATTCCGGACTCGTTTTGCTCTGTTCCGCCGCATAATGTGGGTTTAATTGACATCGGGG
>CAZUHN010000221.1:0-4888 GCA_964620535.1 uncultured Nitrospinaceae bacterium | reverse complement strand
CAGCTTTCTTCCTGAAGGGCTGGGGTTTCTCTTTTGAATCACGCGGCCATTGAGCCTAGTGGGAGCGGGAAATCAAGGATGCACCATTTTGCGTACCAAGACGGGGAACTTTTCGCCGAGGGGGTTTCTCTCCGCCGGCTCGCCGAGGAGGTGGGAACGCCTCTTTACGTCTACAGCCATAAGACCCTTGTACGCCATTTTCGCGTTTTCGACGAGGCCTTCAGCGGGGTTTCTCGCCTCGTTTTCTTCGCCATGAAGGCCAATTCGAACATCGCCATTTTGCGCCTTTTCGCCGAGATGGGTGGCGGTCTCGACATCGTTTCGGGCGGGGAGCTTTACCGCGCACTGCGGGCGGGCGTTCCCCCCGAGCGAATCGTGTTCGCCGGGGTGGGAAAGTCGGACGAGGAGATTGCCTGCGCCCTCGAAGAGGGCATTTTGATGTTCAATGTGGAGAGCGAGGAAGAGGTCCAGAACATCAACGAAGTGGCCCGGCGCCTGGGCAAGATGGCCCGGGTGGCGGTCCGCGTGAACCCTGACGTGGATCCAGAGACCCACCCCTACATTGCCACCGGCCTGAAGAAGAGCAAGTTCGGGATAGACATCAAACGAGCCCGCGACCAGTACCGGCGGGCGGCCGCTTTTCCGACCGTCGAGGTGGTTGGGGTCCACTGCCACATTGGGAGCCAGATCACCCAAACCGCCCCCTTCGTGAATGCGGTGGAAAAGGTGGCCGCGCTGGTGGAGGCGCTTCGCACGGACGGCCACGACATCCGCTACCTCAACCTGGGCGGCGGGCTCGGGATTACCTACGACGCGGAGACGCCGCCGAGCCCGAAGGAGTACGCAGACGCAATCCTGCCCCCGCTGAAGGATCTGGGCTGCACCTTTCTTTTCGAGCCGGGAAGGGTAATCGTTGGAAACGCGGGCATTCTCGTTATGCGTACCCTCTACACCAAGGAAAACGAGGAAAAGCGGTTCATCATAATTGACGCCGGAATGAACGATCTCATTCGACCCGCCCTCTATCAAGCCTACCAGGACGTATGGCCCGTCGAGGAAGCTGCCCGAGACCGTCCGCGCCGCATGAGCGACCTCGTCGGTCCCGTCTGCGAAAGCGGGGACTACCTGGCGAAAGATCGGGAACTGCCCGAGTACCGGCGCGGAGATCTGATCGCGGTGATGAGCGCCGGTGCGTACGGCTTCGCCATGGCATCGAACTATAATTCTCGCCCCCGCCCTCCCGAGATCCTCGTGCGGGGGGAGGAGTACCACATCATTCGGGCGCGGGAAGGGTACGAGGATCTGATTCGCGGGGAGCGCATCCCTCACTTTGTCGCTGAGAGGAGCATGTGAAAATGGAAGATTGCGTCCGATTCACGAAGCTGAGCGGAAGCGGAAACGATTTTATCTTCATCGACAACCGCGACGGGAAATACGACGCTGACAAAATGATTGATTTTGTCCAGGCCATCTGCCGCCGAGGTCTTTCGGTCGGAGCGGACGGATTGATGTTCATCGAGCCTAGCGAGAAGGCGGATTTCAAGTGGCGCTTTTTCAACGCGGACGGTTCGGAGGGTGAAATGTGCGGAAACGGCGGGCGCTGCGCCGTGCGGTTTGCTCACCAGATCGGAATCCGGAAGGAGACGCTTTCCTTCGAGACCATCGCCGGCATGATCGACGCGACGATATCGGGCAGCCGCGTGAGGGTGCGCATGACCCAGCCGTTTGATTTCAATCCCGGCGTGCGGATTTCCCTGGACGACCGGGAGGTGGACCTCGATTTCCTGAACACCGGGGTTCCTCACGCGATATGGTACGTGGAGGACACCGAAGCGGCTGAGGTTTTCCGGGACGGCCGGCGCATCCGCCGCCACGAGGTTTTTGCCCCGGCGGGAACCAACGCGAACTTCTGCCAAGTGACTGGGCCGCGCGCGATCAAGATCCGGACCTACGAGCGGGGGGTGGAGGACGAGACCCTGGCCTGCGGGACAGGTGCCGTCGCTTCGGCCATCCTGGCGGCCAGCCGGGGAATAGTCGAGTCCCCCGTGGACGTTGCGGTGCGGAGCGGCGAAAGCCTGACAATTTCTTTTAGCGGCAGGGGAAATGAGGTTCGGGATGTCTACATGGAGGGGGACACCCGCCTCGTCTACGAGGGAGAGACAACCGAAGAAGCGTTGCGCTGAACCTTTTTTCGGAGATGTTCCCTGAAGAATCGGATGGTCTGATTGGAACTCAAGTTTTGCGGTGCCGCAATCCCAAGCGTAGATAGCCTGCCGGTTCCCCTTAAGCCTATCGTAATAAAAAGAGCTCCCTGTCGAGAGGGGAGTCCTCCTTTTTCTGGTTTTATTGTCCTACTTTTCCCCTTGCGGGCTCCCTCCGGGTGCCGCGCCGGGTCCCTTCATACCGCAGAAGTGCGGGCCAACCCCCCGCCGAGGACCGCTCTGCACAAAGCTGAGCAACTGTTTTCGCTGGTCTTCGGTGAGAAGGGCTTTCCCCTCCTCGAGGGCACGGATTCGCTCCAGGCGTAGGTCGGCTTTTTTCTTTTCGATATCGCGAATTTGCCTCCCCACCACTTCGAGGTTCACCGCGTCCTCCTGCAGGTTTTTCCGGAGATACAGGTTGGTAATTTGAAGGTCGTCGCGGGTGCGGATCCATTTTCGGCTGAAGGTGTCCCGAAGCGCGATCAGTTTCGCCACCTGATCCCCGGTAAGCTTGATCTCGTCCTGATGACGAAGGGCGATAGAGATGAGGGGAGGAGAGGTGATCCACTGCGCTCCTCTGAAAGATGCGCGAGCGAAACGCGCTCTCCTTCTGCTCATTTTTTTGACCCGACCGGGGCTGGTGGTTCCGTGGGCAAGCGCGACATCTGTTGCGGTGAGGATTGCTGCGGCCGCCAAAGCGGCGATTATCACTGTGCGTTTACTGAACATGAATGTATTCCTCCGTTCGGTGGCCTGGAAATACAATGCGAGGAAATGGAAAGGAAAATTTCTGGCGATTAGTTCCTCTGCTCTTCCTTGGTGGCCCTATGAGGTTCGACGCCACCCCGCATCATCGGACCCATGCCCCCGGAAAAAACCTTCGCATCATTCTGTCCCGCCGCTGCCGCCGGCTGTGGCCGAAGGCGCGGACCATCTTGTCGAAAATCTGTCGCTGGTCGGAATCGAGGACGGAACGAAGTTCCTCCTGCGCTTCCAGGAGCAACTTCTCTACCTGGGGGCGCATTTCCCTGCGCAGCAGTAGCATCTCTTCGAGATGGCGCTGGAGGGCGGCGTTTACGCGTGTGAATTGCTCGTCCCGCAGGTGCAAATCGCGCTTCAACCGGCGGAGCTGCCTCCCGCCCCTTGCGAAGGAGGCGGGTACCCGCCTCTCGAGCGCGGCCTCGCGAAAAGAATAATGAGCCTGCCACCTTCCTGCGATATAGCCTGCCCCGCCTCCGGCCAGAAAAACGGCGAGAAGGGCGGCCGTGGCTTTTCCCTTGGCACCTTCCAGGAATTCAGGGAGAGGCATAATTCCTTCTCTTTTCCGCCTTATCGATCGTAGGCGATGAACTGGAGGAGGCCGCCGGGATTCCGGGCCTCCAGGACATCGATCAGCGCGGTCTCCGATTTGTCTGGAGGAGCCAAATCGGCGATGAGAGTGTGTTGCTCAACGAGCAGCGAGTCGCCGGCATACCAAAAAGCGCTGATGGTGAAGACAAAGACGACTCCGGCGGCGATGGCGAACCGCGGTCCCAGGGAAGTGACTGATGTCCAGAATGTTGGGAAGCGCACCGAAGCGAGGTCTTCGGAAAGAAGCTGTTGGAAACCTTTCCAGGTCCGATCTCCCGGCAAATGATCCTCCTTCGAGGCCACTTCGAAAAGTTCATGCAAATGGCGAATCTCTCTGTCATTTTGTGGGGTCTCCTCCCACTTCGCTGCTCGGCGGAGGCTCTGGCGCCAAATTTTCCAGCGGTTCATTTTCCCTCTTCCTTCAAATCGGCCGCCGCTCGCAAGAGGCAGGCTCTCGCCCGGTTTAGCCGGGAGCGCACGGTGCCCGGCGGGATTCTCAAGATTTCTCCGATTTCTTCATAGCTCATTCCCTCAATTTCACGCAGTACGATGATCCTGCGCTGCTTCTCCTTTAGGATCTCAAGCAACCGGGACAATTCGGCTCCGCGCCGGGCTCGTGTCGAATCCTCCTCTTCCACCTCGGCATCTTCCGGATGACTCGGAGCGGCCTGAACGGCTAGTTGAGCTTCATCCATCTCCACCATCGGCGGAGGGGAGCGGCGCATGGTGTCCCGGCAATGGTTGACGGCAATTCGGTAGAGCCAGGTCGAAAATTTCGAATCTCCCCGGAAATTGGGGAGGGCCAGATATGCCTTGAGGAATACTTCCTGGACAACGTCGTCCACCACATTCTCGCGCTGGCTCCCGAGCAGGCCCCATACTACGTTCCGGATCCGGGTCGCATTCATGCGGACGAGAGGCTCGAAGGCTTTTCGGTTGCCCGACTTGCAACGGGCCACCCAGACCGACTCCTCGTTGGTCGTCAGGGGAGATTCCAATAATCCTCTCTCCCACACGAACGGGGCATCCAGATTTGCACCCTCCGAATTGTGCCAAAATAACAGGATTTCCCCGCTCTCGCCTTAATAGTGTGACGCTGGCGGGTTCCCAGGAGCCGGGGCCGGGCGTATAATTTTCCTTTTTGCAGAGTTTTTTTCGGAAGATTTTCCTAACTCATTGATTATGGGGAGGTAAGTGTGGATATTCGGGTTGTCGTGGCGGGGGCTGGCGGCCGGATGGGACACCGCGTCATCAGCCAAATCAACGCAGCAGAGGACATGACCCTCTCCGGGGCACTCGAAAGACCCGATTACCGCGCGCTCGGCGACGACGCGGGT
>CAZUHN010000220.1:0-2921 GCA_964620535.1 uncultured Nitrospinaceae bacterium | reverse complement strand
ACGTCCACCCCCCTCAGAGCCTGGGCCCCATTGGGATAGGTAACGTGGAGATCTTGAATCTGAATCAATTGCCCTTCCTTAATTCTTCTTCCCGAGTTTAAGGTTCAAGATCTCGGCCGCGGTCCGGATGAAATCGTAATCTTTATCGGCTGCGACTTCGTAGTGGGCGATGTCCCCCCACCCGTCAACCTTATGGATCGTTTGCTGATCAATGTCTAAGAACGCCCTTTGGATCTCCTTCTTCAGCCCGGTCGGTAGGTCCCCTCGAACCACGACGGGTGAGCCCGGAATGGGAGGCGAGGAGGTGACGATGCGAATCTTATTCTTGTCGATTTTCCCATTCTTCACCATCCGCCCGAAGGTAGTGTCGGCGATGGCACCTGCCTCCACTTTTTCGTAATGGACGGCCAGCCCCACGGCGTTGTGAGTTCCCGCGTAGTTGTAATTCTTGAAATCCTTCTCGGGGTCGAGCCCATTTTTCTTAAGCAAGGTTCGGGGGATCAGGTTTCCGGAGGTGGATGCCGGGTCCACGAAGACGAAGGTGCGGCCTTTCAGATCCTGTAAGGATTTAATATCGGATTTTTTCTGGGTGATGATCAGTGTTTTATAGGTGGACTTGCCCGTCTTGCGACGCACACCCCGGACGATGGCCTCGGCTCCGGCCACCTTGGCGGCTAGGATGTAGGAGAATGGGCCGAACCAGGCGACCTCGATGTGCTTCGCCCGCATGGCCTCGATCGCAGCCGTGTAGTCCTGAGTCACCTTCAGGTCGATTTTCAATTTCAGCTTATTTTCTAGATAAGCGACGACGGGTTTATAGGTCCTAAACATCTGGGCCGCGTCATCTGCGGGGATGAGCCCCATCCTGAGAACCTTGGGCCGGCCGGCGGCATCCACGCCCGACGCCACAAAGGGAACCAGGGCGAGAAACACCATACTACTCAGCAGAAACCGTTTCATGTCTGACCTCCTCTTCAATGTGATTGTACACCTTCGATCTTTCAGGGGCCTCAAGCCATGGCGGCCCAGGCCCTTTGGTAATCACCGAACGAATCGATGTGCATCCAGGTTCGGCCGATCTCGACTGCGGCCACCTGCTCGCCGCGGTCGATGAGCTCTTGAACCACGTCGGTAAAACCAGCTTTCCTCAAAGATGGTGCTTCCTGGAACGGCCTCTCCGCACCCTCTCGATGCGCCGCGTCGTAGGCCTCCACCAGTCTGCGGGCGCCCGCTTTGGAGAACATGGCCATCCCGATGAAGGCGCCATCCGCTTCGGAAGCCAGCAGCCTTCTGCCGATCTTTCGAATGAGTGTCGAATGATCTTTCTGGTTTATCCCCGCACCATTTCCCGAAGTTCTTTCTTCCACGATGACAAACTCGCGTAGCCCCTTCTGGTCCCGCCGTCCATTCTTCTTTAAGGCGCTATCTACCGCGAGGCTGACGTCGGCTCCGCTTTGGAGAAGACGCTCGACCACGCTTTGGTCGAAAAGGATGTCGCCATAAAGGAACACGAAGCGGCCCTGAAGCTCCCCCCGGGCCGTGAGCAGAGACTCCAGAATGTGACTCTCCGCATAGGCGTCGTTGTCGTAGTAGCGGATTCCCGGCACACTGATCTTGTCTTTCTTGTAGCCCCGCACCACCACTACGTCCTTGACGCCGCAAGAGCCCAGCACCTCGATCTGCCGCTCTAGAATACTCTTGCCCTTGATGTCCAGCATGTTTTTCGGTCGGTCCTCGATGAGGGGCAGCATTTCCTGCTCGAACCCGGCCGCCACGATAATCGCGCGGTCCCTTTCGGCCGCGGAGGGGAGATAGCGGCGCTCACGTTGGCGAAGGGCATCGGCCTTCAAAAGCTGGTCCATTTCTTGGGCCGTCGCGCAGCGCGCTTCGGCGGCCACCGGACTCACCCCTCCCTTCAGGGTGGCCAGGGTCTCGCCTATTGCCTTGATGCTGGAGCGGATAGTCTGGGTGCTGAAAACCACGCCTTGGAGGCCGACACCGGCCAGCGCGTCGACCGGAACCGGCCCGCCGAGGGTACGCTCCACCAGCAGGGGGCAAGTTTTCTCCCAGAGAAGAGAAATTCTTTCGATTTCCTCGTTGGCGGAAGCCCCCGTACGCAGGAGAAGGGCGTCGGCGCCTGCGGCCGCGTACGCTCGGCAACGGGCGAGGACATCTGTGGGACCGTCCTCCGGCGAGGGTGCTTCCACGGCCGCGAGGATCATGAAATCGGGTTTCTGGCGTGCGTCGCAGGCTGCGCGGATCCGTCCGGCTTGCTCTTCGTGCGGAACCAGTTCCTGCCGGACCCCGACCGGAAAGCTGTGCCGCCGGGGATGGACGACTTCGCCGAAGCAGAAGCCCGCGAGCCCCTCTTGCTCGAACTCCTCCACCGCCCGCATGAGGCAAACGGCGTTTCCGAACCCGCCTCCGTAATCCACCAGCACGGGAGCTGCCACGGACCGTCTGACCCGGCGTGCAGCATCCGAAATTTCGACCAGGGAGAGACACTCCCCGCTGGGCAGGCCGTTCAACGCCGAAAGCTCGCGGCTGCTGAGCCAGACGGCGTCAAAGCCGGCCCCCTCGACCTGGAGGGCGCTCAAGGGGCTGTGGGCAGACGCGAGGAACACGGGCTCTCTTCGCCTTAGGGCCGCGGCGAACCGGGAGCTATGGGCGAGAACAGCCGGCCATCTCACGGGAGGAGGAGCGTCGAGATCTGATGCGGGGGCAGGGGAGAACTCCGGTGTGCCAAGGCGGTAGCCAGCCACCTGCAGGAGTTGGAGCAGGTCGGTATCGAGTGTCTCGGCCAAGCGCTCCAGGATCCGGACGTTTGGCACCCCCCTCCGACCGATCTCGATCTGGGATAGGTAGGCGCTGGAGATGCCCGAGATATTGGCCGCCTTACGCAGGGAAAGGCCTTTTCCCTC
>CAZUHN010000219.1:0-2279 GCA_964620535.1 uncultured Nitrospinaceae bacterium | reverse complement strand
AATGTCTTCCGACCGCCAAGCGGTGGTGTTTGGCCCTAGCTTAACAGGTTTGGGGAAGCGGCCCTCAGCAACTCCGGCCCACCAGGATGAAGCCGCTATCGGGATTATCGGCTCGATCGGTGGCGAAGTGTTTCGGTCGCCGATAATTTGTTTGAGACGTAAAAAACGAGAGGTGTTCTGGATCGGGTTCATGTAAAGCTCCATGCTTTTGTTTAGACATGAAGCCGCATTATTCAGGCCTTAAATTTCGTCACGGAGCTTTATTCCATTTAAGGCCTATCAACGCATGTTTTTTGGGGCGCTCCCTCCCTTTTTTCCGCCCTCGCGAAGCCTTCTCCCAATCACCGCGTCATGCCTAAGTTCTCCAAGTTGTTTCTGGCGTTCCGCTGCGGTCGCCTTCAGTCGCTCGTTTTCTGTCCTTAGCCGTTCATTCTCTATCTTGTAGTCATCGGGGGAACTGAAGACCTGTGGTGCTCCCACTTGTGCTGTCGCCATCACTCCTGAAACAGCGGCGTTGATCCCGTACTTCATCCGCAAGATGTTTGGATTTTCCTTGCCGTACCTCTTATTTGCCCATGCTGCGATCTCGCCAAATTGGTAGGTTCCATTTGATACGGTCGAAAGCCCCCCTATCTTGACTGCATATCGAATGTGGTTATCCACATGCCGTCGCTGCTCCCAGCGTTTGCGTGTAGGGACCAAAAGGTCCGTAATCATGGACGTCGCTTCGCCGTGGGTAATCACTTCATTTACCTTAAAGCTCTCCGGAGGTTTGTATGTGATGCGTGTATAAGGTTTACCCATTTGCTAGCGTCCTGCGCGCTTTGAAGTCAGTGGCGACGACCTTGTCGCCCGGATTGCAAATGAAGTCTTCCCACGCAGCCATTAACGCCTTCCTCTTCTCCAGGAGATCTCCGCGTCGGTAGGCGGCTTCTACCCGGTTAGCAATTTTGTGGGACAAAGCCATCTCCGAGACCTCGTTGGGGAAGGTTGTTATTTCTGAAGCCCAGTCCTTGAAGCTGGAGCGAAATCCATGGACCGTTGCCGTGCTTCCCACACGCTTCTGAAGTACGTGCAGAAGCGTGTTGTAGGAAAGCGGTCGACCCGTCGCAGGGCTAGCAAAAATCAGTTGAGAGCCATTTGATAGATCTCGTGCTTCACGGAGTATTTCCCCCATCCGCTTTGTCAAAGGCACCCGATGGATGAGTCCCGTTTTGGTCCGTTCCGGGGGTAAAACCCATAGGTTTTTAGCTTCGTCTATCTCAGCCCAGGTTGCCTCAAGCACCTCCTTGGTGCGCGCCGCAGTAAGGATCAGGAACTCAAGAGCAAGCCGTGAGGTTGGTAAGGATCTACATTCTTTCACCCGCTCGACTAGGTCGGGGACCTCGTTGAAATCCATCGAGGTGTGACGCCGGACCCTGCCTGTCTGTCGCGGCAATCCGGGGCGCGCAGCCTCCACGGGGTCGTCCCCGGAAAAATACCCGGCAGCGCGGGCCCACTTGATGACTGTCGAAATCCGTTGTGCGAGCCGGCTTGCCGTTTCCTCCTTTGCAAGCCAGATCGGCGAAAGTACGCGCAGCACGTCACCGGAGGAGACCTGGGAAACGGGCCGCTTACCGATAGTGGGGAAAACATACCGTTCCAGGGTTCTTAACCACTGGGCGGCGTGTTTCGGGTTTTTCCATCCGGGCAGAAGCCCCTTGTGAACTGTGCGGCTCGCGTGTTCGAAGCTCGGAATGACAGCCCTTTCCTTTCGTCGGTTGGAAAGTGGGTCTCCGCCGCTTCTCGCGATAGCTCGATAGCTTTTGGCAAGCTGCCGTGCCTCCGCCAAAGAGACGGCCTTCAAACCGCCCAAGCCCATATCGCGGCGGCGTCTGTTTACCACGGTTCGAAGCACCCATCGCTTTGCCCCAGACGCATCTACAATTAAATAAAGCCCGTTTCCATCTGCGTATCTCCCAGGTTCGGAAAGTTTTGCGACTCGCATCGCATTTAGTGCGGCGGTGGGGTGTTTTCCTTTGGGCATTCTTCAACGCACCTTTTATACCACATTCCGTACCACATTTTATCTTGGATACAACTGGACATCAATGGCTAATATTGGGCATATATCCCATGTATTTCCATATATAACAGCTTATTAATGGATTTAATTGGAGCGCGTTGGACGGGGTAGTGGCGGAGGGAGAGGGATTCTCACTTATCCAATTAAAAATTAAAACATATTACTATTTTATATATTAAAATCAGAGATTTAAATGTATGCTCACGGCACTAAC
>CAZUHN010000218.1:0-9633 GCA_964620535.1 uncultured Nitrospinaceae bacterium | reverse complement strand
TATGCAGACGGACATGCAAACAATGGTCAAAGTTATCCTTTTCCGTTCCACCGACCCCTACATTTCTCTCCAAACCGCAAAAGGAAATTCAAAATGAGTTCAAAGAAATGGTCGAGAAAGAAATCGGAGGGGATTTAAAATAAAATCTCCGCCGCCGGAGGTAGGATTCTCTGTTTTCGTTCCCCTTCCTCCGTTGACAGCTTCTCCTCACAAGCGATATGAAGAGCGCCGTTGTTTCGCTAAGATGGTGCTAGCCCATGTCTCTCATTGATAATATCCACGCCAGGAAAGTACATACTTGCGTCATAGGTCTCGGCTATGTGGGTCTTCCGTTGGCGTTGGAATTCATCCGGGCCGGCTACAAGGTTACCGGACTGGATATCGGCGCTTCACGCGTGGCCCAATTGCGTGCGGGCATTTCCTACGTTCCCGACATCACAGACGAGAATATCCGTGAATCCTTATCCACAGGGCGCTTCGAAGTCACAGCGGATTCAGCCGTTCTCTCCGAGGTGCAGACTGTCAGTATTTGCGTCCCCACTCCGTTGAGGAAAACGGGGGATCCGGATCTTTCCCTGGTCAAAAGCGCTTTGAACGATATTGTCAATAATCGGAGGCCCGGACAGCTCTATATCCTTGAGAGCACAACATATCCCGGAACAACCGAGGAGGTCCTTCTGGCAGCCCTCTCGGAAGGAGAGGGAAAGGTGGGGAAGGATTATTACCTCGCCTTTTCCCCTGAGAGAGTGGATCCGGGAAACCCCCGCTACAATACCCGAAATATCCCCAAGGTCGTGGGGGGTGTCACGCCGGCTTGCACGGAGTGTGCGGCAGCTCTTTACGAGAACTGCATCGAAACCGTTGTTAAGGTGAGTTCGCCGCGCGTTGCGGAGATGGTAAAGTTGTTGGAGAATACTTTTCGAAGCGTGAATATCGGCCTCGTGAACGAGCTTGCCCGCATGTGCCACACCATCGATGTGGACATCTGGGAGGTGATCGAAACGGCAAAGACCAAACCTTTCGGTTTTATGCCGTTTTACCCGGGCCCTGGCCTGGGGGGGCACTGCCTTCCGGTGGATCCCATCTACCTTTCCTGGAAGGCACGGCAGGCGGGCTTCGAATCGCGCTTTATCGAGCTTGCCAGTCTAGTAAATGCCTCTATGCCCCATTTCGTTGTAGACCTTGTTGTGAAGTTGTTGAACGAGCGAGGAAAACCGCTCAAAGGTGCTCGGATTCTACTGTTCGGCATCACATACAAGGCGGATGTGAACGATGTACGCGAAAGTCCCGCTCTCGATGTTTGGCACCTCCTCGCCCGGCTCGGTGCGGAAGTGGACTATCATGATCCATATGTCCCGACGTACGATTTCGAGGGGGAATCCCATAAATCAGTCCCTCTTGATTCGAAGGTTCTGAGGAAGACCGACTGCGGAATTCTTCTCGCTAACCACAAAACCCTTGACATTTCTCATATTTACGATAACTGCATGAACATTATCGACACGCGGAATGCTTTCAAGGGATATCCTGCAAGGGAGGGTTTTCAAACGCTTTGAGGCTAGACAGAAGAGAGAATTCTTCTGCCGAACACACCAGCAAATCAGGGAGTTTGGTTGACAGAAATTCGGATTTTTGCTTTAGATGCGCGGGTACACCCGAATATCTGAAAAAGGCGAGGGTTATTAACTTTTCAGCAGGGGGCAGAAGGCAAAAGAATGGAGTGATTTATGCCCCATAAAACATTGTTTCTATCCAAAGAGAAAGCCCTTTCGAATCGCCGCTGGATCCTCGTTGATGCCAAGGGGAAAATCCTCGGCAGGCTGGCAAGTCACGTGGCCACACTATTGCGGGGCAAGCATCGGGCGGATTGGACGCCCCATGTGGACAGTGGCGATCACATCGTTATTATCAATGCGGAAAAGGTGATCTTAACGGGCCGGAAGCTCGATCAGAAATCCTATTACCGCCACTCCGGCTACCCGGGCCATTTGAAGGAGGTTCCGGCGCGGAAAATGCTCGCCACCCACCCGGATCGGCTACTGAAAAGCGCGGTCAAGGGAATGCTTCCAAAAAATAAACTCGGAAGAGCGATGTTTCTAAAATTAAAGGTGTACCCAGGAGAAAATCACCCTCACATGGCCCAAAAGCCAGAGCTGGTTTCTATAGATTGAGCCGACCCGAGAATCCGGGATTTCCATCGGCTATTAAAGCGGGCGAAGATTAACCCATGGCAACAGCGGTCAAGTATTACGCAACGGGGAAGCGAAAGACATCGGTGGCGCGCGTTTGGATTTTGCCGGGAGACGGCCGGATTCTCGTGAACAACACGCCTGTCGACGAGTACTTTTTGCGTGAAACCGCACTGATGGTCATCAAACAGCCCTTTGATTTAACTGGGACCTGGGGCCAATTCGACGTGAAGGCCACCGTGAAGGGCGGCGGGCTGTCTGGCCAGGCTGGAGCTCTTCGGCACGGGATTTCCAAAGCGCTTCTCGATGTTGCTCCCGGCTATCGTGCAGCATTGAAAAAAGCAGGTCTTCTCACGCGTGACGCCCGCGTCAAGGAAAGAAAGAAGTATGGCTTGAAAGGCGCCCGCAAGAGCTTCCAGTTCTCGAAGCGGTAAAGCTACCTCCCGAAGCAGACACCAGAGAAACCTTTTTTCCGGGTAGGAGGACGTGCCCATGTTCCGGGTTGCCGTGGTCGGCGCCACCGGCTACACCGGCTTCGAGTTAATACGCCTTCTTTCGTCTCACGACGAAGTGGAGATCGCCGTCTTAACTTCCGAAACCTACGCAGGCAAGGAGATCGGGGAAGTCTTTCCCGGCCTTGTTTCTGTGGTTTCCGGTAAGCTTCAAAAGTTCGAGCCTTCCCTATGCAAGGGGATGGATCTCGTTTTCGCTTGCCTGCCTCACCGGATCGCGATGAATAGCATCCCCGATTTGATGGACACCGGCACACGGATTGTGGATTTTTCGGCAGACTTCCGGCTGCGCGACCCGGCGGTTTATGAGGCCTGGTACCAGACCAAGCATGTTTGCCCGGACCTCATCGCCGAAGCCGCCTACGGAATTCCCGAGCTGTATAGAGAGGAAATACGGAAGGCCAAGCTGGTTGCAAATCCCGGCTGCTATCCGACTGGAGCGATAATGGGGCTGGCCCCCCTTCTTCAGAAAGGCCTGATCCGGCCGGGTTCTATCGTCATCGATGCTAAATCGGGCGTGTCGGGGGCCGGCCGGAAAATCGAGCTGGGACTCCAGTTTTCGGAGGTGAACGAACGATTCATGGCCTATTCCGTCACGACCCACCGCCATACACCCGAAATCGAGCAGGAACTCTCGGCCGCCTGCGGGCGGGAGATTCGCGTTTCCTTCACTCCGCATCTTCTTCCCGCGACGCGCGGAATTCTCTCGACCATGTATGCCGAAATTGGCGGAGGGACCACACTCGACGATGTCCAGAGGGCATTCGCTGAGGCCTATTCACAAGAGTATTTCATTCGTCTGATGCCGGCGGGGGCCCTTCCGAACGTGAGCCAGGTCGGGGGAAGCAACTTTGTTGATATCGGGGTGGCACTGGACGACAGAACAGGCAGACTCATTGTTATCACCGCTATCGACAATCTCGTGAAGGGCGCCTCCGGCGGCGCCGTGCAGAACATGAACGTGATGCTCGGTTTGCCGGAAGCGAAAGGGCTCTCACAACCGGGGTTTTGGCTATGATCAATAACGAGCATCTTCGCGAGGTGACAGGCGGTATTTGCGCACCGGCGGGGGTTCAGGCCGCCGCCCTTTCCGCCGGCATTAAAGAAACCGGTGATGAGGACATGGCCCTTCTCGTTTTCGACCCTCCTGCTGCAGGGGCGGGTGTATTTACCCAAAACCGCGCCTGCGCCGCTCCGGTCCATCTTTGCCGCGAGCGTGTGGGGAAGGCCCCCCTCCGGGCTATCTTGGTCAACAGCGGAATCGCCAACGCATTTACGGGTCGGGACGGCTTGGCCGCCGCCGAAAAAATCTGCGGTTCCTTGGCGAGCCGGCTCGGCTGCGATGAGAAGTCCGTGCTCATGTGTTCGACGGGAAAAATCGGCGGCCCGCTGCCGGTCGAACGCATGGAGGCGGCTTTGGACTCGCTGATTGCCGGACTCTCTACAGAGGGAAGCGCGGCGGCCGCAAGGGGCATCATGACCACAGACACTCGTCCCAAAGAATACGCCCTGGAAGTTGATCTTCCTGGCGAGATCGTCCGAATCGGGGGGATATCCAAGGGGGCGGGCATGATCGCCCCGGGTATGGCGACCATGCTGGGGTTCATCGCCACCGACGCCGCCGTGCCCGGAGATGTGCTGACTCGCCTGCTCCGGTCCGCTGTTGCCGATTCATTCAATTGCATAACGGTGGACGGCGATACTTCGACGAATGACACTGTTCTTGCGGCTTCGAGCGGAGTTTCCGGCGTGGTGGTTTCCGCTTCCGGCGAGGAGGAGACTTTTCAAATATTTGAGGAGGGACTGCGCAAGGTTTGTTTCGAATTGGCTATGGCTATCGTGCGCGACGGCGAGGGTCGGACGAAAGTGGTGGAGATGTGCGTCAAGGGTGCTGCCTCCGTTGAAGAGGCCCGGACCGCCGCCCGGGAGGCCGCTCAAAGTCTTCTCGTTAAAACCGCTCTTTTCGGCGGAGATCCGAATTGGGGGCGAATCGTAGCGGCAATCGGGAGGAGCGGCGTCCAATTTGAAATAGAGCGCTTCTCTCTTCGAATCGGGGATGTTGAAGTCGCGCGACTTGGCGCTCCGGTCGAGGGCTCGGAATCGTCGGCGGCCGAGGTGATGCGATTGGCCGAATTTTCCATCGAGGCGGACCTCGGCCTGGGGGAAGGAGAAGCTCGCCTCTGGACCACCGATCTGAGTTATGAATACGTGCGGGTCAATTCCGAATATCACACCTAGGCGGTTCTGCGGGGGAGGGGTTGAATCGCCTTTTTCTATATGAGACATTCTTTTCCACCAGATTGCGGCGTAAGTGCTGGGGTTTGCCCTCGGTACGAAAGGCGGGGAAATTTCGCTGAAATACTTAAATTCGGATCCCTCCCGCCCGGGAACCGGCAAGGTCCACCTGCCTGAAGGTGGGCGAGAAGGAGTCCTTCCGTGGTCGATCTGTCCTTGCGGGAATTGCTTGAAGCGGGTGCTCATTTCGGGCACCAATCTACGCGCTGGAACCCGAAAATGCGCCCATACATTTTCGGAGCGCGAAACGATATTTATATTATCGATCTTCAGAAAACCCTCCGCCTTTTTAAGGCCGCTTGCGAGTTCGTGAGAGAGTTATCGGCCAAAGGCGAAAAAGTGCTTTTCATCGGAACAAAACCCCAGGCCCAGGAAATTGTGGTTGAGGAGGCCAATAAGGCAGGGATGCCTTATGTCACCCAACGCTGGCTGGGTGGCACTTTGACGAATTTCTCAACGATCAAGAGGTCCATTTCCCGCCTCCTTGATCTTGACGGTATGAAGGGAGATGGGACTTTCGAACTGCTCGCGAAAAAGGAGGCTGTACGGCGGGAGAAGGATCGGCTGCGTCTCGAAAAGTTCCTGGGCGGGATTCGGTCTCTCGATGAACTTCCGAAGGCGCTTTTCATCGTTGACACCTATCGAGAGCATATCGCGGTTCGGGAGGGAGTTAAACTCGGCATCCCGATCATCGGCATCGTTGACACGAACTCCGATCCCGGCGGGATCGACTATGTCCTTCCCGGAAACGACGATGCCCTCCGGTCTATCCGTTTGTTTGTTTCCAAGATCGCGGAATCCATCATCGATGGAGCCTCGTTGCGCAGTGACACGGAAGAAGGGGAAATGGCGGCCGTAATGTCGGCGGGAGGTAGCGTAGGCGAAGAAATTCTCGCTGCCGCCGAGGGCCGGAAAGAGGAAAAGGACTGAGTAGGAGAATCCGGTTTCTGCCCTGTAGGCTGCTGCTTTGAGTACTCTGTTTTTTCGATTACGAATGAAAACACGTTTCGCAAGCGGGAAATTATTTCTCGGAAGAGATTTGGCAGGAAATTAAGGCTTGAATAGGGGAATGGACGAATATGGAAGTAACGGCTCAGATGGTGAAAGAACTGCGCGACCAGACGGGCGCGGGCATCATGGATTGCAAGGAAGCGCTTCGGGAAACCGATGGCGATTTTGAAGCGGCCGTTCGCTTCTTGCGCGAAAAGGGCCTCTCCAGCGCTGCGAAAAAAATGGGTCGCGAGGCGAGTGAGGGGCTGGTGAGCGCCAGGGTCGATGCGGACGGCCGCGTGGGCGTTCTGGTGGAGGTGAACTGTGAAACCGACTTCGTCGCCAAGACGGAGGATTTTCAATCTCTCGTGAACCAGGTGGCCGAGCACGTTGCGGTTGGAGGGCCTGAGAGCCTCGATCCGGAAAATGGGGGGCAGCCGATCCAGGAAGCCGTCACGGCCGCTATCGCCAAGCTCGGTGAGAACATTCTCGTATCACGCGCCAATCGGTTTGAGGTCCCGGACGGAACAGGGAACCGCGTTGTTTCTTACATTCACCCCGGAGGCCGCATCGGTGTACTGGTAGAGGTAGAATGCGCTCCAAATGGCGATGCGAAAAGCGAAGAGATAGGCGAAATCGGTAAAGATTTGGCCATGCAGGTTGCGGCGGGCAATCCCTCCTTCCTTCGGCGTGATTTGGTTTCTGAAAACTCCATTGAGAGCGAGCGGGTAATTCTTCGCGCTCAGCAAGCCGAATCGGGTAAACCGGAGAAAATCATCGAAAAAATCGTTGAAGGCCGCTTGGAAAAATTCTTCAAGGAAAGTTGTTTACTAGAGCAACTATTCATTAAAGACACGGATCAATCGGTGCAAGAAATGCTCTCCGAACGGACAAAGAAGCTTGGCGAGGAAATTTCCGTTTCCCGTTTTGTGCGTTTCCAATTGGGAGAGCGCGTTGAGGGGGGAGAGGGAGCATAGGGGCGGCCTACCCCCCCCCAAAAACTGCCCCCGCCTCCATCTGCACCCGAAGAGTTCGGGAGGCCACTTTGGGCGATAAGATTCGCTTTAAACGCATTCTCCTTAAAATCTCAGGCGAAGCTCTCGGCGGCGAGGCCGATTGTGGAATCAGCCATTCCACAGTCGATGAAATCGCCGAAGAAATTGCGGATGTTCATCGGCTGGGTGTCCATGTGGCCGTGGTGGTGGGTGGTGGTAACATTTTCCGGGGGGGCGAGGCTGCCGCTGTCGGGATGGAGCGAACCAACGCCGACTACATGGGCATGCTTGCGACGGTTATCAATGCCCTGGCTTTGCAGCACGCCCTCGAGAAAATCGACTTTCCCACGCGCGTTCAAAGCGCCATACAAATGGCCGAATTGTGCGAACCCTATATTCGACGAAGAGCGATCCGCCATCTCGAAAAAGGCAGGGTGGTTATATTCGCCGGTGGGACAGGGAATCCTTATTTCACCACGGATACGGCGGCGAGCCTTCGGGCAATCGAGATCGAGGCGGAGTGCATCTTGAAAGCCACCAAGGTGGATGGCATTTACACGGCTGACCCGTTGGAGGTCAGTGACGCAGAGCTCATCGAAAACGTGAGTTACATTGATGTCCTCAACCGCCAGTTGGCTGTAATGGATCCCACCGCTATAAGCTTATGCATGGAAAATAATCTGCCGATCATCGTTTTCAATCTTAGGGAAAAAGGGAATGTACTTCGGGTTGTGCGTGGTGAAAAAGTAGGTACATATGTTTCGATGAAGTAGGAGATCTATATTTTGTCCGAGCGGAAGAAGATTTACCATGACGCGCTTTGAAAGAGGCTACCGGGGCGATGGATGATGTTCATGCCGAATTGAAAAAGCGGATGACGGCGACAGTGGAATCTTTCAAGGGTGAGGTGGCCCGCGTCCGGACCGGCAGGGCGTCTGCCAGTCTCGTGAGCAACATAAAGGTGAACTATTATGGAACACTCACCACGTTGAATCAGCTTGCGACACTAAACGTTCCCGAACCCCAGCTCATTGTTATCCAGGCCTACGACCCAACCGCCCTTGAAGAAATTCAAAAAGCCATACACAAGTCGGAGTTGGGCCTGAATCCCTCCTCCGATGGAAAGATCATCCGCGTGCCGGTTCCGCCCCTCAATGAAGAGCGGCGCAAGGAAATGGTCAAGATGATCAAGAAAATGGCGGAAGAGCACAAGGTCGCCATGCGAAACATCCGGCGCGACGGTAACGAATCTCTCAAAAATCAGGAAAAGGGGAAAAAAATCACCGAAGATGACGTTCACAAGGGACAGGAGCAAGTCCAAAAAACAACCGACAAATTCATCTCCCAGATTGATTCCGTCCTGGCCGCGAAGGAAGAAGAGATTCTCGAAGTGTAATCCGCTTTGAAAGGAGGTGCCATGGGGCCCTCTGTCGATCCTCAGATCGACTTGGCGCGGCTTCCCCGTCATGTTGGGATCATCATGGATGGGAACGGACGGTGGGCAAAAAAGCGCTTTTTGCCTCGCATTGCAGGCCATCGGGAGGGCGTGAAG
The DNA here is from genome assembly GCA_964620535.1 of uncultured Nitrospinaceae bacterium. Classification (GTDB taxonomy): domain Bacteria; phylum UBA8248; class UBA8248; order UBA8248; family UBA8248; genus CAZUHN01. Next base: position 1,100 of record CAZUHN010000218.1, on the reverse strand, counting down.
GCGGTGGATCGGGTCGTCTCTCACGCACGCCGCATGGGAATCAAGGCGCTCACCCTATACAGTTTTTCCTCCGAAAATTGGAATCGCCCGCGGAGCGAAATCGAAGCCCTTATGGAGATCCTGGGGGAGTATCTCAAGCGTGAGCTTAGGAGGATGATCCGGGAAGATATCCGCTTTAATGCAATCGGACATTTAGAAGAATTGCCGGAGTTCGCCCAAGATATTATCCGCAGTTCGACGGCGGAGACCGCTCAACGACAGGGAATGGTTCTCACCCTTGCCCTCAGCTATGGCTCGCGGCAAGAGATTGTCGACGCTGCCAAAAAAATCGCGTCCGAGGTTCGCGCCGGAAAGATTGAACCAGAAAACGTTGAAGAATCGGATATTGCCCGTTTCCTTTACACGACTGATCTTCCGGAACTTGACTTGCTCATCCGAACAAGCGGAGAGATTCGACTCTCGAATTATCTCCTTTGGCAAGCGGCGTATGCAGAGTTGTATTTCACTGACGTTTACTGGCCCGATTTCGAAGAAAAGGATCTCGAAGAAGCCGTCCATACATTTCAATCGCGCATAAGAAAGTTCGGTCTCACCGAAGATCAAACCCTCGCCCAGAACGGCTAATTGGCCATGATACGAGCATTGAGCGCCCTCGCGCTCGCCGTGCCGTTGCTCGCTGTGGAATGGTACGCCCCGCCGGTTGTTTTTTTATGGGTCGTGCTCGTTGTGGCATGCGTCTCGGGATGGGAGTTTCAAGGATTGGCTGCCGCTGCGGGTTGGCCCGCACGGAGGTGGGATGTTTCCCTGGACGCGGGCGCTATCGTCCTTGCGGCATGGGTGGGCGGCATACTCCCGTCCCTGGTCATTGCCCTTATCCTCATGCGCCTCCTTGCACGGGCGGCAACGGAGGGAGATCTGAAAACGGGTATCGGTGGAGCGGGGGTATATTTATTGGGTGGCATCTGGATCGGCGGTGCGGCGGCGCTGGTGGCACTGAATCGTGCTCTTCCGGGTGGAAGAGAAGCCGTGTTCTTTCTCCTTCTCGTGGTTTGGGCCACCGATATCGGTGCCTATTATTCGGGGCGCCTATTCGGAAAACG
>CAZUHN010000217.1:0-1529 GCA_964620535.1 uncultured Nitrospinaceae bacterium | reverse complement strand
TGTTCTCCGCGGTGGCTCCTGGAACAACAACTTTACGGGGGCCTTTCGGGCGGCCTACCGGGGCGGGTACTTCCCTGGATTCCGGGGCCACTTCAGCGGGGGATTTCGATGCGCGAAGGCTTTAAATTAACCCTTGGTTCTTGATCTCTTTTACCCTTGGGCTTTTAAGGTTTTCCATCGCGGCGAAGCCCCTGAAATTTTTTAGATTTTGCCTCTCCTTCTCTCTCAACCCGCCTTTCCCGGACGCTGAAAATTCCATATAATTCTATCCAATCTGAATTGACCTATTTTTCGGGAGGCACAGGTCAATTGAGCGCATTTCTCTGGCGTCAAGAGTTTCAATATATTTTCATCTATCCATCCCCAATCCATTTGGAGGTTTGCCAATGCGACTTGGGCGAAAGAAATCTTATTTGATAATTCCAGAAGATTATACATAGAAGGCGCGTATGGAGGCCACGAACCGGAAGCCGTAAGTAAGTGGCTGGCGGAAAAGCGAGCCGAAAAAGAGAGTAAAGATAATCGCAGGTGGTGGGTGCTGGTGTGGATAGGCATCGCCTCTGTAATCGTTTCTGCATGGGGTGTCTGGCTCTCATATTAGCCCGGCCCCTACCCCCCCCCGCTCCCGATCGTCCCGTACAGAGCTTCTATGCGGGCGGGAAATCAGAGTTTAGGGAGGATTCTTCAATGCGAGATATTATCAGCGATTATGGAGAAATTATCGGCAAATGTCCGGAGCTTCTTTATTTTTTTATTATTTGCGGGGCTATAATTTTATTTAGATGGGAATTTATGGACCACCAAGAAATAACAATGTTCGCCGTTGTAACTCTTATCTACCCACGCCTAGTTGGAATTCATGAAGCAATAAGTTCCCAAGAATCCGATTCAAAATAGGGCACTAGACAGATTTGTTGTGTCAGAGTAACCCCTGTCCTGCGTGATCGGTGAACTCCTCGGCCCGGCGAACATATCCCCGCACCGTGTCCACGCTCTTATGCCGCGAAACGTCCATCATTCGGAAGATGCTCGCGCCCCGCTCGGCCGCTGAGGTGAGAAACCCGGCCCGGAGCGAATGGCCCGCAAACTCGGCGGCGTCATATCCGGCGGCGGCGGCGTAGCGTTTCACCACCTTCCCGATGCTATGAGCTGAGAGCGCGTCTCCCGTCACGCGGCCCCCCTTCATCATCCGGCGGAACACCGGGCCCTCGGAGATCCCGGCGGCGTCCAGCCAAGCCCTCACGGCCTCGACGGGACAGGTCCGCTCGCCCCGCACAACGGGAACCACGGCCCCGGCGCCTTCCTGATCGGTTTTCGAGCGCCGCACATGGACCCTGAGCCCGCTTTCCGTTTCCTCGAGATCGCCCACCTCGAGCGCGGCCAGCTCGGAGCGCCTGAAAGCCCCGGCGAAGCCCAGGAGGAGGAGCGCCCGATCCCTGAGCCCCCGGGGGGAGGCATCGCAGTGTCCGGCCATTTCGCGCACCTTCTCGGCGGTGGCGGCGGCTTTCTGGACGGGAGCGGCCCCGATA
>CAZUHN010000216.1:0-18073 GCA_964620535.1 uncultured Nitrospinaceae bacterium | reverse complement strand
GAAGACCCTCCAATTCCCGGTATTCCCACAATTGGGAATCTCGTTTGTATCCACAGAGACCTACCAATCGGCTCGTCTCCGCACGCGTTTGCCCGAACGTCTCTGTTGGCGATTTTTCCAGTCGCCGTTGGAGGAGAAGTGGCATCATTGTTCACTTGATGTAGGACCGATCGTTGTGGGGATTATTCAGAAGAATAGAGAAGATTTCGAAGAATGTTCGGAGTTGCCTACGCGAACCCCAGCGCCTCGCGTTGCACGCGCCAATCCAGTGGGAAGCGGGTTTCGCGCATCAGGCGGGCGGCGGTGAGATCGCGGCGGCGGGCGGAAACGCTCAAGTCAAGCTCAACCTCGGATACCTCCATGCGTGGGGAATCGGCGTCCTCAAGGATTTGGTTCTGGCCTACAAGTGGATTTCCCTCGCTGGCGCGGCGAGAAATAAAAAAGCAAAGACGAATCCCTAAAAACTGACCAAGCAGATGAACTCCGCGCAGTTGATCGAGGCCAAGAAAAAAGTGAAGGAGTGGAAGTAGGAGCGTTGATCGGGTGTTTCCCAATAATGTTTTCTTGCAGGGAATCGAAGGGGTCCCCCTCTTGAAGGCGGGCGACCCGCCGCCTCGCCTTTCCAAGGGGGGGAGGGCAGAGTAGTATTCTCTTCGGTCCCGCCCCAAAACCGGTCGGCTGGGTCTCGTGCAGTGGGAGCCTGCGAACCCCGTCAGATCCGGAAGGAAGCAGCGGTATGCGGATCCTCCCGGGTGCCGCGAGGGCGCCTGGCCGGCCGGCTTTGCGGCGGGACCTTTGGATTTTTTTTCGCACCCGGACACATCCGAAACGACGGATCTGTCTCGCCCTTCTCTCCCCCTCGGAAGGGAGTGCTTCATGACCTACGTCGCCAGCGCCCGCAAATGGCGGCCTCGGAAGTTTGAAGAACTGTTGGGGCAGGATCATATCCGGCGCACCCTTTCCAACGCCCTCGGCGCAGGACGTATCGCGCCAGCCTACCTTTTCAGCGGAACGCGGGGCGTGGGCAAGACCACGACGGCCCGAATCCTCGCCAAAGCCCTCAACTGCGTATCCTCGGAAGGGCCCGTCTCCGAGCCCTGCGGGGCGTGCGCCCCCTGTGAGGAGATCGATGCGGGAAGGCACCCCGACGTGCTCGAGATCGACGGCGCCACCTACACAGGCGTTGACCATGTCCGGGGTCTTTGCGAGGGCCTCCGGTACCGCCCCGCCCGGGGCCGCTACAAGACGGTGATCATCGACGAGGTTCACATGCTCTCGCGGGGCGCCTTCAACGCTCTTCTCAAGACCCTCGAGGAGCCGCCGCCGCACGTGGCCTTCGTCTTCGCCACCACTGAGATCCAGAAGGTGCCCGAGACCATTCTGAGCCGGTGCCAGGTATTCGAATTCCGACGGTTTTCCGTGGACGTCATCAAAGAACAGATCGCACACATCGTTCAAACCCAGGAAAGGAAGGTGGAGGAGGCCGCCCTCTTTCTCATCGCCCGAATGAGCGAGGGGAGCATGCGCGACGCGCAGTCGCTTCTCGACCAGGCGATCGCGTTCTCGGGAGAGGGGCGTTTATCTCTCGAGGACGCGGAGGCCGTTCTCGGCGTACCGCCCGCCGAGGTGTACCGCAAGATTGTCTCGGCCGTCGTCGCGCGGGACGCGCGCGCGGCCCTTTGCGAACTCGGCGGCGTGTTCGATGCGGGCCACGACCTGCGGCTGTTTTGCACGAGCCTGCTCGAATACCTTCGGGACATCATGGTCATCCTCGCGGCCGGGGACGTTGGGGAGCTTTTCGAGGTGGGCCAGGAGGAACTGGCCGAGCGGAAGGCTCTTGCCGGGAAGATCTCCTTCGAGGAGGCCCACCAAGCTTATTCTATCCTCCAGAGCGCCGAGGCCGAGTTGCGCACATCGGCGCACCCGAGGATGACCATGGAGCTGGCCGTCCTGCGGATGGCCATGCTCGGCTCTCTCGCAGACTTGGGGGCGATCATGGAACGGCTCGACGCCATGAGCGGCGAAAAGCGCCGGGAAGGGGGCGGGAGCCGGCCCGCCGGTTCCCGCCCGCACTCTCCTCTCTCTCCCGCCGGGGGGAAAGGCGTCAAGAGTCCCTCTTCCTCTCCGGCCGAGTCTCCCTCTCCATCCAACCGGGGCGGCGCGGAACCTTACCCCGCCGATACAACGGCCCCGGTCCCACCCGCCGGAGAAACCTGGGATCCCCCCCGGGTGAAACGCGCTTGGGAGGAAGCGGTGGAGGCGCTGGGCGCGGGCCGGCGGAGCATTCTTAAGAGCGCACGGGTGGACTGCCGGGAAGAGGGGAGGATTTCCCTAAGAATTTCCCCGGAAAACGGACAGGCCGCTTCGGGAGAGCTGATCAGGGACGCGCTTCCAGCCATCGAGGGCTACATGGCGGAGCGCCTTCCATGGCCGACCAAGGTGATTTTTGGGGAGGAGGCCTCTTCGCTGGATGTTCCGGACGCCGCCCGCGGTGCAGGTCCCGACCCCGCGGAGGCGAAGAACCGGAAGGAAGGCGAGGACGCGATCATCCAGGAGGTGGTCGATCTGTTCGACGGGCGAGTCATTTCGAATCGTAAACTTCGACCGCATGGCGGGCACCCGCAGGGAGGAAAGTGATGCTGAAAGGCGGTATGGGAAATTTAATGAAGCAGGCCCGCCAGATGCAGGAGAAGGTGGCAAAACTACAAGAGGAGGCGGCCTTCCGCACCGTGGAAGCGTCGGCCGGAGGCGGAATGATCAACGTCACCGCGAACGGGGCGGGCGATATATTGTCGGTCAAAATCGAAAAGCAAGTGGTCGACCCGGAAGATGTCGAGATGCTGGAGGATCTGGTCCGGGCGGCCTGCAACGAGGCCTCGCGGAAGGGCCGGGAGATGATGGCCGAGGAGATGAAAAAGCTCACCGGCGGCCTGAATATACCTGGCCTTTTTTAGGGAGAGGATCGCACGGCATGCAGATCCAGGGAGGGGGTTACGGTGCGGTTCGTGCGGAACGAGGCTCGAGCGCGGCGAACCGTCCTGCCCGGGCTGCGGCGCGCATCTCCTCACCGCACTTTGCGGGCGCTGCGGCCACCGGGGCCCTCGAGAGGAAATTCCTTTTCACCGCTGTCCCGTGTGCGGCCACCGGGCGGACTTGGGCGGGAGGATTATCCTGCCCATCGCCGTCGCCGTTTTGGCGGTTTTGATACTCGTCCTCGTATACGCCGCCGCGAGATGATGACTTCCGCCCACATGAGGAGATGACAAGTTTGTCCCTCGGCCGCTTTCCCGCCATCCAGGAGTGCATCGACGCCTTCCGGCGTCTTCCCGGCATCGGGCCGAAGAGCGCACAGCGAATCGTGTTTTATCTGCTCTCCAGGGACAAGGAGGGCATCGGGATCATCGCCGCCGCCCTGGAGAGGATGAAGGCGCGGGTCGGTCTTTGCCCGAGGTGCTTCACCCTGGGCGAGGGCGAGATGCACGAGAAGGCGTGCACCGCGTGCGCCTCCGCAGGGAGGGACCCCAAGAGTATTTGCGTGGTGGAAGAGCCGGCGGATATCTTTGCCATCGAGCGGGCGGGGGGATACCGTGGACAGTTCCATGCCCTTTTGGGGGCGATATCCCCTCTCGACGGGGTGGGCCCGGAGGATTTGACCATCGGAAAACTGGTGAACCGGGTGAAGGAACAGGGGGCGGAGGAGGTCATCCTCGCCCTCAACCCGAAAATGGCGGGTGAGGGAACCTCGCTCTACCTGGCTCGGCTCCTCAAGCCCCTCGGGGTCCGGGTGACACAGCTCGCCCACGGCCTCCCCATGGGGAGCCACCTCGAGTTCGCTGATGAGATGACTCTCGCGCGCTCGTTGGAGGGGCGGCGGGAGATGTGACCCGAAACCCGACCGCTACCGGGAGGGGGAATTCCCGGAAACAGGTTATTCGGCCCCATCCCCAGGTTCGCAACCGGATTTTTCCTTTCCGGATTACTGCTCCACGATGGGCTGGGAGAGGATCCAAAGGCCCACCATGGTGTAGCCCACCATCAATATCAGCATGGGATACTGACTGCGGAGGGCGAGAGCCCTTCGCTCCAAGTTCCCGAGCGCTGTGATATGGGCCAGGTATACGGCGATGATGTGGCCCGTCACAATCGCGGACACCGACGCGTACCAAACGAAGCGCGCCCCCACGATTCCGATTTGAACCCGGTATCCCACAGTGCCTAGAAGGTTCCATCCGAATCCGAAGGGGTCGGAGAGAAGCGGAATGATGAACTGCCCCTGAACCAGGAGAAAGGAAAGATAGTGCGCCAAGTGATAGGCGACTGCGATGGGGACAAGGGAAAAGATGAAGATCCGGATCATGCGGCCCGGGGAGAGAACGTTGCCACTAACGGCGGTCATAAAAACGCAGAAGAGAGAATAGACCCCCAGAAACAGAAGGGGAAAACTGAGCAGCATCAGAGTGTCCGCGTACAATAGCGCATCCTGACCCGTCCATTGCAAGTAGTTGTAAAGCCCGCTCCGCATATTATTAAACAATGAAGTTTCGGTGAACCCGTCGAACGTTACCGTGGAGAGGACCGCGAGGATCAGCATCACCATAGAAGGGTGGACCGCCTCGGCGGTCCAAAGGCCCGCTGCGGGAGGGCGAAGGTTCCACTCCCGCTCTTTCGCCCCCGCACGCCCGAATCCATCGTAGCAATTGACGCAGTTCCCCTCCCGGTGCAACGCATCGCGGTTGGGGCAGGAAGCACAGATCACAGGATTGGTGATCCGGACCTCGGTCGGGGCGAACCGGGAGAGAAGGTCGAATACCACAGAAAAAGCTTCCCCCCCTCGAAGCCATTCCTCCTTGCCGAAGAGAAGCATTCCCGCCCAGGTGATGAGAGAATAGAAGGCGGCCGCGAAGGCAAGCTGAGAGGGCGTGTCGCTTTCGCCCCATACTATCTCCACCCACCCGAAGGCCAGGAAAAGAATGACCGCGGGCCACGCCCCCAGCCATTCAGGATAGGGGAATTTGTTCGAAATCTCCCCGCCGGAGCCAAAGCGGCGATGCAACGACTCCGCCCAGGTAAAGAGGATCTTCCAGGGATTGATCAGCGCCCAGAGGTTTCCCGTCAGCGCACAGACATAGGCCAGCCCGACCCACCAAATGACCCAAACCATCACGGTGGACAGATTCCGGGAGGGATTTTCATCTCCGAAGAAGCCGGTAAGCAGGATCAGGAGGAACAAGCCGACCGAGACCAACCGGCAAACAAATAGCGTGTACGGGTGGGGCAGGAGGCGAATGGGGTGAAAACGGAGAAGGTTGAATCGGGGGTAGGAATATCCCTCCCGCGAGGCTCGGACGAACAGGCCTACGGCCGCGAAGGAAACGCCCACCGCCGCCCCCGCCGCCGTGATGAAGAGCCAGAGGGGGACGGGAAGGTCGTAGCGCTGCCCGAAGCCGTGTGCGTAGGCCGGCGGCGCCCCCCCAATGGCGCCCAGAAGGGCTACCAGGGCGATCAGACAAATCCGAAACGCGTTTTGCATGCCGTTTTCCTCAGCGGGGGTGAACTTCCAGGTAGATGAGGGTGGTTTCCCGATGGCCTTTTTGCTTTGAGCCCTCTCCTACGTGCCCGTGTCCTTTCGCTCCGTGGGACGTGATGGGGAACCGGCCGACGGCGGTGGCCTTGAAGGAGAAGGCGGCGGGCGCGCCCGGCTTCGCCAGCTTCTCGATGTCGTAGCCGTGCAAGTGAAGATCCGTCGCCTCATCCGACATGAACCGCAGGTGCACCATGTCTCCTTGGGTGACGCGTATCGTCCGGGAAGCGCCCGCGATTTTTTGGTCCTTGATTCGAAGGTGGATGGCGCCCTTCGGGGTTCGGGCCATCTTGTCTGAATGGTGGGGTTGGGCTTCTTTCGCCATGGACTTTCCCTGCATGTGGGAAGCGTGCCCGCAGCTTCCTTTGAGGCCCCTGATATAGGCCACGAGGTTCACCGCGTCGTCCACCGTGAGGAGGTGGTTGTAGCTCGGCATGATCGAAAGTCCGTCCGGGCCGATGTAGCCCGGCCCCTCGACGATCACTCGGTTGGGATGGAGGATGGATTCGAAGAAATACGCGGCCGGATGATGGACGCCCATCCCTGTGAGGTCGGGGCCTTTGTCGGTGGGCTTGGGATCGCTCCGAGGGAATTTCTCCCCCCGCACGTTATGACAGGCGAAGCATTCGAGCTTTACGTACACGCGCCTTCCTTCGTCCGGGTCACCCTCCGGAACCTGAAAGCGCCAGCTGGAAGGCGTCCCGCCGTGGCGGTGGAGTTCCTCCATGGTAGTGCGGATGGGGGTTTTCCCTTCGACTCCGGAATGTTGCTTGACTTGATGATCTTCCGCTTTATGCTCGTGCCCGGCGGCGGCATCCAGCGAAAACAGCGCGGGAAGCAACCCTCCCAGGACCAGTGCGGATCTCAATATTCTTTTCAAGGTGGTTTCCTCTCTTTTATGCATCTGCATTCGGTGTGGCGCAGGAAAGAATGCCCCCGCGCCGGATGATGTCCGCCGGTCGGCGATATTCCGCCAACTGTTAAACAGATACGTGCACCGTACCCGAAATCATTTCTATATGGTCCCCAATAACGGGTTTCGGGGCAAGTATATGCTCGGCTGGATTGCGACTTTCCGGAGGAGATGGCTGAAGGACTAACATAAGGGGTGGTACCACTATCAGAGGCAGGTCAGTTCGAACTCCAGTTGTATTTTCAACGAGTTTCTCGGGATACTGATGGTTAAGTTCGTTTACTCCAACTACGATGGGACGAATCGCGTTCCTAACGAAAATCTCTCGCTCGACTTCTTCTCAAGGGGATTAAGGCAAGCGGAAAAGTAATACATAATTTTGCACCAAATTAAGCGGAGGCGGACAAGTGAAAAACGAGGAACTCGTAAAAGAGGCAAAAAAATTGATCTCAGAGACTCGCCTTTGGGAGGATCTTGAGGCGCTTTGTCGTTGGGAGCGATTTTCCGGCACCGAAGGGGAATGGGAGGCGGCCCGGTATATTCAAAATCGGCTAGAAGAAGAAGGTGTTCCGACGACTCTGCACAAGTTCAATTCTTATCTCAGTTTGCCTCAGGAAGCGAGCCTTGAGGTCCTTGAGCCTGAGAAACTGTCTATACCTTGTACGACGCATAGCTTCGGGGCGTCGACGGAAGCTTCCGGTGTGGGAGGAAAGGCGGTTCTTGTCAGTCCGAAAGGCGAACCGACGGAATCGCTGGATGGCAAGGTGGCCCTCATCGATGGAATGGTATCTCCTGATATGTTTTACAAATTGGAGAGCACAGGAGCCATCGCCCAGGTATATGCGAACATCGGCGAAATTATCCACGATCTTACGGTCTCCTCAGTTTGGGGGACACCCTCTCCCCAAACCGCCGATCGGCTTCCCCGAACTCCCGTGGCCACCATCGCCCGAAGCGCTGCCGCCCCCCTCGTCGAGGCCCTGCGGGATGGGAGGAAGGTCAGCCTCCGGCTTCGGGCAATAGTGGATACCCGGTGGCGCCCCGTTGAGATGCCGGAGGCGGTAGTCCGCGCTAGTGGAGAGCCCACGGGAAAGGATGGATCGAAGGAATTTGTTTTGATTTCTGCACATTTAGATTCTTGGTACATGGGGGCGATGGATAATGGCACGGGCGACGTACTTCTGATGGAAGTTGCTCGTACCGTCCACCGGTTGCGAGAAAATCTCCGCAGGGACCTTCGTCTGGTTTTCTGGATCGGTCATTCCCACGGTCGATATTCGGGATCTTCTTGGTACGTCGACCGTTTTTGGGATCTTCTCAAGGAGGGTTGCGTCGCGCATTTGAACGTCGATCAGGCGGGATTTCGGGACGGGCGCGTTTTCCGCCTGCTCGCAACCGCGGACATTGCCCAATGGGCCCATCAGACTCTCCAGAGCGAAACGGCCCAGGACGCATCTCCCAAGCCGCCCGGCCGGAATGCGGACCAATCTTTTTGGGGGCTCGGCGTCCCCTCGTTTGCCCTTCGCGCCTCTTTGGTTCCCGAATCCGATGACTGGCCTCCCCATAAACCTCCGAACGGGCTTCCCTGGTATTGGCATCATCGTGATGACACTTTGGACAAGATCGACAGAAAACTCATGGCCGAGCACACCCGCGTTCACGCCGCAGCCGTCGTTGATCTTCTCAACCGACCGATTCTTCCATTGAATCCGGCGGCACTCGGAGAGAAAATCCTTTCGGAACTGAAAAATCTTTCGGTGGAAGCTGGGGGAGATTTTGATTTGGGGCAATCGACGGAGGCGGCCACAAGGTTCGTTTCGGCGGCGAATAATTTGATGAAGGAAATTGGGGATTCCGGTGAACTCGACGCAGATCGCACTCGCCTCGTGAACCGATCCCTTCGGCAATTAAGCCAAAAGCTCATCTGCGTCCTGTTTACTGCGGGAGGGCCCTACGAACAGGACCCCGCCACATCCCAACCTCTTCTTCCGGGACTGGATCCGGCCCGCGGTCTATCGGGAGCCGATGAACCGGAATTTCTCATTGTCCAGCTTTTCCGGGAACGGAACCGTCTGGTGGATACGTTGGAGGAGGCCCGGGAAATTACAGAAACCGCTCTATCTCAAATGGCATAAGGACGCCTGTGAAGTACCTTCCACGAAATTAAGATGTATGCATTATCGTTTTGCGGTTTTCACTCAACAATCTCGAATCCTTGGAATAATCTCGTCGCGGCAAAAAGCGATCTCATCCGTTGGAGAGTTATACGAGTCGGGACCGCGAAGAAGAACGTGGCGTACACCCAACTCCGAAAGCATTTGCAGCTTTTCCACCCAGCACTCCGGCGGCCCAACGAGGGCGAGAGACTCCACCACCTCGTCCGGAATAAAAGAAGAAACCCGCGAGGCCTCAATGAGATCATAGGCGTGGCTCAGGTCCGGATATACATGCATGTCTTTCGGCGGATGCTTTTGGGGAAGCCCCGCGATCTTGAGGATGTGGCGAGAAGAGAGGTGGTAGGCAGCCATAAGATGGCGCGCCTTCGACAGCGCCTTTTCACGGTCCTGAAGCGCGCAGCAGTGCACCGACATTGCAAGGAAGATTTCATTGAAATCACGGCCCGCCTTCTCCGCCCCCTTGCGAAGGCATTCAAGCCCCCAAGCCACGGTCTTCCGATTCAAGCCCACTTGCATGATAACGCCGTCTGCGACCTCGCCGGCGAGCTCGATGGACTTCGGCCCCTGGGCGGCCATGTAGATGGGGATGGACCGAGGTGGGTGAAACTCGATTCGTCTTTGTTTGTATTCCACCGCACCCACCCGGAAAAGCGTCCGAAGCGCGGTTGCGTATTCGCGGAGATCCGCAAGCTTCCCGTGGCGCATCCCGAGCGACCTAGCGGCAGACCCGCCCGACCCAATCCCAAGGATGAACCGCTCCCTCGCGAGGTCGTAGAGGCTCGCGGCGGCGGCGGCCGTAGCCTCTAGTTGCCGCATATACGGGGTGGTCACGGCGATGCCGACCTTCAACGAATCTGTTCGCATGCCGATGGCGGTTAGGTAGACGAACGCATCTCCCCAGCGGCCGGCGATGAGTGGTGTATCCGTTACCCACGTGGTTTCGAAGCCGGCCCGTTCGACATCCTGGGCGATCTCCGCCATTTCGATGGGAGACCTATTTGCTGGAGGGAGACGAATTCCGAGAGTGAGGGACATAAAAAATCCTATCACATCGAAGATGAGTTCTGTTTAGGACTTGCAGTCCGATGTTAAGATGAAATATCAACTGAGACAAGAGACGGATTTTCGCGCCGCCGTAGCGATTCCAGCCGTTTGCTGGGTCCGCGATTCATCGAGGATCAAGAAAGGAGGGCGATCTTGAAAGAATGGGGTCTTCAAGAAGCGTTGTACAACCAACGGGCCATCAGGGAGTACACCGATGAGCCGGTCAGTGAGGAGGATATCCAATTTCTTCTGGATACCGCCGTGAAGGCTCCCAGCGGAGGGAACCGGCAATCCTGGGCCTTTCTCATCATCCGCGAGATGGAGACCAAGATCAAGATTCGTGACTTTTTTTTGAAATCCTTTGAAGCCTATCAGGGGCGCGTGCGGGCCTTGGCCGAAAAGGGTCTGCCCGAGGCCATCCGGCAGGTGGAGCGTTGGTCAAAAAACCCGAACATGGGTGATTACCAACGCAATTTTCATAAGATCCCCCTCATGCTCATGATATTGGCGGACGAGCGCTCCTCATCCGACGTTCATACTGGCTCGCCTGTGATGGCGATGAATTCTCTCTATGGCTCCATCTTTCCGGCTATGCAGAACATTCTTCTTGCCTGCATGATCCGGGGATTGGGGGCATGTCCCACCTCCCTCCACAGCTATTACGAGAAGGAGGTAAAAGAGCTGCTCGGCGTACCCGAATCCTTCCGTACTTGCTGTATCGTCACCATTGGGCACACCGAGAAAAAATACGGATCCACCCGCCGAATCCCATCGTGCCAAAAAACACACTGGGAGCGCTGGGATGCGCAAAAGGAGTGGGAGCCGAAAACGAGAGCTTGAATGGTTGTTTAGGAAGACGCGGCCACCGCGAGGGGGGCCACCGTTTCGGCGATGATCTTCGAAATGACGGAGCGCGCCAGCAGAACGGGACGGCCTATTTCCTCAAGTACAACAGTGCGCATCTCTTCGTCCATTCCGACGCATGACATCCAAACGAGGTTTACGTTTTCCTCCCGGAGTTTTCTCGCTGCCTGGCGAACGGCTTCCAGACGTAACTCGCCCGTATAAGGCGAAGCCGATGTCGCGGCGCAATTCTCCACGCCGTAATCGTTCATCTGCTTGACGGCGTGCGCTTCCTGGCTGGGAGAGGGCTTGATGATTCCAAGTTTTCTCCCCTTTGCCAGAGCAGAAACGATACTCGGAAAAACAACCCCTGGATTCACGATGAGAGCGTGGGTCTTCACTTTGGACCAATCGTGGCCGCAAAGCACCACAATGACGTCCGCCCCTTCTTTGTCAAGGACGTTTACCACTTTTTGTATTTCTTCAAGGATTCCTTCCCTCGCGAGAGGGACCTCGCTTCCGTCGCGCAGGCGCGTCACGAGATGAGGTCCGTTCCCTTTGGGGCCGAGGGCGGAGATCTCCATGTCTGTTTTCCCGTCGAGAAAACCGCGTTCATCGATCTCGATCGAATCGCCTACATGATCACGGATGGTGGGTACCAGATCAGAACGGGGCGTCTGACCGATTGTTGCGAGGCCGAGTTTCATCGAATTCCCTCCGATGTTATCGCAATGTGGGATCCATGGAGTCTCGCAGGCCCTCTCCCAAGAAATTGAATCCCAAAGATACGATGAAGATCATGACTCCGGGAATAATGGCGAGCCGGGGGTGGGTCCAAAGCTGCGCCTGGGCTCCATAAAGAAGATTTCCCCAACTCGGGGTCGGCGGTTGTACGCCGAGGCCCAGGTAGCTCAAGACCGACTCCAGGAGAATGGCGTACGCCAGGCCCAGCGTTGCTCCGACGATTACGGAGGGCAGGGTCTGGGGAATGATATGCCGGATCAGGACAGATACCTCAGTGGCGCCCATCGCTCTTGCCGACTCAACGTAAATGAGTTCCCGGACTTTGAGGACTTCGCCGCGTACGACGCGGGCGATCACCATCCAGCTCGTCGCTCCGATTGTAACTGTAATATTGAAGATCGTTGTTCCGAATACGGACAAGACAACGAGCAAAATGAAGAACAAGGGAAGAGACATCAGGGCATCCGTAAATCGCATGATGACATGGTCCACCGCGCCTCCGGCAAATCCCGATATCCCGCCGAGAAGAATGCCGAGTACAACGGCGACGAGAATGGACACAAACCCGACCAGTAGGGTAATTCGACCTCCGTATACCAGCCGCGCAAAGACATCTCTCCCCGCTTCATCCGTTCCAAAAATGTGATCCGCGGACGGCGGAGCGAGAATTGTCGTAAAGTCCATTTCCTCAGGTTCGAGCGTCACAAGTTCGGGAAGAAGGATAGAACTAAAAATAACGATGAAGAGAATGAACATCGCCACAATAGCAAATTTGTTTTGAAAAAGTTTTATGGATATCCGGCGAAATCCCGTTGGTGAAAGGGTTTCCTTGTGGGAAGAATGAAATTCGGCAACCTCCGTATTCGCCAAATCCGTTGTCATCGTTTCTCTCCCACAACAACACGGGGATCAATCAGGGCATAGCAAGCATCAACAAAGATATTCGTAAGGATTACGACAGTACAAATCATAAGCGTAACGCCCATAACGATGGGATAATCCCTTTGGAACGCAGCCTCGACGGCAAGCCGACCAAGACCGGGCCATGAAAATATCGCCTCTGTAATCGCTGCCCCCCCAAACACACGCGGAATGATAGTTCCCAAGACGGTAACAACAGGAATCATAGAGTTCCGGAAGACGTGGGCCAAAATGACCCTATATTCCAACAACCCTTTTGCGCGCGCGGTACGTACGTAATCCTCCGAAAGGACTGAGATGAAGCTCGAACGCGTGTAGCGGGAAAGTTGCGCCGTGATGGGTGTGGACAGAACGATTGCCGGCAGAATGAGATGATTCAGAAAATCGGGAAGTGAAAAAACTTCCCCCAAGGTGCCGATTCCTCCCGTCGGGAACCATTTCAAATTCACGGCGAATACGATAATGAGCATGATTCCGAGCCAAAAAACAGGTACAGCGATCCCAACAATGCTAAGCCCCACAGCGAGATGATCGGTCAGAGTGCCGCGTCTAATCGCGGCGAGGATTCCCAGCGGTATGGCGACCAAGGCGGATAATACTAGGGAAAATCCGGAAAGGAGCAGAGTATTCGGCAGCCGCTCCAGTAAGAGCCGAATGACCGGAACGCCGTAACTGTAGGAACGGCCGAGTTCACCATATATAACCTTGAAAGCCCACCGCGCGTATTGAACGTGAATCGGCGCGTCCAACCCCAGCATAGCTTGAAGAGACGCAACTTCTTCTCTTGAGAGATCGGGGTCGGCGAGCATCTCGGGCCCGCCCGGGGCGGCATGGATCACCAGGAACGTTATCACACTCACGAGGATTACCAGGATAACGCCCTGGATGATCCTGCCGCCCAGGTACTTCGGCATTGGATTGAACCTTCGTCTAATCCTTATCCGCGCTAGTCAGAAATATCCATTTTGTCCACATAGAGTAGCCAGTCACGGACGCCAATCTCTGGATAATTCTTGATTCGCTTATTGACTGCGATATGTTCGGTTTTGTAATACATATAAACGCCCGGCACGTCATCGGCCAGCATCTTTTGGACTTTTTTGTAGACCGCCGCGCGCTTTGTTTTGTCGGAGGTGGAATTCCCTTCCTTCAGGAGTTTGTCCACCGCAGGATTGGAATACTTGATGAAGTTCAACGCGCCGCCCGTGCCGAAATAGTCGGTCACGTCCGGGTCCGGCTTCGTGATCCAGTAGGCGAAGCGCGTGGCAAATGTCCCACCCCTGTAAATGCGCATCAAGTTGTTGAACTCGTAGAGTTTGACGGAAACGTCCATCCCGAGCTTCCGCAGGTATTGCTGGCACACCTGGAACATCAACTCGCGGGTAGGGTTACCCTTGTCGCCGCTAATCTCAAAGGCGAATTTCTCGCCTTTGGCGTTGCGGAGGATTCCGTCCGAACCCGGCTTCCACCCCGCTTCGGCGAGGAGTCTTTTGGCCTTTGACGGGTCGTAAGGTAGTCCCTTTACGTTCTTCGGGTAGGCCCACTTGATGGCCGGCTGGACCGGTCCCACCGCCGGCATCACCATCCCCTTGAGGATCTTGTTGGCGATGGTATCTTTGTCGAAGGCCATCGCGATCGCCTGGCGGACTCGCCTGTCCGTGAAGAGAGAATGCTTCTGGTTCATGAGGAACCAGTTATAGTAGGGGGCTTCTTTTTTGTGAATCCTCGCGTTCGGGATGCCCTTGACCGCATCAATAAGGCTGGGTTCAACCTCCCAGACGACGTCAAGCTCGTTGGCTTTCAGCTGGGCGACCTGCGCATTCAAGTCGGGCAAAACCTTGAAGTAAACCTCACCGATCTTGGGCTTCCCATCCCAGTAATCAGAGTTCGCCTCGACCAGGAAGTAGCTTCCCCGCTTGAATTCCTTGAACTTGTAGGGACCCGTTCCGATGGGATTCTCGAGGAAGGCCTGGGCGGTTTTGCCGGGGTATTTCAGGTCTTTCCCCGCGAGAAGATGCTTTGGAAAGACAGGAACGTTGTACGCCATGGTCGGAAGAAGAGCCGCGATAGGCTCTGAGAAGGTAAACCGGACGGTATGGGAATCGAGGATTTCGACCTTGGTCAAATTCTTCACCTGCCTGTTCATGCGGGAGCGGAATTTTTTGTTCCTGTGGACATCGTAGTTGAATTTGACATCCTCTGCGGTAAAAGGCCTTCCGTCATGCCATTTCACGCCTTTCCGTAGACGGAAAGTCCACACCTTCACATCCGGGCTGTGCTCCCAGCTTACGGCGAGGTCGGGAACGATGGTGGTCCCATCCTTTGCGCTGAATTTCACCATACTGTTGAACAACACCTTAAAGACCATGATGGAGTTGACCAGGCTCGGCTGGGAAACAGGCCAGGGAGCAGGGTTCCCTCGAAGGGGAAACCGGAGGGTTTTCTTCGCCGCGAGCACGGCGGAGGGAATGGCGAGGGACGCCACCAAGGCAATTACGATCCATCTTGTGAGTCTTTTCATACTGTGGTCTCCTTAAACGAATGGAAAGTTACACCTTACACTTCTGGCACAGATATCCCAGGGTCAGGCCGCAGACTGCGCCAAGGTGTCGAGTTTTTGGGGTATGCCCCAACCGCCATGTCCTTTTCCCTGGTTGTGAATGAGTTTGCCATTATCAAAGCGGTGACGCCAGCCCGAAAAATCCGCCGGAAAGGGCAAGAAACCAAGCTCGTGGGCGTGCTCTTCCCCCTCAATGGAGAGAGCAATCGCAAGGCCTGCGGCTTTTCCGACGTAGGATTCGAATGTGGATACAATGACCGCGAATCCACCCGCATTCTCGAATACAGACGCAACTTTTTTAGACGCCGCAGGGCCCCCGAATTTGATCATCTTGATCACACCACCATCGACGGCCTCCGCGTCGATCAGCCTATGGGCGTCCTCGGCCGAGAAAATAGATTCATCCACAACCACAGGAATGCCCATTTTTCGAATTTCCCGGAATGTGTCCACAATGTTCTCGGTTTCCGGCGCGACGGGTTGCTCGAAATACTCAAAACCGGCTTTTCGTATTTTTTCTGAAAAACGAAGTGCATCGGAAGCCACGAAACCTCCGTTTGCGTCTACGCGCATCGTCACATCCTTGGAAAATTCATTTCGGAGGGCGAGGACGCGCTCCGCGTCCGTGTCGGAATCCACTCCTACTTTTAGTTTGAAGGTTCGAATTCCTTGCTCGAAATACTCTCGGCCTTTTTCCAACGCTTCCGGGATTTGGGTTATTCCAAAGGGACGGGTCACCCGGACTTCGGATCTTTTCTCCCCGCCCATCCTCGCGGACAAAGAGCACCCTCCGGCTTGGCCCTCAAGATCCAGCATCGCCATCTCGAGTCCTGCGCGGGCCGCCGGGGCGCGGGAAAAGTCCGCTAACGAATCAACCGCGGTGGCAGGATCGTCAATACTTGTCCTTTCTAATTTTTTCATCGCCGGCCGGAGGACAGCCGCCGAACTCGCTGCGGTCTCGCCGGTAAAGTCCGGAAGCGGAGATGTCTCGCCCCAACCCGCGTTTCCATCCTCATCCTGGACCTTCAAGAGAACCCGGCTCAACGTCTTCACGCCACTTCCGTATCTCGTTGAGGGTCTGCCCGAGGTGGAAGTTGTGACCTCCCAGACATTGGCTTTGATGATTCGCATAGAACCTCTCCGTGTACTTTACTATGACTTTACGATTTCCGCGGTATCTGACATGAGGCGCGCTGAACGGTCCAACGTATCTGCCAAACGATTTCTTTCGCGGACAAGATAAGTTTTTAGAAAATGGTAATCCGAAGAGGAGGAGTCCATCGATCCGAGAGAGAACAACTTGCTGAGGCTCGGCAAAACGGGCTGCTGCAGGGCTGAATCCTGTTCGTAGTTTCCTGCCACAGAATAGAGAACACTGTTCATGGTCCGGCAAACACAAAGAAGCGTGCTGTTGACCCGCGCTACGTCGTCTCCGTCTGTCACTCCGGGAATCACCTCCGCGAGTTTTTCCCCTTGTGCCCTGAAATTCGCGATGGATTTTCTTGCCTGGGACATGTCGAAACCCGTATCATCTTCTTTTTCAATCTCGTTTACACGTTCGGCCAAATGATTTGCAATATTTGTTATCGCGAAAGGAATGACGGCACTCGTCGAGAGCCCGGCAAGAAGTTCCAAATAAATTTCGGTATCTTGTGTCAATACTTCATCTGACCATTTATCAATGGTGTCTTCCTCCGAGTGCCACCACCAAGCGCCGGCACAGCCGCCGACAAGGGCCCGGTCCGGACTTGATGCTGGAAGCATGCTGTAGGCTCCCATCGAGGTGAGGCCGGCGTTGAGGAAGGACTGATCCCCGGCCCGGTAAGGCCGCTTGATTGGGGCGTCTTGGCCGGTCACTTTTTTGATGGCACCAAGAACGAGCGATTCAATTTCTGCCATGATGTACCGCCCCTCATACTCCGTCGCACCTTTCACGCCCGGTGAATCTATGTTGAGGTACCCAATGCAGTTTTTGTTCAAATCTTCGAAATGGTTATCGATAAACCATGTAGACCCGGCGTACCTTCCCTGCGAATGGCCCGGCCACCAGCAAAATCGAACGCCGTGCTTGAGATCGCTTCGTCTTTGATTGATGTTATTTGCTAGTTCCAGAAGACAGGCGTCTCCAGTCGCGTTGTCTGTGCAACCGAAGTGCCATGAACAGTGGTGCGCACCCACCATGGTGAAAAGAGGACTTCCTGTCGAAGGAGGAATGAGCGCGGTGAGCAAATATATCGTTTCCCATCTCGTATTGGCTTTGGCGCCCAACCGGACTATTACAGGCCCCTTATTGCATAGTGCGACGAGGCGTTCGCCATCGTCGTTATTGACTGTTACGGTAGGCATTCGGGGGAGGCGGGAGGCCGTGTCCGGCGTGGCCGTTCCCCAAACTCCATTTACGGTCATTTCGTGGATGACGTTTTCATCGCTTGGCCATAGAGCTATTTGGCCCAATGCCCCGGCGTTTTGCGCCGCGTAGTAGCCGTCCGGGCCGCCGCTTCGCGAAAGAACCATCTTTCCTGTTACGTCGATTTCCGCAAAAGCGCCATCGGTTTCTTTTCCCCGATACTCGAATATGCTCGTCGCTTTGCCGGTTTCCGCCACCGTGTCAACGTAAATCAACTCACCTTCCACTCCCTGCTCCGGTGTGGTGGGGCTGAACGCCCGCGTTTTGCACGGGATAGAAAACTTCTCCGGCGCCAGAACATCAAGAGAGGCGCTTTTCGGCATGCTGATCCAGGCGGTAAGGGGAATGATCTCACCTTCGACCCCTGATTTCTTTAGTTCGCTCTTCATGAATTCTAGTGCCTGCATTTCTCCGGGCGTGCCCGAGGGGCGTTCGAAACGAGTGATCCCCTCTACGAACCGTCGGAGGCGCTCCTTTGACACTAGAGCACGAAGATCCGTTCCAAGTGACATGATATTCTCCAACGAGTGAATTGAACCAACTTAAAAAAAACCGCGAACAATAAAGGAGTTCGCCGATCGGCACGCCGATTAAATGTCAAAACCCGAAAAACTAGGCTGTCGAAACACACCGAAGGGTGCAACCCCACGCGCCCAGTCCACGTGATGTTGGACGAATGTAAACTGCAGAGATATGAAAAGTTATTTCCTCTTAGACAATACGGGAAATATAGCACAAAGTATTCTCTTAATCACTTCTTTAATTGACCTGCCCCCCCAAAACCGGTCCAGGCCGAATGAGAGGATTTTCGATATAGTTTCGGTTCTGGACGGCAACCGAGGGGGAAGGCTTATGCCCAAGAAGCGCCACACCGCGGAGCAGA
>CAZUHN010000215.1:0-13787 GCA_964620535.1 uncultured Nitrospinaceae bacterium | reverse complement strand
CAGCTTTGAGAAAAAAGGAGCGGAAGCCCTGCGGGGTCTGGTATTTTTTTTCGGGGTTCTTTTCATCATCGAGGTGGCCCTGATCCTGCAATACGGCGTTGACTACCGGCTGGTCGAGGCGCCCTACATCGGAAAATCCTTCCATATTGGCGGTATTGGTTTTGCGCCCCGGCTGTTCATTCCTTTCGTCGTGGGTGTTTGCCTGACTTTGGTCTTATATTTTTTCCTTTCGAAAACTTTCTACGGAAAAGCCATCATGGGCGTTTCGCAGGATAGCCTTGCGCTTCAGCTCATGGGGGCCGATCCCGTCAAGATTAAAACCATCGCATTCGGTTTGGGAATCGCCACAGCGAGTCTTGCAGGTGCGCTCTTGATCATCATTGGACCTGTCGAGCCTTCCATCGGCCGGGAATATATTGGGCGGGTTTTCGCCATTACTGTTTTGGGCGGCCTGGGGAGCATTAGCGGGACACTTTTTGCGGCGCTCATCCTCGGTGTGGCGGAGAGCTTCACCGCCACCTTTTACGGACCCTCCTGGTCACTGGCGGTCTCGTTCGGGATTCTTTTGATCGTTCTGGCGGTTCGGCCTTCCGGTCTTTTTGGGAGGTAGGGTTTGAAAAATAAATTTCTTCTGTTGGCGGCGTTTGCAATCATCCTGCTGGTTTTTGCCCTGACGGGATACGTCGAGAATCGGTACTATTATTTCGCCACTTATGTTGTCCTCCAGTACATTCTCCTTGCGACCGCGTGGAATATCTTGGGCGGTTACACGGGGTATGTGAATTTCGGGACGGCAGCCTTTTTTGCCATGGGGGCCTATACGGCCGTCGTGTTGATTAAGGCGTTCAAAGCGCCTTTAGTCGTAATGCTCATTTCGGGGGGGTTGGTCTCGGGGCTGTTGGGCTTGGGGATCGGTTATCTCACGCTGCGGCTCAAGGGAGTGTATTTTTCTATCGCAACCTTGGCCCTGGCCGTCGTCTTGCAAACTTTCATGATGAATTGGAATTACGTCGGAGGCGCGACGGGGTATTATGCCATTCGGCCCAGGCAGATTCTCTTTTTCTCGAACTATGTGGAATTCCTTTTCGTCGTGATGACGATCCTCGCCGTCGCGGCGGTGGGTATCGCCTGGTTTATCGAAAATTCCTGGATCGGAAGAGGGCTCGCCGCAATCCGGGACAACGAGGAGGCAGCCGAGTGCATGGGAGTTCCGGTCCTGCGGTTGAAGCTTTTCGCCACCACGGTGAGCGGAGCCATTATGGGCGTGGCCGGGGCCCCCTTCCCGTACTATGTTACCTATGTGGAGCCTTCCTCCGCTTTTAACCTGGACTATGCCGTAAACAGCCTCGCCATGCCCATGATTGGCGGAACGACAACCTGGGCGGGTCCTGTTGTGGGGGCGATCTTGCTGGGAACGGCGCAGCAGGTTGCCACGGTCACGATATCTTCCGAACTGAACCTGTTGATTGTGGGGGTTGTCCTCGTTGCGTTCGTCATCCTTGCGCCGGAAGGGATCGTCGGTCTCGTTCAGCGGGTCATGAAAAGGATGCGTGTCTCATGACTCAAAAGTTGCTTGAAGTCCAGAATGTCACCAAGCGATTCGGCGGTTTCCAGGCACTCACAGAAGTTAGCCTGCACGTGAACCAGGGAGAGCGCTTCGGCCTTATCGGACCCAACGGATCGGGTAAAACCACCCTCATCAACTGCGTCTCGGGTGCCCTCCGCAACGACGGCGGAATCATTCGATTCAAGGGTTCGGAAATCACTTCCTTGCCCGGGTATCAGCGGACCCGGTTGGGAATCGTCAGGAGCTTTCAGATCCCCAAACCGTTCGTAACCATGACGGTACTGGAAAATGTGTGCATCCCCCTGGAGTACGCGGCGCACCATAAAGAACACGGGGTAAACCTCGTTGAAGAAGCGATCGAGATCCTCGAGATCATCGGTCTGGCTGACAAGGCAAGCCTTCTCCCCGATGGCCTGAACCAAATCGAGATGCGCAAACTCGAGCTTGCCCGGGCCATGGCCGCGAAGCCCGAGTTGCTCATATCGGACGAGGTGATGGCTGGCCTTTCGAGCGCAGAGCTCGACGATGTGCTTGCGATCCTGTTCCGCCTGAACGAGCAAGGGATCACCGTCATCATGATCGAGCACATCATGCGGGCGGTCATGCAATTTTCGGAACGGATCGCCGTTCTTGACGCGGGAGTGAAAATTGCCGAGGGAGCGCCCCAAGAAATCGTGAATGATCCGAAAGTGGAGAAAGCCTACCTTGGGGAATAAGATTGTCGTTAAGGACATCGTGGCGGGCTACGGCTCGGTCAGGGTTCTCCACGGGGTCTCGGTCGAAGTGAACGATGGTGAGACCGTGGCCTTGCTCGGTACCAATGGGAACGGCAAGAGCACCCTGCTCAAATGCATCATGGGTATTCTCCGGCCTTTTTCCGGGGAAATTTATTTTGAGCACGACGGGGAGCGGATCGACCTTGTGGGAAAACGCCCCGAGGAGATCGTGAGCCTGGGGATCGGCATGGTGCCCGAGGGAAGACGCCTTTTCCCGAAGCTCACGGTTGAGGAAAACCTCCATCTCGGGGCTTATCGGATGGAGGCGCGGGAGGAACTCGGGAAAAACCTCCGCTTTTGTTTTGATGCGTTCCCCGTACTAGAAGAGAGGAAAAGGCAACTCGCTGGCAGCATGAGCGGCGGCGAGCAGCAGATGCTCGCCGTGGCGCGGGCGCTCATGTCGGCACCTAAGGTGCTGCTGGTGGACGAGCCTTCGGTCGGACTCGCCCCCATCCTCGTGAGCCGGGTCATCGCCAAGATCAAAGAGCTCAAGGAGGAATACAATCTGACCGTCCTCATGGCCGAGCAGAACTTCCACCAGGCCACGAAGATCGCCGACCGGGGATATATCATTGTCCACGGAATTATCGAGTTCGAGGGACGGAACACCGAAGAGCTCAGGGAGAACGAACTGGTCAAGAAGTTCTACCTGGGCGCCTGAGCCAGTCCCACCTCCGGGCAGCCGGCCCGTTTACTCTTGCGATTCCCAACCTGCTAAGATTCGTTCCGCCGCGCGGGCAAGCGGTGGAAGGAGAGGTGAATTTTTGTGAAACGCGAGAGGGTGGTCGTCGCCATGAGCGGTGGCGTGGACAGTTCGATCGCCGCGGCCCTGCTTGTCGAGCAAGGCTATGAGGCCATCGGCGTGGGGCTCCGCCTGGCCGACCGGCCCGCGGCGGAGTCCTTCCACCGGGGCTGTTGCGCGCCCCGGGATCTGGGCGATGCCCGGGCGGTGGCGGATCGCCTCGGAATCCCCTTTTACGTTATCGACGTGCGCGAGGCCTTTCGGGAGGAGGTGATCGGCCGGTTTGTTTCCGAATACGCCCGCGGGCGGACACCGAACCCTTGTATCTCGTGCAACCAGGCGGTGAAATTTGATCTACTCGCTTCCAAGGCGCGGGCGTTGGGGGCAGCCCGCCTCGCAACGGGACATTACGCCCGGCGCGCAGAGGCGTCCGGAGGACGGCTCACCCTGGCCCACGGCGCGGACCCGGAAAAGGATCAGACATATTTCCTCTTCGGCATGAGCCAGGCGCAACTCGCTCTCGCCATGTTCCCGCTGGGGGATTTTTGTAAAGATGAAACGCGGGAGATGGCCCGCCGCCTCGGCCTGTCGAATGCCGACAAGCCCGAGAGCCAGGAGATATGCTTCATTCCTGGCGGGGATTACCGGTCCTTTCTCCGCGAGACCGCCCCGGAAATCCATCGCCCCGGCAAAATTCGCGATTTGACCGGAAGGGCGCTCGGGGAACACGCTGGTGTTCCCGGCTTCACGGTCGGCCAGCGGCGGGGGCTCGATCTTCCCGGAAAGCGCCCCCGGTACGTCGTGCGCTTGGAATCAGAAACGGCAACCGTGGTAGTCGGCGGGAGAGAATCGCTCGCGCGGGAGAGCTTCCGTGTGGAGGACATCCGCTGGTCTCTGCCCCCCTCGTCCGGGGACGCGCGCCTCCTCGTCCAGGTTCGCCACCGCCAGCGGCCGCAGCCTTGCCGCCGGATTCCTCTGTCACGGTGCATCACCGAGGTGTTGCCGGATGATCCCGAAGCCCTCGGCGCCGTCGCCCCGGGCCAGGCCGCTGTCTTCTATGAGGGGGCGCTGCTCTGCGGAGGTGGTTGGGTGGCGGACTGACGGACAAATCTTCCTAGCCCGGCGGCCAGCTGAGCTGGCGCCCGCCCAACAAATGAAAGTGAAGGTGGAAGACGGTCTGCCCTGCATCCTCGTTGCAGTTGACGACGACTCGGAAGCCTTTTTTCGCAATTTTTTCTTTTCGCGCGATGTGATTGGCCACAAGGTAGATGGCGCCCATCAAATCCCGATGCTCTTCGCCGAGCTCGAGCAGAGTTTCGATGTGTTTTTTCGGAACGATGAGGACGTGTGTCGGTGCCTGGGGGTTTACGTCCCGGAAAGCGAACAGGATGTCGTCCTCGTAAACTTTCTCGGAAGGCACTTCGCCGTCTATGATCTTGCAAAAGATGCAGTCTTTCATTCCCGGCCCTGACTGTATGAACGCGATGCGTGAAGAGCGAAGTGAATTCTAGCCTTTGCACGTCGTATTTACAAGGAATTTTTCAAGCCGTAAGGAAGGACGGACTTTTCAGACCGAAAACCAAGGGCTCATATCGAAGAACCAACGAGTCCCGGAACTTCGTGCAGCGATAGACACTGCCCGCTGAATCGGATTCCGCTTTTCCTCTCTTCTCTTTTCTGCGTATTGGAAGTATTTTCTTTTTTTAATCCCGGGTTGCGGGCAGGGGAGGGATGCCCGTCCAAGTTTTGCATTCCCGTCTGGGAGCGGGATGCGCTCATCGAACGCATTTCGGTGATGGTGGCGTGACCCAACCGCAGAACGACGGGGCCTTGCTTTCGATGCGGTATCGGCTGGAGCGCGCCGTTTGCCGAACGGGCGGTTGGATGTGCCAATCGATTCACAATATACGATTTTGGCAAAAATTTTTCGTGATCGCTCTCTTTCCTTTTTTCCCCTCCGTACCCGCCGGCCTTGTTGTGCGTTCCGCAATGATTTCCAGTCCCTCACGGGAGTTTTTCCGTAAACAGTTGAATTATTAGGCATTACTCGCGTCCAATAAGAAGGATTGACAGTCATCAATGGCTGGATTCCTTCCCCCTTGCGAACGGACTCGCCGGCGGTCCGGCCAGGTTCACACAGAAACCGAATCGGCTACAACACCGCCGTCTAGCGGAGAGACTCCGAGGAAAGGAGATGGCAAAGGGTTATCCAGAGGGTGAGGCGTACGGCGAGGCGTTCGAGAAGGTGGGTGTCCATCTTTTCGCTGTAACGCTCGGGGTTGCTGGAACCGAGGAGAAGATATCCGAGAATTTTTTCTTCTTCCCGGAGGGGAACGACCGCCGTGGAGCGAAGGCCGGCGCGGCACTTCTCGGGAAAGAGGAGATCCGCCCCTTCGGTGAGATTTCCGGTGAGGCGTGCACCGTCCACGTCCGCGGGTATGTTTTCCTCCATCTCGCGGATGCGCCATGAGCCGGTCTGCGCCGCCAGCCGCCGGTTTTCGTTTCCGTTGGAAGCCAAAAGCAGGCTCGCGTGGTCAAGGCCGAAACGCCGCTCGAGTTCCTCGCAGACTCGGGAAAATGTTTCCGCAGAAGGAAGGTATTGGAAGAGAATCTTTTCAACGGCGAGAAAATCCGCCTCGATCTTTTCGTTCTCCCGGACCGTGGAAATAGCCAGATCAAGGAGGTGGAGCAATTCCTCCCGCTCTTTTTTAAGATGGCGAAATACGCGGTCCCTCAGATTGAGGACGTTTTTCGGGGCTCCTGATTCATCCATCAAGCCGCTGTTTTCGAGAAGGTCCGGGCGGTCGATAAATATGTCCGGGTTGTTCTCCAGAAAATGAACCGCCTCCTCGGCCGTGGCTTGCGGCCGGACTTCTGATGCGGTGGTACTTTCACGGGTTTTTTTCATATTATTCGACCGCAGGGGCGAATCGGGAACAATTCAAATTTTTCCGCGGGCGGGAAAACGGGTGTATTCTATCAAAAACCGCCGCATTGACAAATCATCTTGTTTGAACGGAAGCATGTCTATTCTGGTTTCGTTTCGGAAAAATGTCCCGCGGGTGGGGTGCGTGAAATACCTATTGCCTTATCAGAAGGAATCGACGGCATGATGGAGCTGTTTTTTCCCGGACGGGTAACGGTTGGTATGGTGGGGATCGGCAAGATGGGAACCCCCATGTCGCGGAACCTTCGAAATGGCGATTATGCCGTCGTTGGTTACGATATTCGGCCGGAGGCGTTGGAGGAGGTGAGAGGAGACGGCGTTCTCCCGGCGGGAAGCCTCTCGGAGGTGGCCGAGAAAGCGGATGTGGTGATTACAATGCTGCCGGATAGCGACTTCGTGGAAGAGGCTGTTCAGGGAGAAAACGGTCTCGCGGGGCACATGGCTCCGGGAAGAGTCCTCATCGATATGAGTTCTTCCCACCCGGTGCGGACGAAGGTTTTGGGGGAAAAAATGGCGGCGCAGGGCATCCGCATGCTTGGCGCGCCTGTCTCGGGGGGGGTGGCGGGTGCGGAGGCGGGTACGTTGGCCATCATGGTTGGGGGGCCGGAGGAGCTCGCCGAAGCGGCAACCCCCCTGCTTGAACGGCTGGGGAAAAATATTTTCCACATCGGCGAATCGATCGAGTCCGGACACATGATGAAGTGCATCAACAATTATCTTTCGGCTGCAAATCTCCTCAGCTCACTCGAGGCCGTTGTCCTTGCGGTGAAGGCGGGTCTCGATCCCGAAAAGGCGCTCGACGTATTCAACGCGGGGACCGGGATGAACTCGGCGACAAATGTGAAATGGCCCTGGTTCCTGTTGCCCCGCACTTTCGATTCGGGTTTTTCGGTGGGTTTGATGTTCAAGGATATTTCTACCGCTTCCGATATGGCCGGGGACCTAGAGGCTGACCTGCCCTTGCTCGACCATGTACGCAAGATGTTTCAGGAGGGAGTCGAGAGGTTTGGGGCTGAGGAGGACCAAACTATCCTCCTGAAAATGATAGAAGAAAGAGGGAGGCAGATTGTAGGGGAGCCGCCGAAGGGAAATCATTAAAGGAACAACGGCTTTTTAGGTAATCTAATTTGCTGTAATTTGAAGATCACTTGAATAATACCGAGATGGTTTTCTTGTCTCAGCAAGACCCTGGGGACTTAATAACTTGTGGCGATAGGGGCTTATGCGTCATATTGCCTTTAGGATGAAAGATGGAAATTTCTCGTAAACAAAGGTGCCCTCGGAGAATTTTCCTGGTTTGGGCCGTTATTTTCCTGCTTTTTCCCCTCTCTAGCTGCAGCTGGTTCGATAAAAATGTAGGGGAAAAAGTAAAGAAATTTAATAAGGGACGGCTGACCGTCACCTCGAATCCCCCCGGCGCCGACGTTTATGTCAACGATGTTTTCCAGGGCAAGTCCCCGGTCACCTTGAATTTTACCTACAAACTTCTGGATTTTACGCGCGGGCTTCAGGTTACAGTGCAAAAAAAGGGCTATACCCCGATGAGGAGGGTAATATCTGTACAGGAAACAAAAGTTGCCTTCCGAATGATTCGTCGGCGTTAATCTCCCTTATGAGTCGTGAACTGAAAAGCCCCGATCTGATTGACATTCATTTTCAGGGTTGATAGAAAAATGGGTTTTATTGCGGTTTTTTTGGATGAAAAGGCAACAAAACACATGATGCTTCAACCATTCCGCTTCGCGGGGCGAGTAAACCGGCCCTTGAGAAAGAACCTGCGGGAAAGTGGCTTTTTCTCCAGGGGTTAAAATGTTTTGTGACAGCGAAGACCACAAGGAGTGATTCAGTGTACGCAGTTGTGAATACAGGAGGGAAGCAGGTTCGTCTCCAGGCAGGCGATCTTGTCCGGTTAGAGTATCTTCCCGGCGATGTGGGTGACCCCGTGGAGTTGAGCGATATCCGCCTCCTGGTGGACGGCAAAACCGTCATCGCAGATTCTGGGTCTCTCAGCGGAGCGCGGGTGAAGGGCCTTATCCGTGGTCAGGGCCGTGGGAAAAAGATAGTGGCATTCCGATTCAAAAGGCGGAAAAAAGTTCGCCGAAAACGAGGCCACCGTCAGGCGTACACGCAAGTTGAGGTGACGGAAGTTCTCCCTTGAGAAAGGAATGAATCATGGCCCATAAAAAGGCGGGCGGCAGTTCCAGCAACGGCCGGGACAGCGCAGGCCGCCGTCTCGGTGTGAAGCGATTCGACGGTGAGACGGTCACGGCGGGGTCCATCCTCGTCCGGCAGCGCGGAACAGTTTTTCACCCAGGATTCAATGTGGGCCTGGGGAACGATCACACCTTGTATGCTAAGGTCAACGGGAAGCTGAAATTCAAAAGAAAAGCGCGCGGACGCCGCCATATCAGCGTAATTCCTGACGAGTAGGATCTTTCCCATCCTTTTCACCTGCCATGTTTGTCGATACCGCGAGGGTGACCGTTTCTGCCGGAAAGGGGGGCAACGGTTGTCTGAGTTTTCGCCGCGAAAAGTTCATTCCTCGCGGCGGACCCGACGGTGGCGACGGTGGTCGCGGTGGGCATGTTGTTTTTCGGGCCACAAATTCTCTGAACACCCTTCTTCCATTCCGGTATCGTTCCATTCTGAGCGCCGAAAACGGGCAGCACGGGATGGGTAAGCAAAAACACGGTGCCGACGGAGAGGATCTAATCTTTCCTGTTCCGATAGGCGTTCTTGTCCGGGACGCCGCAACGGGGTCTCTACTCGCGGACATCGCGGCCGAAGGGATGGAAGTAACTGTGGCGCATGGCGGGCGCGGAGGGATCGGAAACGCGCATTTCAAAAGTTCCACGAACCAAGCCCCTCGGCGAACCACGCCAGGCAAGGAAGGAGAAAAGATCACATTGGAATTGGAGTTGAAGCTTCTCGCCGATGTGGCCTTTATCGGGATGCCAAACGCGGGAAAATCGACTCTGATTTCGAAAATCTCCGCCAGCAAGCCCAAAGTCGCCGATTATCCTTTCACCACCATCGAACCCAATTTGGGGATGGTTGATCTCGGAGAATACCGTACCTGTGTGGTCGCTGATATCCCCGGACTTATCTCCGGCGCCCACCAGGGCAAAGGACTGGGCGACCGTTTTTTGCGTCACGTGGACAGGTGCTCCCTTTTGCTCCATCTTCTTGATGTTTCTGTGCCGCCCGGTCAAGCATTATCCGACTTTGACATTGTCTCGGAAGAGCTTTCGCTTTCTTCCGCATCTCTCGCCCAAAAACCGCGGGTGGTCGTCCTGACCAAACTCGACATTCCGAGTGCGCGAGAACATTTGGCAAATGTGCAACAAGGGCTTGCGGATCGCGGATTTGCAGCGGTCCCGATTTCCGCTCTGGGAGGCGAGGGGATTCCTGCGTTAATTCGAAGCATTGCGAATCAACTGGAGGCTTGCCGGCATGGGTCTGGAACTCGTGTCAATCTCTTCCCTGCGGGGGGTTGAGCGAACTTGAGCGATTTTCTTGATCGCAAGGACGAGCCTTGTCTCCAAAGCCGCCGCCTTGTCATAAAGGTGGGCAGCTCTGTTCTTACCGCTCCCGCAGAACACGGGGTGAACCGCCGCATTCTTGGAAATATCTCATCTCAGGTAGCTGCGCTTCGCTCTGCGGGCCGCGATGTTGTACTCGTTTCCTCGGGAGCGATAGCGGCGGGGATCAAGCGGCTGAATTTGAGTCAGGTGCCGCGCGGGATGTCGCAACGCCAGGCCGCCGCCGCGATCGGCCAGCCCATCTTGATGGAAGCATACGGCCGGGCATTCAAAAGAAGAGGCGTTGAGGTGGGTCAGATACTCCTCACCCATGCGGACCTCGACGCCCGTCCTCGTTTCCTGAATGCGTGCCACACGTTTGAAACATTGTTTGCGCTGGGCGTGCTCCCCATCGTGAATGAAAATGATTCCATCTCCGTTGAAGAAATCCGTTTTGGCGACAATGACACCCTTGCGGCGCAAGTTGCCCAAATGGTGGGCGCGGGTCTGATGATCATTCTCTCTGATGTTGATGGTTTTTATTCGGCAGATCCGAAAAAGTCGCCCGATGCGCAATTGATACCGCGGATTGACGGCTTGCCCGATGAGATCGTGCGCGCTGCGGATAAAAGCGCCAATCCGCTTGCGCATGGCGGGATGGTTACAAAGTTGAAGGCGGTCCGGGTGCTGAACACAGTGGGGATCGCCGCTTTGGTCGTGCGGGGACGTGCCCCCCAGTCCATCGAGCGTACCATTGCGGGAGAAGCCTTGGGAACGCTTTTCGTTCCCAACAGCGAACCGCTCACGGGTCGGAAAGGGTGGATTGGGACGACGGTCACTCCGAAGGGCTGGATCCGGATGGACGAGGGGGCCGTTATCGCGCTGGCGAAAAAAGGAAAAAGCCTTTTACCCAGAGGCGTTTTGGACGTTAATGGAAAATTTCAATTTGGGGATCTGGTGGAACTGCGCGGTCCGCGCGGCGCGGTGTTGGGCCGAGGGCTGGTCAACTACAGCGCCAAAGAGATCCAGGGCATTGCCGGAAAACATACGCGAGAAATCGTTTCTATTCTCGGTCACAAGGATTACGATGAAATTGTTCACCGAAACAACATGGTGCTTATCGTTTAGAGCGGAATAACACCGCGGTGGAGGCCGATTGCGCGTCGGAATTTTTGGAGGAACTTTTAATCCCATTCACTTCGGGCACCTTCGCTCGGCGGAAGAGGTCGGCGAGGCGCTCACCCTGGATCATGTTCGCTTTATTCCCACTGCTCTTCCTCCCCACAAATCCATGGGAGAGGTGGCACCATCTCTTGATCGCCTCGAGATGGTCCGCCTTGCGGTGGAGGAAAATTCCGCTTTTGTATGCGACCCCATCGAGGTGGAGCGGGGTGGGAAGTCCTACACGGTTGACACCCTCATGGCGCTTTCGGAAGGAAGCTGTAAGGGCGACAGCCTCTATTTTATTGTTGGTGTTGATGCGTTTCTTGAGATTCACACATGGCGGAAACCCGACAAGATCCTGCAAATGGCCAGTTTCTGCGTAACATTACGAATTGGTCAGGAGCCTGATGATTTGCTCAAGACTGCCCAGAGAGCCTTGGCCAGGGTAGACGCCGCGCTAACTCTCAAGCAGGTTGAAGATAATGAGATGCAAATCATTGAAAATAGAAAGACTATCAATTTCATCACCATATCGAACTTTGATATTTCAGCGACCGATATTCGCCAAAAGGCCGCGGCTAGCGCATCGATGCAGTATTTGTTGCCTCGTTCAGTGGAACTATTTATAATCCGCCGTGGTTTATACGGGGCAGTGGACTCAGGTGCCCGTTTTTCTGAGATCCGGGGAGGGAACTGATCGACACGCTTATCAAACGGATTTCGCATCTTCGGGCTGCCGTAGAGTCGAAAAAGGGCGAAGATATTGTTCTCTTGGACCTTCGCGGCCTTTCTGCCGAAGTGGATGCCTTTCTCATTTGCCACGGAAACAGCCAGAGGCAGGTAAAGGCGATTTCCGAAGGAGTGGAAGAGTCGTTGCATGCAGTGGGAGAAAATCCCTTGTTTGTTGAGGGTTTGAGCGAGGGCAAGTGGGTCCTCGTTGATACTGGCGATGTAATCGTTCACGTTTTCCAGGAACAAACTCGCCGTTATTACCGGTTAGAAAATCTATGGTCGCACGCCCCTTTTTTTGAAAGTGAAAAATTGAAGGCGAGGGGGCGATTATAACTTTTTATTAGTCTTGTGAGGGACGTTCGTGAAACACTTGAAAAAGAAGCAAATGGAAGTTTTGCGAAATCGGCTTATGGAAGTCCGTGTAGAAATTTTGGGCGATGTCGAAGCAAGCAAACGGCAGAGCAAGGAAATTGGCGACGACGGAACGCAGGATATTGCTGATATGGCGGCCGACTCCTATTCGCGGCAAGTGATCATGGAACTCGGAGAGCGGGAACGGGAGCGCTTGCGGGAGGTTGAAGCGGCTTTCGAGCGAATGGATAAAGGTGAGTATGGGGTCTGCGAAGAGACAGACGAGCCCATTCCCTTCTCGCGCTTAGAGGCCATTCCCTACGCCCGATACACTGTCGTGGCGCAAAATGAGATTGAGCGGAGAAATCATAATTAAGAGTTGTCGATTTTAGGATTCGAATATGGGAATTCGCCTCCTCTTATCGATTTCTGCACCTCTCGCCGTTGCTGTTTACCTCCAGCTTTTCAACACGGATTCTGCAACCTTTCGGCTATCCGCGTCCTGGGCCGAAGAGTTCCCAATCGTTGTCTTGGTACTTGCCTCGGCCACTGTGGGGGCCTTCGCTGCCGTAGTCCTCGGATGGTGGCATTCAGGTTTCCTCGTCTTGCGCCACAGGCGTTTTCGCCGAAAGGAGGAGCGCAAAGCGCGGGCCCGGGAGTACGCTTTGCAAGCTGTACGGATACGGGCACAGGGGAATTTGAGGAAGGCGCGCCGTCTGGCCCGCCGGGCCGTTCGAATGGATCCGGAACTTTCCTCCGCCGCCTTGCTGTCCGGGGATCTGGCCGCCGAAGCGGGTGATTACAACGATGCGATAGAGTGTCATCGGAGCGCATGGGATCTTTCACATCACTCGCCAGAGGTGGCCGTTCGTCTTTCTTCGGATTTGTTGTCCGCAGGCCGGATAGATGAAGCCGAGAAATTGCTTCTCCGCGCCTCTGAGTCGGAGGGAGGGCATCCGGTTATCCTGCGCCGTCTGCGGGACCTCTACGCGGATTCGCGCAGGTGGGAAGAGGCCCGGACTATGGCGGTGAAACTTTCTCGCCTGAATGCGACGCCTTCCGAAAGAAAGGAAGACAAGCGGAAGGAGAATCGCCTTATTCTCGCAGCGGCAGAAGCGAAGCTCGCCGACTCAGACGGCAAGGGAGCGACCGCAATGTTTGAAGACGCGGCCCGCCGCCTTCCCAGTGAAGTGGGTCCTCGGCTTCGGCTCGGAGATGTATATTTGGCGGAAAATCGCGGGAAACGCGCTGTCAAAACGTGGGAAACCGGCTACCGCGAACTGGGAAAGCACGATTTTCTTCGGAGGTTGGTTTCTTATTATAAACAACATGGAAAGGGAAATCTTCAGGCTGCCACTGCAATCGTATCCGTTGGCCGGGCGAGGCCCTCAGATCCGGTACCCGCTGTAATGGCAGCAGCCCTCTATTTTGAGGAAGGCCAGGCAAAAGAGGCGATCCGGATTCTCCGCTCTGCTTCAGCGTCTACCGGTTCAATCGGCGATGTGGATGCGGAATGGTTTGATTTGGTTCGAAATTTGCTTGAAGCAAGAGGGAAGCTCGAGGAAGGCGATAGACTGGCCGCCGAAAATGATTTATTGAGCGTTGCGGGGGAGGCGGGGCGGAAAATATTGGGTGATTCTCCCGGGGGTGTCGTTTTCGCGCCATTGAACGGTTCTGCTGGTTCAGAGAACTGCTTGGATGGGTGAATTCCGGAATCCCACTCGCATGCGCCGAGGAAGGGAGAGTTTCCGGCCCAATCAGGCACAAATTTCTTTTCTGACTGAAAAAATAGCGGGAAAAATGACATGAATCCTTTTGTGCAGCGTTTTTTCATCATCTTTTTTCGGTTCCGCCATTCTGCAGGGAGGATGGATATTCCCCCTCTTTTTCCGCGGCGCAGAAGTGTCCTCTCGGCAGTACGGCGGCCGAAAACATCGCCACTGGGAGAGTGACCTGCGAAGGGGCGGACAAGCTCGACACCCGAACA
>CAZUHN010000214.1:0-14356 GCA_964620535.1 uncultured Nitrospinaceae bacterium | reverse complement strand
CCTTTTGGGCTCTATCCCCAGTGGCGTCCTCGTCTCAAAATTACCTGGCGGCGTTGATCCAAGAAATACCGGAAGCGGAAACATCGGGGCGACAAATGTATTTCGAACGAGCGGCGTCACGAGAGGCGCCATCACCCTCATGGGAGATATCCTCAAAGGTTCGATTGCTGTAGCCATGGTATCTATTTTCGCCGGTGCCTCGGCCGACAGTCTGTATACCCAAGGCCTCGCCGCGGTTGGTTCGGTACTTGGTCATATGTATTCCCCATTTTTGGGATTCCAAGGGGGAAAAGGTGTCGCTACGGGCCTTGGCGCTTTTTTTTATCTCATGCCGGGACCGGTCGCCTGGGCGATTATTGTATTCGCGGCAGTCGTCTCCCTAACGCGATACGTCTCTCTCGGATCGATCCTCGGCGTCATGACCATGCCCGTTGCGGGCATATTTTTTGGCTATACTTTAAAATTAATCGTTATCTCCTCCCTAGCCGCTTGCCTACTCATTTGGAGACATAAGAGCAATATCCAGCGGTTACTACGGGGGGAAGAAAACCGAATTGGACAAAGAAAGAATAGAACTTAAAGTCTTTTTGACGGATGGGGCACCTTTCCCTAAATAATCGTTGCGTGAATAGGTACCGCTAGTAATTTCGTTTTCTGCGATCAATATCTTCAAGGAACATAATGATTACGGGTTGTGCTCCATTTTTTTTGATCGGCCTGCTCGGAGTCGCCGTTGGAAGCTGGCTCTTCGGGAATCACATTGCCGCCCGCCTAACCGGCCTTGTTTTCCTAGCCTTATTCGCATTTTATTTCGCTCTCCTCAATTGGACCGCACAGCGGAACCTTGAAATCCGGGACAATTATCCGGAGGATAAATCTCCCCCACCGCCCCCCGACCTCACTCGAACTGAATATCCCGAAGAATCTCTTGCCGATCAGGAAGCGCGAGCGGAATGGGACAATTATTTGAGAATCGAAGGCAGAATTTTGTGGCTTACGGTAGCTGCGCTTATCGGTGTCATTGTTTATCTGGCTGGATTTGCATAAAGTTATTGTCTCAAATATCAGGCGGCGGTGCATTCAATCCGCCACGCCCTCCAGTCAGACATTTGCCTCCAGCCATCGTTCGAGAAATCCGAGAAGTTCCTTCGGTGGACGAAGCCAAGCGCGCGCGGCTGTATTCCTCCAGGTGTGGCGAACCAAAATCGGAAGACCGCTATTGCCAAGAGCTTTGAAGGCATCCTCATCTGTCTCATCGTCGCCGAGGTAGGCAACGGCGGCGTCTTGGGGTGAATCCTTCAACAGGGAATTCACGGCATCGCCTTTTGTCCAACCTGTAGCGCGAAGTTCTATCCCGCCGTCGAAGTGAAGTATTTCCAGATCGTGGGCGCGAGCGATGGGCCGCCAAACTACCTGCGCCTCTTTCAAAATCTTAGAGGCACTAAGATCGCTGATTCCCCGGACATGAAGCGCGATGGAAAACGGTTTTTCCTCCAGACGGAACGCCCCAGATGCGCTTCGACAGGCTTCCACTCCCATCGAAATACCGCGAATCTGATTCTCAGACGGGTCTTTTACCAATATCGCACCGTTGAGTCGCCGGTTTTCCCTCCCATGAGATGCCCAGATCTCAGGCAACGGTTCCATGCTCAAAAGGGGGAGAATCGAACGCAAACTGCGGCCCGTCAGTATCGCCGTACGCGCCTTCCCTATTGCACTTTCCTGGGCGAGCCTTTGGAGGAGTTCCGGCACTCCCGGATAAGGGCGGGCCTCAGCGGGATCGTCATGAAAAGGGGCCAGGGTTCCATCATAATCCAGAAGGAGAAGTGTTGATCGCGCGTGGCGTAATTTTTTGAAAAAAAGAGAAACGGCGTTAAGCTGCAAACCCGAAACAGGCGCTCTGGTCGCGTTCAAAGAGGAATTACCCTACTGGAATTTCCACGCTCCAGACATACCATGAGCGACAAAAATTCACGCAGATGACGCGTTAACAGGAAATTGTCTCTTACAAATTCGCGCGCATTTTTTCCCATCCGCGCCCGTAGTGTGGGATGCTGAAAAAGATAACGAATTCGCAGGGCCGCCCCCTCGGGGGAGTTGACAAGGAAGCCGGTATGGAAATTGTGCACCTGGAGGCGTATTCCACCTACATCCCCCCCGATGACAGGCTTCCCCTTCCACAATCCTTCCGTAACGGTGAGACCAAATCCTTCTTTTGTGGATTTTTGAATGATAATGTCTGACGCACTTTGGCTCGCGTTGATGACGCGGTGGGAGTCCGCCGGGAGATCGAGTACTTGAATATCCAGGTCATCCCCGGCCGCCCTTTCTACTTCTTCCAAAACCGCGGATCCTTCCGGATCGTCCGCAGCCCCGCCACCAGTCAAAATCAGCTGTGGGCGTTTTTTGCCCTTTACCATCTTATAGGCTTGGATTACGCCGATGGGATCTTTGAAGCGGTCAAACCGGGACACTTGCGTGAGGACAGGCCGATCGGTATCAATCTGAAATTCTCGAACGATGTCATTTACCTCCTCTCTCGCAATCGACCGGTTTTTCTCGCTCAATGGGTCAATGCTCGGAGCGATGAGATACTGTGGATGCGGCATGGATCGGGCGAATTGCGACATGGAAAATATACTGGCATCGTATCCCGATACGATCTTCTCCAAATACTTCCACACGGGGCGATACGGCCGGCTGGCGTCCACGTGGCAACGCCAAATCCATTTCCCTTTCCTCTTGGTGCAACAATCTAGCAAAGCGGCTGGCTGTGGATCGTGGATGAAAACAAAATCTGCGGACGATAGTTTGTCCACAAGAGATTTCGAGTTCTCTTTTATCGTCTCCTCGTAGACTCTTACGTCATCCTCTCCAAACTCAATCCGAAATCCTTGAAGTCCATCGTGAAATTTTTTAGTTACATTGAAAAAACCAGGATTTCCTTCAATAACCTCCCAAGAAGCCTTCAATCCGAGGTCGTTCATCAGAGGAAGGATCCAGCTCATTATCTCCGCCACCCCGCCCCCTTCCCGCGTTGAATTGACATGAACCACGGAACGCCCGTACAGCTGTTCCGCAAGATGGTTAAGCTGAGAGATCACCCCTTCGCCAACCACTTCCCCATAGGAGGCAAGCATCTTTTCATCGCCCATTTATTCGGTTCCTACCAAAAGCTTCGCCCTGCGAAGGAGCTCTTTTTTGAGGTCACGCAAACTGTGGAAGGGCACATCCACCGACAATAAGACGTCAGCAAGCTGATTGCCTGTCTCTCCACATTCTTTGAGCCAATCCGTGAGGCAATCAATATTCCCAATAAAATTCCTTCGAGATTCTACAAAGTGGTAGTAGAGACTCCCAAGCGTCATTTTTTCCAGAGCCAGAACAATGCCCTCAGGCTGCCTTATCTGCACTCCTGTGTCGAATACGATCAGGGAAGCCTGCATAAAGTGAAATCCGTTCCCCGGTCCCGCCCACAGGAAAAAAGTCAAATCGGAAAGGTGCTCTTCCAAAATATCAATTAGAGCGAAACGGATATTTTCCACAGAGTCAAAATTGTTCGGATTCAGAATGCCAAGGCGCTCGGCAAGGACTTCGTCGCGGAGGGTCCGATAAGCCCACGTCGCAAAATCGTTGGGAAATTCGGGATCGTCGAACATAGGGCGAAGATATGTTTCACAAAAATGATGATAAATGCTTTCCGGCGAACAATATGAGGCTCTGTCCCTGAGTTCGCGGAGATTCATCGCCGCGGGCTGTCCGTCCATTCGAACCGTGAGGGCACTATCTTTCAAATCGAAAGGCTTAGAGAGCACAATAACTCACAAGGGGAAAATCCAGGATATACACTCCATGGCTATCATAAAAATTAATCCCCAACAATTTCCACCATATCTTTCTAAAGAGATTTCCCATGCACCCGCTTATTTCGGATATCTCTTGTCCCATTTCAAGGCAACGGGTATTATCTTGCCCTAGGCGATCGATCTTCCTGGCAATAAAGTTGCATCCGGCAAATGATATTAGAAAACAGACATATAGCGCAATGATTATTATCGGCGGCTGAAAATGAAGGATAATCTTAGCTGAGAGTTTTTTTAAAATAAGCAATATGTCCGTCTCAAATTCCATATAAATGCCATGTTTGAAACTAAATCCCGCTCTTGGCTTTACGGTGCGGATGGTCCTTTATTAAATGCTGAGATACTTGTAATAGTTCAGGAGAGATTTGATGCGTCCGCTTGAAAAACAGTATGGGCGGAATCGGGCGGGACAATGAATCTATGGCCGATCGGATTCGGGAAAGGAAAAACCTTATGTTGAAATCATGGCGAACATCGTTTATCAGAATCTCGAATCGTCGAATTTTTGGAGCCGGAATATTGCTTAGACCCGATTGCGAAGAGTCCCCCCATTTCGCAATTAAGCCTTTTATCCTTTGCGCATTCATAATGCTCGCCCTTGGATGGGTTGTTTTATCAAGCGGCATGGAAAGCCACGCCGCAGAGGCTCCCAGTGCCAATCCGGGGACGGCTTCCCCCGCCATCTCCCCGTCCGAAAAAACCTCGGCAGAAATAGATTCTCTTGTCCGCCGGCTGGAAGATCCCTCGGAGCGCGCCGCCCTGATCAGTCAGCTTCGTCTCCTCCTCCAATCGCGAAAAGAAAGTTTGCCCGGAAAAGGATCTTCTTCGCCCCAAATTGCACATTCCTATGCCCGAGCGATCCAAGAAGTGAATCAAAGTATCAAGGCAGGGTTGAAATCACTTTCCACTGTCCCGCCCACGCTGCGCCTCTTTCTTGGCAAAATTCAAGGGCTTTCTGCTCCAGAGGCATTCTTCTCTCTCCTGCGTCTAATTATCGCGGTCGCCTTCTCCTTATTTCTCATGTACCTGGTCCGCAGGTTTTTTCACAAATTCCTTCCCGCAGAGACTGCCGAATCCCTCTCCGCCGGGAAGGGAAAGACCGTCAGTGCCGCTCGCAGGTGGATCGACCGGTTTCTCCCCTCGGGCGCCTTACTCGTTGCGGGCTCGCTCATCGTTGCGCTCACCGGGATGCAAGCGACGGGGGGGGAAATTCTCCTCATACTTCTTTGGGCCATATTCCTTCAGCGATTCCTGGCCGGATTCATCATCGCGGTTCTGGCTCCTGAACGCCCGCAATGGCGCATTTTCCTCCTTTCTAATGAAACAGCTGCATATCTTTCCCTCTGGGCCCGAAGATTCATTTTCGTTGCCGTTTGGGGAAACGCCGTTACCAAGGCCGCCGATACGCTAAGGCTGGGTCCTGAAGTTGTTGTTGCGCTATTGACGCTTTACCAGCTCGTCCTTTTTCTTCAGGCTCTCGTCCTTATTGTCCAGCAGCGCGAACGGGTTCGTAAATATCTTTTCGTCCGTGAGCCGGAAGGAGCGGGGCGGACGGTTCGTCTTGCTCTGACGGCCTGGAACATCACCGTCACCCGATGGCATATCATCGCCGTCGCATATCTGCTCGTTTTCCTCTTTCTTTGGGTCACCGAATCCAACGGGGGGGTCTATTTTCTTCTTTCATCGACTTCGATAACGGTCGGAATCGCGGCTGCCGCCTTTGCTCTGACCCATCTTGTCCGCATCGGGACGTCCCGCCTATTCGCAGTCAGCGACCGGATGAAGTCGCTCGTGCCGGGAATAGAAAAACGCGCCAATCTCTATACCCCCCTGGTGGCGTGGGTCTTTGACAGCTTTATCTGGGTGGTCGCCATCCTGTTCGCCCTGGACGCCTGGGGGGTACCCTCTCTCGCTGTATTATTCTCAGAACCCGGACTCATCCTCCTCGGAAGTTTCGCAGGCATTGCCGTGACGGTAGCGGTGGCGGCTGGGGCCATCGAAATTGCCCGTGTCACGATTGACTATATCTTAAGTGGGCGCCACGACGAACAAGGAGAGGTCATTGCGGCCTCCGGACAACAACGCACCCTCCTGCCTCTGGGATTCGCCGTCATCAAATGGACCGTTATATCGATTTCGATCATTATTATTTTGGGGAATCTGGGCGTGAATATCGGCCCCGTCCTCGCGGGCGCTGGCATTCTGGGCCTCGCAATCGGCTTCGGGGCGCAGTCCCTTGTGAAGGATGTCATTACCGGTGTTTTCATGCTGATCGAAGGAAACGTCGCCGTGGGAGATGTCGTCAAGGTAAAGGGCATCGGCGGACTTGTGGAGGGATTCAACCTCCGCTCGGTACGCCTTCGGGATTACCACGGAAACGTGCACGTGATTCCCAACAGCGCCATCGACGTTGTGACGAACTTCACGAAAGAATACAGCCGCAGTGTATTCGACATCGGCGTCGCTTACAAGGAAAACGTGGACGAAGTTATCGAGGTGATCCGACAGGTAGGCGAAGAAATGCGATCCGAGCCCGAATGGGTCGATAAGATCCTAGAACCTGTCGAGATCGCTGGACTGGACGATTTTGGGGACTCGGCGCTGGTCATCCGGGGGAGATTTAAGACGAAGCCCATCCAACAGTGGAACGTTGGAAGAGAGTTCAACCGAAGAATCAAAAAAGTCTTTGACGAGAAGGGGATCGAGATCCCATTCCCCTACCGGACGCTAACCTGGGGCACTCCGAAAGAAGGAAGCCTTCCTTCTCTTTCCCGTAACGAAGAAGCTGCCAGCGAATTTCCATCCGAGAAAAAAGAACCAACGCAGGAAATTTCAAGCGGTGAGGCGGAATCCGAGGGCGCGGATTGATAGGATTTGTCCTTAGTCCCGGCCTGCCACCGGCCGAATGACGACAGGGCAGATCCCGGACTAGTCCGTCCCCAGTAAGGCGGGCAGAAGGCGGCAGTAAACCTGGCTTGCCTGGGAAAGCTGTTTTGACTCGATAAACTCATCCACCTGGTGGGCGATGTCGCTTGCGCCCGGCCCGAGGATAATGGTGGGGATACCCGCCCGGATAAAATGGTTCATGTCGGTCGCCCCCGATTTTCCGGTGGGCTCCGGGTCGTCTCCCAGCACCTCTCTCGAGGCCTTTCGCGCGGCGATGACAAGGGGATGTTCGATCGCGATTTCGGCTGGCCCGCCTGTGGTGGGAACGTGCCTGTCGACCCGCGCCTCGAAATCGGGTACGGAATCAGAAAGTCGGTCGATGATTTCCTGAATGGCGTTCTCGGCCTCCTCTTCCGTTTCTCCGGGAACCAAGCGCCGATCGACTACCACCTCGCATTCGTCCGGGATGACATTGTCTTTGATGCCTCCGGAGAGAAGAGTGACCGTGCAGGTCGGGTGCCCGCACAAGGGGTGGATACGTTCATCCAGAGTCTTGGAATATTTTTCCAGCTCTAAAATAAAACGAGCCATGGAGAAGATGGCGTTCACTCCGAGGTCCGGCCGCGAGGAGTGGGCGAGCTTCCCTTTTGTCATGACGACGGGACGGAAGCTGCCGCGATGGGCCACAACCACCTGGCAACCTGATGGCTCTCCGACTATTCCATAATCTGCCTGGAAGTTTTCGACGAGTTTCCGCGCACCCCGAGAGCAGAACTCTTCATCTGCTACCGCCGTCATGACCACCTCACCGTGGAGCTTCACCCCCGAACGCGAGATGGCCCGGATGGCGTGAAGCATACTGGCGAGAGAGCCTTTCGCGTCCGTCGCTCCCCTTCCGTATATCCGACCATCTCGAATTTCACCGCCGAAAGGTTCCACCGTCCAACCCTTTCCCGCGGGCACCACATCCATATGGGTATTGAAGGCGAGCCGAGGGGAACCCTTCGAGCCTGTTAGCCTTCCGATAACATTCGGCCGACCAAAAAGCACTTCTTGGAGTTCCACCTCACAGCCGCTTTCCTTCAAATGGTCCGATGCGAACTCCGCCACTTCCTTTTCGGTGCCGTCCGGATTTGTGCTGTCGATCCGAATGAGGTCCGACAGAAGACGACTTACCTCCTCCTCATTCACCTCTGCTAAGCACGCATCGATCTTTTCTGTTTGACCCACCTTCTTTCTCCAATGATGATATGGAAGTTTTAATAATTCAAAGCGCTACCGAATCGCCAAATCACGCGGACAGTTGGACAGTGGCTCCCCGCCTTTTTCGGTTACAACGACCGTCTCGCTCACGCCGAAACCCCATTCGTCTCCCACGCGCATGGCGGGAGGCAAATGAAACACCATCCCCGCTTTGAGCTCTCTAGGATCACCATGCTTGATGTCCAAAATAGCTCCCTCCCCCCAACCGGGAGGAAATCCAATTCCCACCGAGTAGCCCAACCTCTTTTTGAAATAATCATAAAATCCTTTTTTCCGGAGGAGGCCAGTGCAGGCTTCATCCACGTCGCCGGATGTGACGCCGGGCCGAATTTTCACAATCGCAGCTTCCAGACCCTCGACCAGCGAGTCATACAGTTCACGAAGTTTTTCAGGCGGAGAGCCGATCACGGCCGATCGAAACAGCGGGCCCGTATAGCGATTGTACACTCCGCTGATTTCGATGATCATCGTGTCCCCTTTTTCCAACTTTCTTCTCCGGAAAGAGGTGTGGGCCACCGAGGAGCGGAATCCCGAGTTAACAATGGGTGACGAAACGAGGGGTTCGCTGCCGGCACGGATCATGCCCGCTTCGCAGGCGGCTGCCACGTCGTTCTCCGTCACCCCTTCCCTGATCGCTTCGTAGGCGCAGCGAATTCCCTCTTCAGTGTAACGTGTCGCCTGTCGCATGTACTCAATTTCCCGCGGGGATTTGATCAGGCGATGCTTATCGACGGTTCCCCCCAGATCCATCCACTTCACCTCGGGCATCTTTTCTTTAAAAAGGGCAACGCGCCGGGGGGTAATCCAGTTGGAAGTCCCTTCGTAGCCTACCCTGGCGTCGCCAAGACCGGCTTTCGCGATCACTTTTTTCGTGACGCCGATAGGCTCTTCCGTGTCTTCCCAAGAAAATATATTCGTCATCCAGGAGTAGTAATCTACAAGTTTTTTTTCCAATTCGCGGACGAGAAGAATCGGGTCTCCTTTTTTTAGTACAAGGAGAAACTGATAGTTTGGGGATCCACCTGCATGATATCCCGTAAGATAAAAAATATTATGCGTTTGGTGGACAAGCAGAGCATCCGCTCCTGCTTCCTCCAGTTTATGTTGTACTGCGGTGACGCGCCCCTGGTATTCCTCTACCGGAAAGAATAAATCTTTTTCAATGGCCATTTTTTCTCCCGTATCGCCCTTCCCGGCTTTACCGAACCGCCAGATCTCGGGAATAGTTGGTGAGCACTTCACATCCCAAATCGGTAACGAGGATCGTTTCGCTCACCCCGAATCCCCAATCATCGCCAACGCGCAATGCGGGTGGCATGTGGAACACCATTCCGGGCTTGAGTTCTCTTGGGTCGTTTTGTTTTAGGTCCATGATGTTCCCTTCTCCCCAGCCGGGAACAAATCCGATTCCCACCGAGTATCCCAAGCGCTTCTTGTAATAATCATAAAGCCCCTTCTTACGGATAATCGAAGTGCAGGCCTCATCCACTTCGCCGGACGTCACGCCCGGCTTGATCTTCGCAATCGCCGCCTCCAGGCCTTCGACGCAAGCGCCGTACATTCCTTTCAACTTTTCGGAGGGAGGACCGACAACGGCGGACCGCATAAGCGGACCCACATAGCGGTTATAGATACCGCTCAACTCGATGAGTACGGTATCTCCCCGCTCCAGTTTTCTCCTTCGAAACGACGTATGAGCGATGGAGGATCTAGGGCCCGAGTTGACGGTAGGTGAAGCCATGCAATGTTCGCTGCCGGCCCGTAACAAGCCATCCGCCGCAGCGGCAGCGACATCATTCTCCGTGGCTCCCTCGCGGACCGCATTCAAAGCCTGCTCCACACCTGCCTCGGTGAAGCGAGCCGCCTTCCGGATGTAATCAATTTCGAGAGGCGACTTTATCAATCGGCCTTTCTCGACGGTTCCGCCCAAATCCTTCCATTTAACGTCCGGGATGGATTCCTGAAGACCGTCGAAAACTCTCGGCAGGAGCCAGTTGCTCGTTCCTTCATAGCCCACCTTTGACGAGGCGAGCCCCCGCTCCTCCAGCACTTTTTTCGTAACGCCGATCGGCTCCTCGGTATCCTCCCAAGAGAAGACGTCCTTCAGCCAAGTGGAATAATAGTCAGCCAGTTTTTTTTCGAGGCCGCGGCAAAGCAGGGTAGGGTCTCCCTTTCGAGGAACCAGAAGAAATTGGTAGTTCGGCGTTCCGACGGCATGATAGCCGCAGAGGAAAAAGATGTTGTGCGTTTGGTACACCAATAAGGCGTCTGCATCGGCCGTATCGAGTTCCTTTTGGACAGCGGCGATGCGCGCCCTGTACTCTTTTTCAGGAAAAATCTCT
Organism: uncultured Nitrospinaceae bacterium; assembly: GCA_964620535.1. GTDB lineage: Bacteria > UBA8248 > UBA8248 > UBA8248 > UBA8248 > CAZUHN01. Next base: position 4,002 of record CAZUHN010000214.1, on the reverse strand, counting down.
TCTGCTGGAATAGTCATTTCGATATCCCCCCCATCTTTCCCCGAACTAACAAACAGGAAGCTCGCGGGGGAAATTGGTGAGTACTTCGCATCCTGTTTCGGTGACTGCGACGGTTTCACTCAGCCCGAATCCCCACATACCATCTACCCGCAGGGCGGGAGGCATGTGGAAGGTCATTCCGGCGGCGAGCGCCCGTGGGTCGTTCCGCTTAAGATCAATTATGTGGCCCTCTCCCCAATCCGGCGGAAAGGCAATCCCCACCGAATAACCCAACCGTTTCCGGTAGTACTGGTAGAGGCCCGCTTTTTCTATGATCGACGTACTGGCTGCGTCCACCTCGCCTGAGATGACCCCAGGGCGAATGGCCGCAATGGCCGCTTCCAGTGCTTCCACCAACACGGCCCACATTTCTTTCAATCGCTTGGGAGGTTCTCCGATCACAACAGAGCGCATCATGGGACCCGAATATTGATTGTACACCCCCGACCATTCGAGAAGGACAGTGTCTCCGTTCTCCAGGGACCGCCTTTTGAATGTCGTGTGCGCAACGGCAGATCGTGGCCCGGAGGTCACGATGGGCGACATGGTGAGGGGCTCGCTTCCGGCACGAATTATCGCGTCGGAGGCAGCCGCGGCGATGTCGTTTTCCGTCACTCCAATTCGGGCTTCCTCGACGGCCGCCTTCATCCCGGCGGCAGTGGCACAGGCTGCCTGCCGCATACACTCAATCTCGGCGGGCGACTTAATCATTCTATTCTGCTCTACGACACCCGCCATATCCGACCACTTGACGCTGGGCAGCGCCCCCTGCAAGCGCTCCAGCACCTGTGGGGGAAAAGACATACACTTGCCTTCGTATCCAAGATGCGCCGAGGCAAGCCCCTTTTTCTCGAGGAGCAACCTCGTCACCTCCACCGGATCATCGGTATCTTCCCAGGTCTCAATGTCGGAGAACGGGGAAAAGAGGCGGGCCAGGTCTCCCTCGAGAAGACGGAGAAATATCGTGGGCTCGCCTTCCTTCGGCACCAGAGCGAACTGATAATTCAGCAGGCCGACCGTTGTGTAGCCTGTGAGATAATGCATGTTGTGGATCTGGAAAACGAGAAAGGCGTCCATTCCCTTCTCTTCCAGTTGCTTCTGAACGGCCTTGACCCGGCTCCGGTACTCCTCTTCGGCGAAAATCAGCTCCTTCTGAATTTCCATTGCTCCCATTCTTTATCCGCCTAGTAGTTATACTCGTTCGTCCAGAGAAAGCCTTCCCTTGTGTCTGGAAGCTTATCCGCGACTTTCTTGAAGGCGCCGCCGTTGTACAAAACCTTCATCATATTGTCCATCGCGACCTGATTGATCTTGCCGTCACGGGGCAGCGTGGGGAGGTAATCAGTCAAAGTCGATTCCAAAACCTTCACCTTCGCCTTCGGAAACCAATCGCGCTTCAGGATGACGAGCGCCTTGTCGGTGTTGTCGTGCAGGAATTCGGCGCCCTTCCTCACCGCCCGGATGTAGGCGCGCGTTACGTCGCCATTTTCTTTCAGCCAACCCTCTTTTGCGGCCAGCATGGTGTACGCAAAGTTTTTGAATTCAGGTACATCTCCGGACGTGCTCTTGATGATGATCTTCCCGAATCCCGCGTCCACGGCGGTAGCGGGCCGAGGCGGGGAAAGCATGAAACCGTCGATCTGTCCGGTCTTCAGGGCGGCCAAAAGGTTTGCACCTCCTCCGGTGGGGATGATGGTCGCGTCACGATCCGGATCAAGACCCGCCTTGCGAAGGTAGAAACGGGTGTAGAGATCTGTTACGGCGCCGCGGCGGGTGATACCGATTTTCAAACCTTTTAGGGCTTTATACCTATCCATAATGGGGAGGTCGCGTGAGAGGCTCAGCCTTTCGGCCGTCTTCTTGTTCATGACGAAATCCATCGTCATTCGATTCGCAACGGAATAGACCCACTTCACCATTTTGTTGTTCTTGCGGAGCCCGAGCAAATCCTTCGCACCGACAAGATTGATATGCGACTCGCCGGCGCCCAGCATTATCGCGTTATACTTACCGCTCTTGATCCGTTGAAGATTGACGTCGAGACCTTCTTTTTCAAAGAATCCATTCGACTTGGCCAGGTACGTCGCGGAACTGTAGCCGATTCGGAAATCGACGGTGGTGATTTTCTTTGCTGCATCGGCACCTCCCAACGTTGCTGCCCACAACAAAAACCCTATTGCTACCGCGAGAAATTTTCTTACTGTGTACATTTCCTCCTCCTTATTCTCCCCCGATGGTGATTTCACCACTTTCCTGAGGGCGCCAGCGCAGGAATTTGCGCTCCATAAAACTCACAACAGCATTCAAACAGAGTACCATGAGAAATATTGTGAAAATCGCGGCAAAAACGCCCGCGATGTCCCACTCACTTTGGGAGTCGATGATCATGAAACCCACGCCCCGGTTCGACGAGATGAACTCGCCGACAATCGCTCCGATCATGCAACTTGGCACTGACACACGCAAGCCCGCCATAATGAACGGCATAGCCGAGGGAAGTTGAATCTTCCACATTTTCTGGAAGGGGTTGGCCCCCATGACCGAAACCACGTTCAAAAGATCCTGGCTCACGTTTCGAATCCCTGCCGACGTATTAATGAAATTCACAAAGAAGACAATCAGCGTTGCGACGGCCACTTTCGAGATGAACCCAATCCCGAACCACATAATAAAAAGCGGTGCCATGGCGATGCGCGGGACGCCGTAAAATCCCACGATGAAGGGCTGCAGCATCCGGAACAGTGAAGGAAAATAAGCCAATAGAAAGGCGCACAATATTCCCCCCATGGTACCGAGAAGATATCCGCCCAGCGCCTCTATAAGGGTGAATTCGGCATGGAAAATCATGTTGCCATAGATAGTTTCCGAGAACCAACTCCCCATGATCTTTATTGGCGCGCTCACGAAGAACGGATCGATCACAGGGCCGGAGAGAACTTCCCAAAAAACCAGCACCCCCACAAAGAAGACGAGCCGGTGAATCAAGGTATTTCTGGAGAGAATCCGTCTTGCTTCCTCTGTTTTTTCCTGAACGCGTTTCTCCAGCGCGCGCTCTTCCTCGGTGAGGGATTCCGTTTTCCAGATACCCGTTTTAGCCGAAGTTTTCAATTCATCCACCTTGCTCACAATTGCCCCTCTCTCATCCGCCTACTTGAATTCAGATTCAGAAATGGCGCCGATTTCCTTCTTCAAATCGTTCCAGAGAGAATTATAAAGTTCCTGGAATCCCGGTTGTTCGTATATGTGAAAAACATCTCGCGGCCTGGGAATATTCACATCATAGATATGGACAATTTGGCCGGGAGTCCGCGAAAAAACCACGATCCTGTCGGAAAGGGAAATGCTCTCCACAAGATCGTGGGTGACGAAAAGCGTCGTTTGGTCCCTCCGGGCCCATAGCTTGAGAAGCTCGTCCTGCATGATGGTCCGCGTTTGGGCGTCGAGGGGCCCAAAAGGCTCATCCATGAGTATGGTTTCCGGATCCCACGCAAGAGTGCGTGCGATGCCAACGCGCTTTTGCATCCCCCCTGAAAGCTCGTGGGGGTAATATTCCTCGAATCCTTCCAATCCCACCAAACGAACGTAATGGAGGGCGCGCTTCCGCCTCTCGTTCTCTGAATAATCTTTAAATTCCATTGCGAGCTCAACGTTTCCAAGCAGATTCCGCCAGGGGAGAAGATTGTCAGCCTGGGTGACGTAGGCAACATCTGTGTTCACTTTTCTGATTTGAAGTCCTTTGTATTTCAATTCCCCCTCGGTCACATCTATCAATCCCGCAACCATATTGAGTAAAGTGCTCTTCCCGCATCCGCTCGGCCCAACCAATGTGACAAACTCACCCTTTCTAACTGTCAAATTGATGTCTCGCAGCGCGGTGAGGGCGAAACTGCGGGATCTGCCTTCCCGAGCGGGATAGATCTTGTATAGGTTTTTCGACTCTATGATGAGGTCATTTGAGCCGTT
>CAZUHN010000213.1:0-9982 GCA_964620535.1 uncultured Nitrospinaceae bacterium | reverse complement strand
TAACGCGGGGGCGGAAGGCGTGCTTGAATGTGACCCAAAGTCCCCTGAACACCTCGGCCAGCATGTGCGCTTCTCCTCGAATCCGTGCGCCGGCCCGGCCCCGGTGGAGCCGGGAGTAGTCTAGCCTCCCAGCAAAACGATCACCCCCGCCGTCGCCACCAGGTTCAGCAGCGAGAGCGGAAGCAGGACCTTCCACCCGAACGCCATCAGCTGATCGTACCGGAGGCGGGGAGTCGTCGCTCGCAGCCATATGAAAAAGAACATGAAGGCGAGGATCTTAATCAAGAACCATATCACGGGCGGCAGAAAAGGGCCCCGCCAGCCGCCGAGGAAAAAAGTGGTCGCGACGGCAGAAAGCGTGATCATGTTGCAGTACTCGCTCAAAAAGAACATGGCGAACTGCATGCTGCTGTATTCGGTATGATAGCCCGCGGTGAGCTCGCTCTCGGCCTCGGGCAAGTCAAAGGGCGCGCGGTTCGTCTCGGCGAACATGCATATGACGAAAAGAAAGAAGCCGAGCGGCTGAAGGACGATGAAGGGAAGGCCCGCCTGGGCCGCCACAATCCCCTTGAGGCTGAGCGTGCCGGCGATCATCACTACCCCCAGCAGCGAGATGCCCATCGAAAGCTCGTAGCTGATGAGCTGGGCGGAGGAGCGCAGCCCGCCGAGAAGGGGGTACTTGCTGTTCGATGACCAGCCAGCGAGGATGATTCCGTAAATCCCGATCCCGGCCAAGGCGAAGACGTAAAGGATCCCCACGTTGACGTCGGCGACCTGGAGGTCCACCTGGCGGCCCATAATCGTCACGGTATCCCCGAAGGGGATCACGGCGATGGTCGAGAGGGCCGAGATCAGCGTGATGGCGGGCGCCAGCAGATACACCAGCTTGTCCGCCTGATCGGGGATGACGCTCTCCTTGAACAAGAGTTTGATTCCGTCCGCGATGGGCTGGAGCAGCCCCGCGGGGCCTACGCGGTTCGGGCCGTAGCGGACCTGGACGAGACCGAAGACGCGCCGCTCCATCCACGTCATATAGGCCGCCATCAACAACAGCGCCCCCAAGACCCCGGCTGCCTTGATCAGAATTACGGCCATTTCCGCCATCTAGGACCTCACGCCCACGCGCCCGGGAGCCGAAAGTGAAATCTCCACGCCCCGTCCCTGCGGACCAGCCCCGCGGTTGAGTTTAGCGTCCCCGTGAATCCGGAGAAAACCCTCGGGCGCCGCCACCATTCCCGCCGGAAGGGTCTCGTCCAGCACGACGGGCATCCGGATACTGCGCCCCTCCCACCCGATTTCCGCTTCATCTCCATCCTCAAAGCCGGCCTGCGCCGCATCGAAAGGGGAGAGAGCGAGGACCGGGCCCGGCATGTCCCAAAGATGATTCGCCGAAGCGAAAAAGGCCCCCGAGTGGGGAAGCGCAGGCGAGAGAAACAAGCGCAACACCTCTTTAACGGGTATGTGGTTCGGAAGATTCCGCGCTTGGAAGCGCCCGTGCGCGGGCCGGGACAGCCGCAGGCCCTCCTCCGGAAGGCGACCGAATACGGCGGCGTAGTCCCCGGCGAGGGAGCGCGCCTCGAGCCGGATCCGCTCCAGCGAATGCGCCTTCATCGGCGATTTCAACTCGGCGGCAATATCGCAGAAAATCTTCCAATCCTCCTTCGGCCCGCCTTCCACAGCGGGCGGGAGCGCCCGGCGGAGGCGCTGAACGCGCCGCTCGAGATTCGTCACCGTCCCCTCGCTCTCATAAAGAGTAACCGCGGGCAGGACAGCGTCAGCGTACTCCATACTCGCATTCGCGTGAGAGGCATGGAGCACCGCAAACTCCGCCGCTTCGAGGGCCTTCCGAACCCGGTCTCCGTCCGGATGCTCGGCTACCGGATCGCAACCGAATAAATAGGCAGCCCGAACGCCTCCCCCCGATAGCGCGCCAAAGACGGCCTCGGCCGAAAGACCGGCATCCGGCCCTACGTGATGGCCCCAGGCATTCGCGCACCTTTCCCGCGCCTCGGCGGAGTCGAGCGGAACTCCGCCGGGAAGACACCCGGGATGCAATCCCATATCCAGGGCGCCCTGCACATTCGGTGTAGCGGAGGCGAAAATGATTTCCCCGCCGATGCAAAGAGAGAGGTTCACCGCCTCGACCGAGGCCGCTTCATCACAGACGGCGGGGCCCACCAACACGGCCGCCCCACCTTCCTCGGCGGACAGCAATCCGCGCGTTGCTTCGGCAAGCGGCTCGGCTTCGACGCCCGCGAACCGGAGGAGGTCTCCGATTTCCTCCCCTTCCAGCGCCGTCCGGTAGGCCTCGGCGCCCTCACCTTCGGGAAAAACACCCTCACCGGCAAGATTCTTGGCGAGGGCGCGGAGGGCGCGGGCCATCTCACCCTGAAGGAGGTTCAGATGATGAAGCCGCCCATGGAGACGCAGATCGACTCGGCGGGGATTGACGCTGACGATGACCGCGCCCGCACGGTGCGCTTTCCGCACCTGAAGGGCGAGGATCGGATTCTCTCGGAAAGGGTCGGACCCGACCAGAAAAATCGTCTTCGCCCGGCCCAGCGCTTCGATGGAGCCGTGGCCTCCGATTCCGCCCAAAGCGATCCGCTGTGCTTCGCTCTGGACGGCATCCCGCGGGTGAATTCGGCAGTCCACGTTATTGCTCCCCAATATGGCCCGCAGGAATACCCCAAACTGATAGGCCGACTCGTTCGTGGACCAACCTCCCCCCAGGCCCGCAATGGCCCCGCCGCCGCTCTCTTCCCGGACGGCCGAAAAACGGCCGGCCACGGCGGCGATAGCTTCTTCCCAACTTACGGGCTGGAGTCTTCCGCCTTTCCGCAGCATGGGCGTTTGGATCCGGCTCTCTCCGTGGACCCCGCTCCAGCCGTACCGGCCCACATCACAGATCCAACTGTCGTTCACTTTATCGTTCTCTCCCGCCGTCACGCGCTTGATCGTCCCGTCCTTTGTCCAAACCCGCTGGCGGCATCCCACGCTGCAAAGCGTGCAGGGTCCCACGGTGTGGTTCATTTCCCACACACGGGCCGTAAAGCGGTACTTGTTGTCAGTGAGCGCCCCGACGGGGCAGATGTCGATTACGTTTCCCGATACGACGCTCGTAAGCGGGAGGTCTTCAAATATGCCGACCTCGGTGTGGTCCCCCCGGTACGCCCAGCCGAACTCGCCCCCTCCGTCTATCTCCCGTGTGAAGCGGATACAGCACGTACAATGCACACAACGGTTCATCTCGGGTTTGATGTAGGGGCTGATTTCTTTTTGGGGATAGATCCGGCGAAATTCATGGGTACGGGAAAAGGATTTGGCGTAGGCCATGCTCTGATCCTGGAGGGGGCATTCCCCGCCCTGATCGCACACGGGGCAATCGAGGGGGTGGTTCTTCAGAAGAAACTCGAAAACGCCCTTGTGCGCCTCGTCCACGCGTTCGTTCTCGGAGCTGGCAACCATTCCCTCGGCGGCGGGAGTCGAGCAGGAAGTCTGCAGCTTCGGGACGGGCTTGCCGTTCCCCGCGTCGAGAATTTCGACCAGGCAGGCCCTGCACTGGCCGACCACCGGGAGGTATTTGTGGTAGCAAAAATGCGGGATGTGCAAGCCTTCCCGGAGGGCAACCGCAAGAATGGTCTCCCCCTTCCGCGCCCTGAGCTGCTGGCCGTTCAGCGTAAAGGTGACGAAATTGGCCAACTGTCCTTTGTCTTGCATGGACCTCGCTCTTTTTCCGCCGCTTGGCTCAGGCGGCATAGGGGCTGCCGAGCGGGCAGCGTCCCAGCTCTATGTGTTTTTCGAACTCGTCCCGGAACTTGGTCAAAAAAGCGCTGAACATCATGGCGCAGGCGTCCGAGAGAACACAGATGGTGTTTCCCCGCATGTTCGGATCGATTGAGAGCAGGGTAGCGAGATCGTCCATCACCCCCCGCCCATTCTCGATTCGCCCCATGATCTCGGACACCCAGCCCGTTCCCTCGCGGCAGACCGAGCATTGCCCGCACGACTCGTGCTCGAAGAACGAGGCCAGCACCCCTGCGGCCTGGACCATGCAAGCGGTCTCGTCCATGACAATGACGCCCCCGCTCCCGCCCATGCTTCCGGCCTGGGCGAGAGAGTCAAAATCCATTTTCACTTTATCCTCGCGCACCTCCCTCGCCGTGAGGACGGGCGCGCTCGCACCCCCGGGTATGACCGCCTTGAGCGGCGCATCGCCGCGCATCCCGCCGCAGTGCTCGTAGATAATTTCCTCGCACGTTAAGCCGAGGGGAAGCTCATAATTGCCGGGATGCATCACATGGCCGGAGATGCAGTACATGCGGGTGCCAGTGTTCTTCTCGTCGATTCCGATTCCGGCGAACCAGGCCGCACCCTTGAGTATGATGTGGGGGAGGTTCGAAAGGGTTTCAACGTTGTTGATAACGGTGGGGCAGCCGTAGAGGCCCACTATCGCCGGAAAGGGAGGCTTGAGGCGCGGGTGGCCGCGCTTCCCCTCGAGCGATTCGAGAAGGCCCGTCTCCTCCCCGCATATGTAGGCGCCCGCCCCGCGGTGGGTGTAGATATCGCAGGAGAAGCCGCTGCCCAGAATGTCCTCGCCCACATAACCTTTCGCATAGGCCTCGGCGAGAGCGCTTTCGACCGCGCGCCAAGACGCGTCGAACTCCCCCCGGATGTAAATGTAGGCTTTTTCGATCCCGACGGCGTAACAGCAGATGAGGATGCCTTCGATGAGCTGGTGCGGATCGCGCAGCATGAGCTCGCGGTCCTTGAAGGTGCCCGGCTCGCCCTCATCGGCGTTTGCGGCGAGATACTTGGGGCCTTCGGTCTGGGGGACGAAGCTCCACTTCAGGCCGCAGGGAAATCCCGCCCCGCCCCGGCCGCGAAGGCCCGACGCCTTCACAATCTCAATCACTTCCGCCGGCTCCACCTTCCCGAAAATCCGGCGGATGGCCTGGTAGCCCTCGGTCGTTTCGTAGCGGCCGAGCCGGCCTGCCTCGGCATCGCCGAACCGGGAGGTGACGATCTTCTCCATCACGAGAGCCATCAATTCCCTCCCTGGACTTCTGCGCCGGAATCCGTTTCCCCCGCCCCGGCGGCGACCGCGATTGCCTCTTCCGCGGACGCCATCACCTCATCCGCCCCGACGGGCGCGACGCGCTCCCCCTTCTCGAGGGCATCCACGATGCGATCAATCATCTCAGGACTCACCCGTTCGAAGTAGTCGCGGTTGATCTGGAAACACGGCGCCCCCCCGCAAGCCCCGAGGCATTCCACCTTTTCGATGGAAAACTTTCCGTCCGCCCGTGTCCGGCCCGCCTTACACCCTAGGCGTTTTTCCAGGTGGCGGAGGATCTGCCCCGCGCCCAAGAGGGCGCACGAAAGGTTCCGGCACACCTGGAAGTGATACTCTCCGGCCGGTTCGGTCTTGAGCATGTTGTAGAAACTCACCACCCCCCAGACCTCCATGGGGGAAATCTGAAAGAGTCCCGCGATGTACCGCATTACCGCGCTCGTGATGCAGCCCGCCTGACCCTGGGCGAGCTGGAGGGCCGGGATGAGGGCGGAGAGCTTGGACGGGTACTGGGAGGCGATGCGCTCGAACTCCGCCATGTTCACCGCCGTGAATTCGAAGCGCTCCCCCTGGGGCGAGCGGGGAAAGCGCTCCGGCGGCGGATGGGGCTTTTCGCCCAGAATGGGAATCAGCACTAGCGGTCCACCTCCCCCAGCACGATGTCAATGCTGCCCATGGCCGCCACCACATCCCCCACCAACCCGCCCCGGACCATCTCCGGCATGGCGTACAGGTTCGAAAAGCACGGCCCTCGGACCTTTACCTTGTAGGGTTTTGGGGTCCCGTCACTGATGATGTAGTAGCCCAGCTCCCCGCGCGGAGACTCGATGGCCTGATACACCTCGCCCGCCGGGACGTGGTAGCCCTCGGTGAATATCTTGAAGTGATGGATGAGCGCCTCCATATCGTACGAAAGTCGTTCTTTCGGCGGGGGGACAACCTTGGGGTTGTCCGCGCGGAGAGGCCCCTCCGGCATCCCCTCGAGCGCCTGGAGCGCAATCTTCTGCGACTGGCGCATCTCGGCGACCCGGACGAGGTAGCGGTCGTAAACGTCGCCGGCCTCGCCGAGGGGCACTTCGAATTCGAACTCTTCATATCCGGAGTAGGGCTCTTTCTTCCGGATGTCGTAATCGATTCCGCAGGCGCGCAGCAGGGGGCCGGTCACGGCCATGGCGACCGCCCTATCGGCCGGGATGGGGCAGACTCCCTGGGTCCTTTTCTGGAAGATGGGGTTTTCCGTGAGCAGTTCTTCGTATTCGTCCACCCGCGCGGGGAAAGCGTCAAGAAACCGCCGGCAATCCTCGTAGAATTCGGGGTAGGGCTCCCGCGCCACCCCGCCGACCCGGAAGTAGCTTGTCATCATCCGCACCCCCGAGATCCTCTCGAAGATTTTCAACAAGGCCTCGCGCTCGCGAAAACAATAGAGAAAAACCGTCATCGCCCCCATGTCGAGGGCATGCGTCGCCAGCCAAACCAAGTGGCTGCCGATCCGGGTCAACTCGGCAAGGAGCACCCGCAGGTATCGGCAGCGGCGGGGGACCTCCATATCGAGGAGCTTCTCGACAGCCAGGACGAAGCCCAGGTTGTTCGACATCGGGGCCAGGTAATCCATCCGGTCCGTCATGGGGAGCGCTTTGTTGTAGGTTTTGACCTCCATGTTCTTTTCGATGCCGGTGTGAAGATATCCGATGACGAGCTTGCAGGAAAGAACCGATTCTCCTTCCAGGTCCAGCACCACGCGAAGCACCCCATGGGTGCTCGGGTGCTGAGGACCCATGTTGAGGGTCATGGTTTCGGTGCGGATGGGGCCGAGTAAATCGGGATCGCGCTCGACGACCTTTTCCACCTTCGTGTTCATTCCCCTCTCCTGGCAGGATTCATTCGGATGGCAAGGATTGCCCCGGGCCGTCTACTCTCTTGCCTCGGGCTTGCCGGGAGGCGTTTCACGGAAGGTGAACTCCACAGGCTCGGCCGAGAAGCTGAAGTCCTTCCGGTGCGGAAAGCCCTCGAAGCCCTCCGGGGTCAGAATGCGCTCAATATTTGGGTGGCCGTCGAAAACGACCCCCACCATGTCATACGCCTCGTTCTCCTGCTGCTCGGCCGCGGGCCATATTCCGCACAAACTCGGAAGGCGCGGCTCCAGGTTGTCATCGCAGGGCACCTCCAGGCGAAGCCGCTCAGCGCGCCCGGGATCGAGCAGCGAGTAGGTCACCTTGAAACGGTAGGGGACGGGGAGGTCGAGGCAGTCCACCCCGGCGATCATGCTGAGCATCTTGAAGCCCCGCCGGTCGCGCAGAAACTTCGCCGCATCGAGAAGGGAGAAAGGGGCGACCTCGACCGAAGCCTGCCCCCGGTGAAAGCGAACCTCGCCCACGCCTTTGCCGACCGCCTCCCGGAGCGCCACTGCGTCCGGGTGGGCTTCGGCCGATTGGGGTTGCTCGAAGGAGCCTCCGGATTTCGTCACGCCGCGCCGGTCCTCCGTTCTTCTCGCCTTATCCGTCCGGCCGCGGGCATCCGAAACCCCACCGCAAAATCGGGGGGCCGCCGCAAAGTTGCGCCAGCTACGCCGGAATGGCGCCCGTCTTTGAACGGTCCGAATAAAGCTGGCCGCTCGCAATCTTCTTTTGCAGCTTCATGATTCCGTCGATGAGGGTCTCGGGACGCGGAGGGCATCCCGGCACATAGATGTCAACTGGAACCACCTCGTCAACGCCTTGGACAAGGGCGTAATTGTTGAAGATGCCCCCCGTCGAGGCGCACGCCCCCATCGAAATCACCCATTTGGGCTCGGGCATCTGGTCGTAGATCTGCCGCAAGACGGGGGCCATCTTCCGTGAGACGCGCCCCGCCACAATCATCAGGTCCGCCTGCCGGGGAGAGGCGCGGAACACCTCGGCCCCGAAGCGGGCAACGTCGTACTTGCTCGCCGAGGTGGACATCATCTCGATGGCGCAGCAGGCGAGCCCGAACAATGCCGGCCAGAGACTGTTTTTTCGCGCCCATTTGATGACCTCCGCCGCCCGGCCCAGGACGACTTGTCCTTCCAGCTTCTCCTCTAATCCCATTCGAGCGCTCCCCGCCTCCACTCGTAAACCAGGCTAGCGATCAGAAGTCCCATGAACGGCAACATCGCGTAAAAGCCATAGATTCCCAGCTCGCGGAAAACGACGGCCCAAGGAAACAGGAAAATCGCTTCCACATCGAAAATGATGAAAAGGATCGCCACCAGGAAGAATTTCACGGAAAATCGCCCGCGCGCATTCGATTGCGGAACGATGCCGCACTCGTAGGCTTTATCTTTCGCGGCGCCTGGGCGCCGGCGGCCAAAAAGAAACGATGCAAAAAGGCTGATCAAAGAAAAGGCGGCAGCGAGACAAAGGAGGATGAGGATCGGCAAAAATTCCTGGGGCAAAGGACAGCTCCAAGGGATATCTTCATCCGCCCCTCTTTGGGAGGCGGAGTCGGAAAGCAAGTCCAGCAAAACCAGGGAGATATTACGGGGCATGCCTTCGAGGTGTCAAGAAATCGGAGCCTCATGCACGGGGTTTTCCGGCCCCCGAAACACAGGGAAATTCATCGAAATGGGGGGCAACGGAGGGGGCAACCGCCCCCCCGGCCGGCTCCGGCCCCCCCCTGCCCGACATTTCGCAGGAACGCTACGGGCGGGAAACATTGGGCGCAGGGGTGAAACCGGCCGCGGAAAGGGAGCAAAGCCTTCCTCGGTTATCTCGGAGATGCGATACGTCAAATCTTCTTTCGGCTTTCGCTTATCTTCTTCTCCAGCGCATCGATGTAAGAGTGGGCCAGCCACGAATAGAGAACCACTTTGAGGATACGGCGAAACGCCTCAATCGCCCGGTCGTAGTCCTCAAGGCCTACGTAATTCAGACCCAGCCCGAAAAGGGCTCCGAAGTGATGGGGATTGAATTCGACCGTCTGCCCCCTAAATATCGGTCCAGGCCGAGTGAGAGGATTTTCGGTATAACTATCGGGGTCAGGTTGCTATCATGCGTGCGAAAAATTTCAAGCTGGATCAATTCAAAGGCCATTCCATCAATGGAAGATTTTTGTCATGAATAATTTCGAAGGATACAAATGGACCAATAATCAGCAAGAATCTCTGGATTCATTAAGAGAATTTAAAACTATGGCAAGGAGCATCGAGAAGGCTGCGACAGAATTGACGTCATTTGCGAATTTGCAGATTCGGGGAGAATCAGGGCGCAATGAGATTTATAATTGCTTGGTTCACACTTTTGAAATATCTCTATCTACTTCTAGAGACAGGTTTCTCGATCAGTTAAAGAGAGAAGGACATAACTTTCAAAATATTGAAGAGTTCTTAGATGAGGGGGGTGACCTCAATCAGCGGTCAATACGAGAGAACCATCTAATATTTCTCGCCTGGCAAAGTGTTAAAGGAAAATTTCTTGAGGCCTTATGTTTGCTTTCTACTCTACTTGATATGGATATGATAGATAATTCGGAGCCTATTAAATTGTTTGGAAAGAATGGCCCATTGCGTGTCAGTAACCAAGGGGGGAAATTTTATCTCTGGACACAGCCTTTAATTCCAAGTGAGCATAGTGGTTTTCAAACCCATCCTGATATAGTTTTGGCATCAACGCAGGCGTTACCCTCTCACGCGAATGTTATTTCGATTACCGAGTGCAAATGAAAAATGCAATTGGGTGCATCTGATTTGCGCGCAGAATTTGGAAAGGCATATGATTTGGGATCTCCAACATACACCATTCTATCGTATTCCGAACAGTCAAAAAATATAATGAATGGCGCAAATAGATTGGGGCTCGATTTTAGGTTATTTCAGTTAAATTCCAAAGATAGAAAATTATATTTAGAAGAGAAGAGAGATCTTGCAACATATCTTTCCGAAAATCTCAAGGA
>CAZUHN010000212.1:0-14691 GCA_964620535.1 uncultured Nitrospinaceae bacterium | reverse complement strand
AGTATCTTCTGCAAACGTTATTGGCTTATCGGCGGAAAGAAGCGCCCGAAAAAGGGTAAGTAGACCGGAATTCGAGAAATAGAGAGCGTTGCCGCATAATTCCGGAAAAAACAATATTTTTCATTCGTAACTATATATTCTCCTTTAGATATTTTTCGGGCTCTCAGGAACTGGGACGCTCAGCAGGAGTCTAAGACTCATGCGGTTCCCCACCGGTTATGGTTCTTTTCAGAGATAGATCCACCGAAATTGGGACATTACCCTTATAGCTATTATCGATACTAACTATCGGACTTTTGTTAATATTCCCTTGCGCCTGATAGATAAGAAATATTTTCTTCGGGCGAACATTTGGACGGCTAGAATTCATATGGTTTGACACCCTTTTCGGCGGGCGGATACCATTCGGTCCAGCTCGGACTTCTTTTCTCCATATTTCGGCCCCATCGCCCGGCACGTTAGGGCAGGCTCTGCCCTCCGCCCCGGCTGCGAGGCGGGATAGACTGCATGGCGGAATCACCGATGGAAAAGTCTCTCCTGGGCAAATGAATCTGGTCATACATATTTGGGCATCCAATACTCACAGGAGATCGAAAGGAAATGGCGGCTCTTCCGATCCACTCTCTTGAAGCGCGTCTGCTCAGAATTCCGTTTCCCAAGCCGATCTCCAGCTCCCTCGGGACATACAACGGCGTCGACTGTGTTCTCGCCTATCTTCGCACCGAGAATGGGCCGACCGGCTTGGGATTCACGATGTTCCTGGGGGGGTACTCCGGGAAAGCCATCATCCCCTGTATTGAAAACGAGCTCGCTCCCCTCGTCGCGGGGCAGAACGCCCTCGCGCCCGGGGCGCTCTGGAGCCGGATGTGGGCGCCGAACAAAGCGAAGATGCGAGGGGGAATCGCTCTTTTCGCCCTCTCGGCCGTTGACATCGCCTGCTGGGACATCATGGGCAAGGCGGCGGGACTTCCTCTCAACCGCCTTCTCGGCGGCGACCGGCAAAGTGTGCCCGTCTACGGCAGCGGCGGCTGGCACTCTCTTTCGGACGCCGAGCTCGTGGCGGAGTGCCATGCTTTTGCAGGGATGGGTCTCTCCGCCTACAAGTTAAAAATCGGAACCTCCCGCGATCGCGAGCGCATCGCTTTGCTGCGGCATGAAATGGGAGATGATTTCATGCTTCTTGCCGATGCGAATCAAAAATACAATGTACGCGAGGCCGTCGAGGCGTCCCGCCTCCTCGCCGAGTTCGGAGTGGCCTGGTTCGAGGAGCCCGTCCTCGCGGACAGCATCGACGATCTGGCCGAAGTGGCGAGAAAGAGCGAGGTGCCGATCGCGGCGGGAGAGAACGCCTACTACCGCTGGGGCTTTCGGGAAATCTGCGAAAGGCGGGCCGCCGCAATCCTCCAGCCCGACATCGGCCGATGCGGGGGAGTCACCGAATTCGTTAAGATTGGCCACCTCGCCGACGCCTTCAATTTGTCGATCGCCAGCCATCTCCTGCACGAGATTTCAATCAGCCTCGTCGGGGCCTTTCCCAGCGGGGATATGGCAGAGTACATGGAACTCCTGCCCGAGGGCACGCTGACCCGGGAATTTGCGCTGTCGAAAGGTTGCATCGAAGTGCCCGATGTGCCCGGTCATGGGGTCGAGTTCACGCAGCGTGCGATCGAGCGCTACCGTGTAGAATAAAAACCAAAAGAATCTAGAATATCCGGAGAAACGAAGCAGAGGAGGGGTTTCGTGAAACTGTTGAGCTACGAATACCGAGGACTGAAGCGCGTGGGGGTGTATGTGGGGGATAAAATTGCCCACCTCAGCCGCCTGGCGGGGGTGATGGACCGCGCCGAGGCGGACGCTCCTTCCATGCGCGCCTTGATCGAAAGATGGACGGAATTGGGACCCGCCCTCCATGCGCTTTTGCGCGACGCGGAGAAGAATGTCGCCGAGCTCGCTCCCATTCTGATGGATCCCGCCGCGGTGGTCCTTCTTCCGCCCATCCCCGACCCGCCGAAAAACGTGATGTGCCTGGGCCTGAACTACAAGGAACACGCAGAGGAAGGAGCGAAGGCGAAGGACTTCAGCCGCGCGAAGATTGAGGTGGATTACCCCATTTTCTTCACCAAAGCGGCCATCACCCTAATCGGCCATGAAGCGGACATTCCCAAGCACTCCTGCAGCGACCACTACGACTACGAAGTGGAGCTCACCGTCATCATCGGCAAAAAGGGGATCAACATTCCGGAAGGCCGTGCCTACGATCACGTCTTCGGGTATTGCTGCGGAAACGACATATCGGCCCGCGACCTGCAACGAAGACACAAGCAGATCTATAAGGGGAAGACCCTCGACGGATCCGGCCCGATGGGGCCCTACATCATCCCGAAAGAGGACTTCGGCGACCCGATGAACGTGACAGTAAAAAGCTGGGTGAACGGTGAACTGCGGCAAAACGCCAGCACGGCCACCATGATCCACAGTATTCCGAAAATTATCTCCGTCCTCTCGGAGGGATTCACACTGGAGCCGGGGGACATCATCATGACGGGGACACCCGCCGGGGTGGGCTTTGCGATGGATACCCCCTCCTATCTCCAAATGGGGGATGAGGTTGTGGTCGAGGTCGAGGGACTGGGCCGGCTGAAGAACACCATTGTGGCTGCCGAGTAAGGTCACCCGCCAAGCCGATTGCCAAATCGAAACCGGGACGGGTGCCGAATTATCCTTCGGTGCTGGCGATTGTGCGGAGGTGTGTTATCGTTCCCGCTTCTGAATGGCCCTTTTGGTGAGCCCAACCTAAATTGTTACGAGGGAAAACGTGTGCGGGGAAATTTTTTGGCCCTCCAGGACATGCTCTCCTTCAAGCGGCTGTTTTCGTGATCATAGATGTGGAAAAGGAGGCTGAAATGTCTTGGGATGTGAAGGACAAGTGGTGGACGAGCCCCTTTAATTGGGAGGAAGAGGTCCGGGGTCCGCTTTCCCTCCCCGAACGGGTGACGATTCACGACGCCACGCTGCGGGACGGAGAACAGACTCCTGGAGTTGTCTTCCGCAAAGAGGAAAAGGTGGCCATCGCCCGGATGCTCGATGATATCGGAGTGGACCGGATCGAAGCCGGCATGCCGGCCGTCTCTCAGGAGGACGCCGAGGCGATCACGGAGATCTCTTCCTTGGGATTAAAGGCGAAGGTGATGACGTTCTCGCGAGCGACCGTCGAGGATATCGATCTCGCCGTCCGGTGTGGGGTCGATGGCGCCGTGGTCGAGGTCCCGAGTGGGGTTCCGCGCCTCAAGTATCAATATGCCAAATGGACCCATCAGGACATCATCGAAAGAAGCATTACGGCCATTAAGCATGCAAAAGACAAGGGACTTTATGTCAACTTCTTCCCGATGGACACTTCGCGATCGGAATTCCCCTTTCTCAAACGCCTTGTGGGAGAGGTTGCCGCACAGGCCAAACCCGATTCTGTCTGCGTCGTTGACACGTCGGGCTGCATGCTGCCCCGGGCGATGTTTTTCCTTGTCAGTGAGCTCAGACGTGAAGTGGACATCCCCATCGAGGTCCATACCCACAACGATCTGGGCATGGGCGTCGCCACATCACTGGCCGCTGTCGAGGCAGGCGCAGAAGCAGTCCAAGTCTGCGTCAACTCCCTGGGCGAGCGGACCGGAAACGCCTCGCTGGAAGAAGTGGCCGTGAGTCTGAAGACACTCCTGGGAGTCGAGACTTCCATCAAATTCGAAAAGCTTGCGGCACTCTCGAGCGCAGTCGAGAAGTACTCGGGAATGCGGCTCGGCCCGGCCAAACCACTCGTGGGGGAGATCACCTTCACCCGGGAGAGCGGCCTCGGCATCGATGCCCTCAAGCGCGAACCTCGCGTGGGCTATTGCATACATCCGGGATTTGTCGGACGGGAATTCCGGATGGTTCTGGGCAAGAAAAGCGGCAAGCCCTCCATCGAAATCAAACTCCAGGAGATGGGCATGGAGGCCACGGAAGAACAGATGCGCACCATGCTCGACCGGGTGAAGAAAATGTCCATCGAGAAGAAGGGGTGGCTCGACGAGAACGAGTTCCGGGAGATCGCCGAGGGCGTGCTCGGACGCTAGTGGGGCTTCCCCCGGGTTTAGACTTCCGGAGGGAAATGTTTATGACTGAAGAGTTCTACGAGCCGGCCATCCGGCGATCCGATATCCAGTACGGAGAAGGGTACGGGAAGGGGCTTTTCGGGAGGCTGAACGAGCTCGACCCAGAAATGTCGATGCTCTTCCAGCGCTTCTTCCACGGTGGCCTCTATGAGCGAGAAGTTCTCTCCCATAAGGTCCGAGAGTTATGCGCGATCGCCGCCCTGGTCGTAACGGATAAAACCTTACAACTTCGTGCCCACTTCACCGCCGCGCACAATTATGGAGCAGAAGAGAAAGAGATCCTGGAGGTCGTTTTTCAGATGGCCACCTACATCGGCGCGCCGAGCGTTCTTGAAGCGCTGAAAGTGTATGAAGATTGGGTCGCCTCGGGTCACACCATGACCGGATTCGGCAGAGGCGAAAAATAATCCCATGTCGCCGCGCGAACTTCGCTCAAGGGGATTGGAGGGCAGAGTAGCTCTCATCACAGGCGCCGGAGGGCAAATCGGCCGCGGGATCGCCCGCTGTCTGGCCGAAGAGGGGATGAAACTCGCCCTCGCGGACATTTCCCACGAGGCAGTCAAGGAGGGGGTGCGCGAGGCGAAGGCGATGGGATCGGGTGGAATTTCCTTCGCCTGTGACGTCACGAGCGAGGCTTCCTGCCAAGCCGCCGTGGAACAGGTCTGCGAAGAACTCGGGGGCCTCCACACGCTGGTGAACAATGCGGGCGTGATCGGCGGCCCAGGGTTTAAACTGGGCCCGCCGCTATCGGACATCTCCGAAGCGGACTGGGACGCGACCTACAATGTGAACGTAAAGGGCGTATTTTTCATGTGCCGCAGCGCCATCCCCGTGCTCAAGGCCCAAAAAGCCGGAAGAGTCATCAATATTTCGTCCCGCGCCGGACGGTACGCCCGCCCCCCCATTCCCCACTACAGCGCTAGCAAGGCGGCCGTCATCAGCTTTACTCAGGCGCTTGCGCGAGAGCTTGCGGTAGAGGGAATTACCGTGAACGCGGTTTGTCCCGGCCTGATTTGGAGCACGATGTGGGAAACGCTCGGAAGCCTCTATCGGGAAAAAGACCCTTTGTTCGCAGGGCACTCTCCGCGCGAAGTTTTCGACACCTTCGTCGCGATGACCCCGCTGGAGAAGGAGCAGACGCCCGAGGATATCGGCAGGGCTGTCGCATTCCTGGCAAGCGACGACGCCCGGACCATCACCGGGCAGGCTCTTCTGGTGGATTCCGGGGTGGTGATGTAAGGTTTGTAACTTATTGATTACTATAAGAATAACTTGATGTACGGCATGCGGGTACAGTGATATATTTACACATTTTTCCCCCACATGATATGGTTTTGGCCGCATCGTGGGGATGTAAGTCAAAAGTGAAAATGTTTTGAAAATCCTCAGGAGGAAGCGGTAGCGGCCCTTCGCTTGTGCGCGTGTATTCTCGGTCTAAAGCTAATCGCACAGGGACGAGAAATTGCCTAGGAAGAACTATACCGTTCTCATTATTCCAAATGAGAAGAGTGGCACGCGCCGCTTCGGGGTCACAAAGCGCGCGCTTTGGCTCGGTCTGTTTGTCATTTTGGCTCTTGCCGGGAGCAGCACCTGGATTTTTCTTGATCGGGTGAACCTGGTGCGACAACTTGAGCACTTGCCCCCTCTCCAGGAACAAGCCCGCTCCCAACGGGCGATTCTCGATCAATTCAACACCCGTCTCCAGGATGTGGATAATAATCTCCTCCAACTCCGAAAGTTGGAGGAACGGCTTCGGATCATGGCTTCCATCCGGCCGAGGGAGGGGTCTGACGATTTCGGCGTGGGCGGCGTGGTGCAGGAGGAACTTTCGCCCATCGAAGGGCTCCAACCCTCAGAGCGTCGGCTCGTAACGCGTTTGAGCCGGCAGTTCGCAGACCTTGAAAAGCGCACCTCCGGCCAGAAAAGCGCATTGACCGAGTTGATTCGCGAATTCCGGAAAAAGCGGGTTCTCCTCGCCCACACACCTTCCATTTCTCCCGTCCGGGGATGGTTGACCTCGGCGTTCGGCAACCGGAAATCGCTTTTCACCAACCGCCGGGAATTCCACGCCGGCATCGACATCGTGGCGCGGAAAGGACAACCAATAGCCGCCGCTGCCGACGGTGTGGTAATCAGAACGGGCAGGGAAGAAGGGTACGGGAATGTCGTCGAGATCCGGCACATCCAGGGAATCATCACCCGCTACGCCCATAACAACAAGAACCTCGTCAAGCGGGGCCAGCGTGTCCGCCGGGGCGACATCATCGCAACGGTCGGCAGCACGGGCAGATCAACGGGCCCACATCTTCACTACGAAATCCGCCTCAATAAAATCGCCGTAAACCCTATGCTCTACATTGTGGACAACCTGCTTGCCAAGAATTGACCTTCTTTCTCCCTCCTTTGCCGGTATAATCCATTCAAAGAATTGTCGCATTTCTTTCGCCGTGATAAACTTTCTTATGTAAATTAACTTGACTTTCTGGCCCATAGCTCTTCATGGGCGGGAGCTTGGGAGTAGTCCATGATCGGTTCTCTCCTGAACAAGATCTTTTTACGAATCTTCACCGTATTCGGGACGGCGAACGAGCGCATGCTCAAGGGCATTCACCCGATCGTTGACGAGGTGTGCGCCCTCGAGGCCCACTACCGGGAAATGACCGACGATGAAATGCGGGCCGAAACGGGGCGGTTCAAGGAGCGGATCGAAGAGGGCGAACACCTCGACGATATCCTCCCCGAGTCGTTTGCCCTCGTCCGAGAGGCGGGGCGGCGTTATCTCAATATGCGCCACTTCGACGTGCAGATCATCGGCGGGGTAGTCCTCCACCGGGGGAAAATCTCCGAAATG
Source organism: uncultured Nitrospinaceae bacterium (assembly GCA_964620535.1). GTDB lineage: Bacteria > UBA8248 > UBA8248 > UBA8248 > UBA8248 > CAZUHN01. Next base: position 7,692 of record CAZUHN010000212.1, on the reverse strand, counting down.
AAGACCGGCGAGGGGAAAACCCTCGTTGCCACTCTGCCAGCGTACCTGAACGCCCTGACAGGCAAGGGCGTCCACATCATCACGGTGAACGACTATCTCGCCCGGCGCGACGCGGCTTGGATGGGCCGCATTTACGAGCCGCTGGGGCTCACCGTCGGGTGCATACAACACGAAATGGACGATGCCGCCCGCCAGGCCGTCTATGCCTCCGACATCATCTACGGCACTAACAACGAATTTGGCTTCGACTACCTGCGCGACAACATGAAGTTCGAATCCAGTACCTTCGTTCAGCGAGACCTGCACTATGCCATCGTGGACGAGGTGGACAGCATTCTCATCGACGAGGCGCGCACTCCACTCATCATCAGCGGGCCCGCCGAGGAGGCGACGCGCCTCTACGGGACCGTCAATCGTCTCATCAAGAATCTGCTCAAGGAACAAATGGTCACCGCGACCGACCTGCAGGAAGAGCCGTCAGAGGAAGAATACGTCGAGGGCGGAAAGGAAAATATCAGTAAGAAAAAGTATGAGTACCTCATCGTGGACGAAAAAAGCCGCACGGTGAGCTTGAAGGAATCGGGAGCGCTCGAGGCGGAGAAGATCCTTCGGCGCGAAGGGATCCTTAAAAAAGACGTGAGCCTTTTCGACATGACCAGCGTCACCGTTCTGCACCACGTCGAGCAGGCGCTCCGGGCGTATGCCCTCTTCACCCGGGATGTCGACTACGTCGTGAAGGACAACCAGGTGATCATCGTGGACGAGTTTACGGGCCGCCTGATGCCCGGGCGTCGGTACAGCGACGGTCTTCACCAGGCCCTCGAGGCAAAGGAACGGGTCAAGGTCGAGGAAGAAAATGTCACCCTCGCCACCATCACCTTCCAGAACTACTTCCGGCTCTACGACAAACTCGCCGGCATGACCGGAACGGCCGACACCGAGGCGGCCGAATTCGGTCAAATCTACAAGCTCGACGTCGCGGTCATTCCAACGAACTGCACCCTCATCCGCCACGAGTATCCCGACCAAGTTTACCGCACGGAAGGCGAAAAGTTCACTGCGGTCGTCGAGGAAATACGAGAATGTCAAAATACGGGCCGTCCCTCCCTTGTCGGCTCGATCAGTATCGATAAGAGCGAGAAAATCTCCTCCCTCTTGAAGCGCAGGGGAATCCGCCACCATGTCCTCAACGCGAAGCATCACGAAAATGAAGCCGAGATCGTGGCTCAGGCCGGTAGAAAGGGAGCCGTCACCATCTCGACCAACATGGCCGGGCGGGGGACCGACATCCTGCTCGGCGGAAATCCTGAGTTTCTCGCGACCGCCGAGGCGAAGGAGAAAGAGGGCGGGAAGTACGAGGCAGCGCTTAAAAAGTATCGGGTCCAGTGCGCCGCCGAGCACGACGAGGTGGTTTCCGCCGGCGGCCTTCACATCATCGGAACCGAGCGACACGAGAGCCGCCGCATCGACAACCAGCTGCGGGGCCGCTCCGGGCGGCAGGGAGATCCCGGCAGCTCACGCTTCTACCTCTCGCTCGAGGACGACCTGCTCCGCATATTCGGTTCCGAACGCATCAAGAACCTGATGGGCAAGCTCGGGATGGAGGAGGGTGTTCCCATTGAGGCGAATATGGTCACTCGCGCCATCGAGAACGCCCAGAAGAAGGTCGAGGGCCATCATTTCGAGATGCGAAAGCACCTTCTTGAGTACGACGATGTGATGAACAAGCAGCGGGAGGTGATCTATTCCACTCGGCACGACATTCTCAAGGGAACTGACCTTTCCGAACAGGTCCGCGAGATGAGCACGAACCTGCTCGACGGTATTTTGGAGGACGCCTTTCCCGTGGACCGGCACTTCGAGGACTGGGACCTGGACTCTCTCCTCGTCGGAGTCGAACGCCAATTTGGACTTCCCGGCAGCATCGAGGGGATGAAGATCGCCTTCTACCGGCCTGCCTGCGTGGTCGGCTTGGAGGAGGGATCTCGCGAGGAGATTTTTGACCGGATGTACGACCTGGTCACCCGCGCCTTCGACGAAAAGTATGCGAATTTCGACCGCGAAACCGTCAGCGAGCTCCAGCGGATCGTATTCCTCCAGGTGATCGATGCGCAGTGGAAGGATCATCTGACCGCCATCGAGCACCTCAAGGATGGGATCGGCCTCCGCGGTTACGCCCAGATCAATCCCCTGAACGAATACAAGCGGGAGGCCTTCGAAATGTTCGAGGCCCTGAACGCCCGCATCGAATCCGAATCCATTCAGTATCTCTACCGTCTCGAAATCGGCGTCGAGGGCCTCCAGACGGAAGAGTACGAGCGGGAACAGGAACTCATTTTTGCACACCCTTCGGGAGAGGGTTTCGAAGGCGGGGGGGAAACCGGAGGTGGAGCCGAAATCGCGACGGCAACGCCGGTTCGCCGAAAAACGCCCAAGGTCGGCCGCAACCAACCGTGCACTTGCGGCAGCGGCAAGAAGTACAAGCACTGTTGCGGAAAATGAAGCGGCCGATCTCGCGCCGCGGAGTACTCGCTGCCGCGCTCTCCCTGACCCCAGGATGCGCCACCGGGGTCCCCGCAGGCGGAGGAGAGCGGAAGGGCGGTGCCTCGCCGCCCCCCGAAGCTCCTTCCTTCACCGTGGCCGGCGTCGTTCTCGACTCGGAAAATATTCCGGCAGGTAATATCTCGGCACAAATCCTCGCGGTGGAGAAGGCGATTACACATGATCCTCTTCTGGACGCCGACCGGATGGAGATCGTTGCCTCGGTGGATACCTCGCCGGACGGCTCCTACCGACTGGAGATTTCCGTCGGTCGGAGAAAATTCAAATATTATTTAAGCTTTTTTGAAGACGGACGGTTCAACAACCTGCTCTATTCCCACTCGCCCTGGGTCGACATCACCCAGGTGTCTTCCGGACCCGCTGGTTGTTCTTCGATTTCCACCTCTCGATCCATGGCAGTTGGGCCATGTCCAAGAGATCCTCACAAGCACCCTCCCGCCTCACCCAAGGCCCGCGTGATCCGCAAGTACGACGTCGCGGAGGAGATAACGAAAAAATACACCGGACATCGACATTTACTGGTATTACTCGAAGGTAAAGAACTTCTATGTCCAGGGCGAGAAGATGTTGAAAGAGACGACCTTCGCGCCAGTTCTGAGATAGCCTCCGATGGCGCATCGCCGCCATCGAAATCAGATTGAGAACGAAGGAGATTTATTTGCAGTTCGGCTACACGTTCCGCGCCCAGTTTCCTCCGGGAGAGGACATGCAGGCCCACTTCGGCGAGCTGTTGGAGCAGGCCCGCGCTGCCGAAAAATGGGGCTACGCCTCTATTACGAAGGGCTCACACCTCAGCTCCTATCCGCTTCAGATGTTTCAGCAACTCCCTTTCCTCGCCCGAGTGGCGGCCGAGGTCCCGAATCTCCGGCTAATCGCGGGCATCGTGCTCCTCCCCCTCCATAACCCCCTCCAGGTGGCCGAGGAGATTGCCTCCCTGGATGTGATGACGGGGGGGCGATTTGTATTCGGGATCGGGCTGGGCTACCGGGAGGTGGAGTTCAAGGCCTGCGGAACCACCCAGCGAGAGCGCGTCCCCCGTCTTCTGGAGAATCTTGAGGCCATCAAGCGGCTCTGGACGGAGGAGAAGGTGGACATGAAGGGCTCGCACTTTGCCCTCGAAGGCGCCTCCTGTTCCCTCAAGCCGGTTCAGAAGCCGTACCCCCCCATCTGGGTGGGGGCGGACAGCGACCCCGGAATCGTGCGGGCGGCCGAGATCGGAGACTGCTGGTTCATCAACCCCCACGTGCGCGCGGACACACTGGAGCGGCAAATCGAACTGTACAAGAGCGCCCTGGACAGGTGCGGAAAACCCTACCCGGCGGAAATGCCCATCCGGCGAGATGTCTTCGTGGCGCGGACCCGAGAGGACGCCATCCGGCTGAGCCGGCCCTCGCTCGAGATGAAGTACAAGACCTACCGCCAGTGGGGGCAGGACAAAGCCATGCCCGAGGGGGACAACAACTTCGCCGTTCCCTTCGAGGAACTGATGGAGGATCGCTTCCTGCTGGGTTCGCCCGAGGAAGTGGCTGGGCAGATCATTCGCCTTATCGACATGTTGGACGTGAACCACATCGTGCTCAACATCCAGCAACCGGGTATGTCCCACGCCTTGACCCTTGAAGTCATGCAAATGCTCGCCGAGGAGGTGTTCCCCCAGGTCCGCCAGGGAGTGCGAAGTTAAGAGGAAGGAGGCACGGGCGGCGCGGCTTAGTCGAATTCCGGAAGGGTGGGCCGGAGCGCGGCCGTTTTTTTATTCCCCGTTCGGCGGCGGGTCTTCGATCACGGTCACAAAATCGGGAATGACCCGAAATTGAATCTCCTCCCCCACGTCGATCCGTTGGTTCGGGTTGGCGTTCACGAGAAGGCGCTGGCCGGTTCCGATCTCGCCGAGAATCTCCACCACGAGGGCCAGAGACTTTCCCGCGTAAGAGGTCTGGCACACCTTGGCGGTAAGGGGCCCCGAAACATTGATCTCAAAGCTCTCGGGCCGGATCGAAATGCAGGCGTCCGTTCCTGGTTGAAGCCCCCGCATCGACAGGCAGGGAATTGGACCGATCAAGGTCATTACCTCATCGTAGCCCGGATCGAGAATGATGCCGGGAAGAATATTGGTCTGACCCACGAAGCGGGCGACGAATTCCGTGGCGGGAAACTGGTAAATTTCCCGGGGCCTTCCGGTCTGTTCGATACGGCCCTGGTTCATCACTAGAATCCGGTCCCCCATGAACATAGCCTCTTCCGGATCGTGCGTAACCATCAGCGTGGCGATCCCTGTCTCCTTGAGAAGGTCGAGGGTTTCCTCGCAGACTTGGGCGCGGAGGTTCACGTCTAGGCCCGAGAAGGGTTCGTCGAGCAGGAGGACCCGAGGCTCGGGCGCTAGGGCGCGGAGGAGGGCCACCCGCTGCTGCTGGCCGCCCGAGAGGGTGTGGGGATAAGCGTCCCGAAGGCCGCCGATCCCCATCCGTGCCATCGCCATCTCCACCGTCTGTAGTTTTTCTCGCCCGGCGCCAGCCACCCCAAAGATGATGTTCTCGAAAACGGTCAGGTGCGGAAAGAGGGCGTAATCCTGAAACATGAGCCCGACGCCGCGTCTCTCGGGTGGCGTTTCCGCGCCTAGGCCTGCATGGGCGGCCACGACATCCCCGATCACGGTCCGTCCCTTTTGCAACGACTCAAGGCCGGAGGTCAACCGGAGCAGGGTGGTTTTGCCGCAGCCCGAGGGCCCAAGGAGGCAAACGATCTCGCCCGCCTCGACGGCGAAGGAAACGTTCCGGATGATCTGGTGGTCACCGAAGGCGTGGGAGACGCCCTCGAGGGAGAATCCGCTCACCCCCAGGCCCTCCCGTGGACGCCCGGGCCGAGGCGCGACTTCCGGATGGCGACGCTCAGGAGAATGACCGGCAGAATGCCCGCCACCACGATTGTCAGCGCACCCAACGCGGCCTCCTCCAGCAGTTCGTCAGAAGCGAACTGGTGGACGGAGGTTGCCAGCGTTTCATAGTTGAAAGGGCGGAGAATGATCGTTATCGGAAGCTCTTTCATGCAATCGACGAAGACCAGGATTCCGGCGGCGAGGACGCTTCTCCGGATGAGGGGAAAATGGACTCGGCGTAGGGTCTGGAAAGGTTCCAGGCCCAACGTTCGTGCGGCGCCGTCCATACTGGGGGTCACCTTGGCCAGGCTCGCCTCCGAGGTACCGTACGAGAGGGCCAGGAAGCGGACCAGATAGCCGTATGTGACCGCGAAGATCGTCCCGCTCAGGACAAGCCCCGTCGAGGCGCCGAAAATACTTTCTGTTACGGCGTCGATCTGGGCGAGCGGGATCATCACCCCCACCGCTAGGACGGCTCCCGGCACGGAATAGCCGATGCTCGAAATCCGAGAGGCCGCTTTGAGGGCGCGCGTTCCGCTCTGCCGAACGCCGTAGGCCAGGTAAAGTCCGACCGCGACAGCGAAGAAGGCGCTGGTCAGGGAGAGGGTCAAACTGTTTCGGACAAAAACGAAAAAATCACCCGAAAGGGTGTCTTCATAAAAGCGCAGGGCGAACCGGAAAAGCACGCTCGCCGGAAGCAAGAAACCCAGGGCGATGGGGAGCAGACAGCCAAGAAAGGCGAGCAGCGCCCGCCCACCCGCGAGGCGATAGCTCGGCAGATCGTGGGATTTTGAGTTGGTTTGGTAGTAGCGCTGGCCGCGCCGGGCCCATCGCTCTGCGCTGATCAATACCGCTCCGAAGGCAAGGGTGACGGCAGCCATTTGAGCCGCGCCGGAGATGTTGTTCATGTTGAGCCACACGTCGTATATGCCGGTCGTCATTGTTTCGACAGCGAAAAAATCTACCGTTCCGAAATCGTTGAGCGCCTCCATCAGGACGAGGCTTACCCCGATGACGATGGCTGGACGGGCGAGTGGCAGCGCGATCGTAAAAAACCCGAGCCAGGGGCCCCGCCCGAGGGTGCGGCCTGCCTCCAGAACGCAGGCGGATTGCTCCGAAAACGCGACCCGCGCCAAAAGATAGACATATGGATACAGGACGAGCGTCATCATGGAAATGGCGCCGCCCAGCGAGCGGATCTCCGGAAACCAGTAGTCCCGACCCGTTGTCCAGCTGAACGCCTCGCGCAGCCATCCCTGGACGGGACCCGCAAATTCGAGAAGGTCTGTGTATACGTAGGCGACCACGTAGGTGGGTATGGCCAAGGGCAGAAGGAGCGCCCACTCGAAGATCTTCCGTCCGGGAAACCGGCAGAGGGTGACGAGCCAGGCGGTCCCCGCTCCGATGACCAAGGTTCCCAGCCCCGCGCCCAGCATCAGGCCCAGCGTGGTCCGGACGTAGCGGGGAAGAACGGTGGCGAGCAGATGGCCCCAGATGCCGCCGCTGGGGGAGAGGGCGAGGAAAACCACCGCTGCGAGCGGGGCCGCGATGAGGGCGGCGACCAGGAAGGCGCCGAGGCTCCAGGGGTTGGGGCGGCGACACCCGATGAATCGCCCTCCCCATGCCCGGATTGTGCCTTCCACCGTAGCCATTAATTCTTTCCTACCCTCTTGCCGACTTCCCCGCGCTGCCATGAAATACGGGTGCAAGAGCCGCCGAGGCGGCGTCCCGCGCCCGGATCCGGAGGCTGCCTAGTTGCTTTTTCGTACGCCTTAGTTGTTGAAGTCGACTTGGTCAACCAATCTCGAGGCGGCCGCCCGGTGCTCCGCAACGGAGGAAAGGCGAATGGCGTCGGCCTTGAATGCACCCCAGGACTTCACCCGCCGGTGGACTTCGACTCCGGGCTTCACCGGGTACTCGAAATTTTGCTCGGCATAGAGCTTCTGGGCGGCATCATCGCTGAGGAATTCAAGAAGCCGGATGGCGTCTTCTCGGTTCCGGGCCCCGCGGGTAACGGCCCCGCCGCTGATGTTCACATGCGTGCCCCGGCCGCTTTGGTTGGGAAAAACCAGGCGGATGGCCGCGGCCCATTTTTTCTGCTCGGGCTTTTTGTCGTTCGTCGCCATCTTGCACATGTAGTAAGTGTTTCCCACGGCCACGTCGCACTGGCCGGAATAAATCGCCTTGGCCTGGGCGCGATCGTTCCCCCCCGGCTTTCGGGCCAGGTTGGCGCTCACCCCCCGGAGCCATTCCCGCGC
>CAZUHN010000211.1:0-12269 GCA_964620535.1 uncultured Nitrospinaceae bacterium | reverse complement strand
GGCTGCCACCATCTCCGAGCATCTGATATCCCCTCGCTCGGGCGATTTTAGCCAATTATATCATATGGTTACAAAGATTCCGGACTCGTTTTGCTCTGTTCCGCCGCATAATGTGGGGTTATACTTATTCGCCGCTCGGATATTTGTTGATAGATGGGAACACAAGGAAATATTGAGGAAATTTCGATGGCTCAAGTCCCAGAGATCGAAGCGCGCACCGAGGTGCAAGACGGCATGTGCATCACTTGGCATCAGCCAATTCCTATGGACGACGGCATTGTTCTCCGCGCTGACATTTTCCAGCCCATCGAGGAGAGTCACTACCCGACGATCCTGACATACGGGGTCTACGCGAAAGGAGTCTCCTACCAGGAAGGATACGCGCATCAATGGCAGAAAATGGTCGAAGACCATCCGGAGATCCTCGAGGGATCGACCAACAAGTACCAGAACTGGGAGGTAACCGACCCCGAGCGCTGGATCCCGCACGGCTATGTGGTGATCCGCGTGGACTCGCGAGGCGCCGGCTGGTCCCCGGGGTTCATGGAGCCGAACTCCCCGAGGGAGATCGACGACCTCTATCAGTGCATCGAGTGGGCGGGAACCCAGGACTGGAGCAACGGAAAGGTCGGGATGCTCGGGATTTCCTACTACGCCCGGAACCAGTGGCGCGTCGCGGGTATGCGCCCACTGCATCTCGCCGCCATCATCCCATGGGAAGGCGCAAACGATGTCTACCGCGACTCCGGCTATCACGGCGGCATCCTGAGCCAGTTTCAGGAGATCTGGTCGAAGGTTCAAGTGGTTAACGTGCAGCACGGACGCGGGGATAATGCGAGGAAAAACCCTAACACGGGGGAGTCGGTTTCCGGGCCCATCACGCTCTCCGAGGAGGAGCTGGCCAAAAACCGCGTCAACGCCTTTGAAGAGTTGAAGAAGCACCCACTCGACGACGAATGGCACCGCGAGCGCTCGGCCGATCTCTCTAAGGTCAAAGTGCCGCTCCTGACATGCGCGAATTGGGGCGGGCAGGGCATCCATCCTCGGGGAAACTTCAACGGATTCATCGAGGCGGCCTCCGAACAAAAGTGGCTCGAGGTTCACGGCGATTCACACTGGTCGATCTTCTCCAGCGCCTACGGCCTGGATCTTCAAAAGAGGTTCTTCGACTTCTTCCTCAAAGACATTGACAACGGCTGGGACAAGACCCCTCTTGTGACCCTCAATGTCCGCCACCCCGGCGAGAAGTTCGTTCTCAGGTACGAGAACGAGTGGCCAATCGCCCGCACCCGGTGGACAAAATTTTACCTCGATCTGGACAACAAGGGGCTCAGTCCCAAGCCGGTCGCCCAAGAGGGAAAATTGGAGTACGAAGCCCTCGGTGCGGGCGTCACTTTTTGGCTTCCCGCGCTTGAGCAGGAGACCGAGATCACCGGCCCCATGGCCGCCAAGCTCTTCGTGTCCTCTTCCTCCGAGGATGCCGACCTATTTCTGATCGTCCGCGTCTTCGATCCGGACGGAAAAGAGCTGACCTTCATGGGGTCGACCGATCCGAACACGCCCATCGCCAACGGCTGGTTGCGCGCCTCGCACCGCCGACTAGATTCAAAAAGGAGTAAACCCTACCGGCCGTACCACCCGCACGACTGCGTCGAGCTGCTGACGCCCGGTGAGGTTTACGAGTGTGACGTGGAGATCGTGTCCTCGTGCATCGTCGTCCCGGTAGGCTGGCGGGTGGCTCTCACGGTTCGGGGCAAGGACTATGAGTACGAGGGAAAGCTGAACGAGTTCGGAAAGAAATTCCACTACGCCACCCGAGGGACCGGCGGCATGACCCACAACGACTCCGATGATCGACCGAAGGAGATCTTCGGCGGTCGGGTGACGCTACACGCCGGAGGTGGCCGGGACGCCTACTTGCTGCTTCCCATCATCCCGCCGAAGGGCGGCGCCTAGAGGTGACGCTGGCACGGGAATGCCTGAGTTCCTTTGTTCCCAAAATCGGATCCGGAAAAAATCAATTTCTTTTCGAAATGGTGGCCTGCCCCTCAGATTAGTCCATACCAAGTGAGAGAATATCCGCTCCGCTTTTGGTTTAAGATACCGTGAGATCCAGTTATACGGAGCATAGCCGTGCATTGGGCACGCGGACATCAAGATGACGGTGCGCTACACGCACCTGAGCCCCGACGAAAGACGAGATGCCGTCAGGCTTCTCGACAGTCACGGCACGATAGCGGCACTTTCCTCCAGAACAGGGGGAGTGACGCCACATGCAATTGAAAAATAAAACGGTTAAACGGTGGAGGCAGCGGGGATCGAGCTGAAACTGATGACAAACATGATTTCAACATGTTACAGACACAGTTCTATGGTGAGCAAGGCGAATTACTGATTCGCTTTGCACACCGCAGCATAGCTTCAGAAGAAGATCGAAAATTGAGCCTGAGGAGGGCTTTTTGCGTGTCTATGGCGAATTTCTAATAATGTAGCAATTTGGCGTCTAATTGAGAACTCACCATCCACACCAGATATTCAAGAGATTTCGTTCGGACAACCACAACATAATAATCGCTGGACCAGGACACGGGACGGCGGCGACCAATCCGGTGACGCGCCATCCGGCGGTGATCGCAAACGACTTCTGCACCCTAGACGAGATGGCCCCGGGGCGTGTGATCATCGGGATCGGCACCGGAGACACCCCCGTTCTTGCGCTGGGGAAAGAGGCGGCGGGATTGAGGGAACTCCGGGACGCGGTACGATTCATGCGGGCCTTTTGTGCGGGCGAACCCCAGGAGGCGGACGGTCGCCGCTCCCTTCAGTCCACCTGGCTCAAGCCGGACATCCCGATATTCGTCGCCGCGGACGGCCCTCAGACCCTGACCATGGCGGGAGAACTAGCCCACGGGGTCATCGTGGGCCCGGGGCTCTACCCCGAGGTGGTTGCCTGGGTGCACGATCGAATCGACCGGGGCACCAACAAGATGGACCGGCCGCTTCCCGAAATCTGGATCAACGTAATCTACCACGTCGTTCACGATCCGGAGGAAGGTCGACGTTTTATCCGACCCCGCCTGATCACCCAGGTGAACCACAATTTTCGGCGAGGCAGCAACGCCGTCCCCGAGACGCACCGGGCGGAGATGGAAAAGCTCCGCGCCGAGTACGATGAGAGTGATGTGGGACCCACCTCGAAGAACGCAGCGCTCATTACCGACTACCTGGTAGACCGCTTCTCCATTACCGGAACCACAGAACAAGTGTTGGAGCGAATGAAAAAATTGGAGGCCTCCGGGGTTGATCGTTTCATGGTGGCCACCCACTACTTCAATGAACACCGCCTTCGTACCATCTAGAACTTCGGCAAACTCATAATTCCAACCCTTACTGACAAAGATTGATGAGATTCCCGCGCCGTGCTCGTAAGGCATGCACGAGATGTTGGCCGGGGGCGACACTGGAAAAAGTTCGTTGAGCAAAAAGAGAGGTTGGAAGCCCTGGAATGGAAGTTTACATCCACGCTTCCGAAACAGTATTCTTGAGCGAAACCTTAAGCAACCTCTGGAAAGTTGGAAAAAATTGATATGACAATGCCTGTGCAGATCCCCGATAAGATGCTCTCGATGGTCCTCCGCGCGCCCAACCAAATAGCGGCGGCGGAGATTCCCCTTCTCCAACCGGGCCCGGACGAGGTGCTCGTCGCCGTCCGCGCGTGCGCCCAATGCGGTTCGGACCTCCACGCGTACAAAGGACTTCACGCCCGGGTCAACCCGCCTCGCGTGCTGGGGCATGAGTTCGCGGGCGAAGTGGCGGCAGTCGGGCCTGACGTTCATGGAACGGAGGTCGGCACGCGGTGTTGTGTCGAAAATCATATTCCCTGCGGTCATTGCGAGTACTGCCGGGCCGCGCGGCCAAACCTCTGTGTGGCCGCGGAATCGATTGGCTTCACACGAGATGGAGCTTACGCCCAATTCGTCCTCGCCCCCGAACACTGCATCATCCCTCTTCCCGATGAGGTGTCTTATCCGGTCGGAGCGGTGATGCAGACCTTGGGAGTCGCATTCCACGCCGTTCGGGATGTCGCCCAAGTGCGTCTGAATGAGCGGGTGGCCATCCAGGGCGCAGGTCCCATCGGCCTCTGCGCCCTCGCCGTTGCCAAGGCGGCCGGCGCCTATGTGGTCCAGCTCGACACGGTTGATTACCGCCTGGACGTCGCCAGAAAGATGGGAGCAGACGTCGTCGTGAACGTTGCCTGGGAAGACCCCGTGTCCCGGATGAGTGACCTTTCCCAGGGCCGTGGTTTCGACAAGGTGATCGAAGCTGCCGGGGGAAATCAGGATGTCACACTTCAACAGTCCAGCCAGATTGTGAAACGCGGAGGACTCATCGTGGTGGTGGGCACCTTCGGTGAGAACAAGGCCACTCTTCGAATCGTGGAATTCAAGGATCGTGAGATGACCCTGAAGGGCTCCCGAGGACATCCTGGAGCATTTCCCCATTGCATCGAGCTTGTCCAATACGGAAAGGTCCATTTGAAGCACATGCTCACCCACCGAATTCCCTTGACCGAGGCCGAGGAGGGACTTCGAATGATGGAGGAGAAGCGCGACGGAGCCATCAAGGTGGTTCTGGAGCCGAACGGATCCACGGATGATGTGGGGTGAGAGGAGAGAGACAAGAAATCAACGAAATAGTTGACCGCCCTCAGCGCAGAATATAAATGAGAGTTCCATCGGAGATCTCCTCAAAATGCAATCCCATAAAGGATTTTAGAAACATGGGAAAACACGATATAGGAAAGGTCGGAGATCTTCTGCCCGGCGCGCGAAAAATCGTAGATGTAAAGGGCCACTCCATCGGGGTCTTTAACGTACACGATTCATTCTACGCCTTGCGAAATCTCTGCCCGCTTCAAGGCGGGCCGCTTTGCTTGAGATCTGTTAAAGGGACCATGGTGGCCTCCGAGCCACATACATACGAATACAAGATGGATGGACAAATTATTGCTTGCCCTTGGCACTGCTGGGAATTCGATATCACCACGGGAAGGCCAGTCTACAATCCCCACAGGATGCGAGTGAAGATCTATCAAGTGACCGTAGAGATCGAAGAGGAACCTGCGGTAGAATCATTTGAGGTGACCGTAGAAAATGAGTTGATCGCACTCCATGTTTGAGTCTTGCCCAATCGCCGACGTCTTGAACAGGAGAGAAACAAAAACCTGGAGTTAGAGCGAGAAGGGAAATCTAATTATTTCCTCATGAATGGATGATTTGCCTCGATATGACTCACATCGAAAAAATAGAAATTCACCCTGTGTCTATCCCCCTCAACCATCCGTACAAAAGCGCCACACGGATGGCAACCCATTCACAAGACGTCGTGGTGAAACTCCAAACCTCAGAGGGTGCAGCGGGCTGGGGTGCAGGTGCGCTTCGCCCCTACCCTACAGGGGAGTCATTGGCAAGCGCCATAAAGGTTCTCGGGGAATATCTCGTCCCGGCGATCCAAGGGGAAAATCCCTTCAACCGGGAAAAGATCCTCCACAAGATGGATGCCGCCATCGCGTTTCATCATTCGCCCAAGGCCGCTGTGGACTGCGCCTTGCACGATCTGATCGGAAGATTACTGGGTTGCCCGGTATATGACCTTCTGGGGGGCAAGGTCCGAGATGAAATGCCGTCCTTCGACATCCTTCCCCTCGAATCTCCAGAACGGACGGCGGAGTTGGCGGCCGAGGCCGTAGAAGCCGGCGTCACCGCGCTCAAAGTGAAGATGAACCGGGACGTGCGCACCAGCATCGCACGCGTGTCTGCGGCCCGCTGTGCCGTGGGAGACAACGCCACCCTTGTTGTGGACGCAAACATGAGCTGGACGCCCAAGCTAGCCGTCAAAGTGTGCGAGATGATCGAGGAGTTCGAGATCGCCATGGTGGAGCAACCCGTTCCCGGAAACGACCTGGACGGTTTGGAATATGTGACAAAACACACGCACATCCCCATCTGCGCGGACGAATCCATGCGGCCTGACTACATTGCGGAACTAGCGCGCCGAAGGGCTGCGGACATCGTGAACATCAAGGTGAACCGAGAGGGAGGCCTATTGAACTGCAAAAAGGTGGCCGCGCTGATCGAGATCCACGGGATAGAAGGGATGTGCGGCAGTGTTGTCCATAGCGCCCTGAACGATGCCGCCTGCGCGCATTTCTTCGCTTCGACGCCGTGCATTATTTACAACGAATCCGGGAAAGCCCCTGCCTGGCATGATGCGGATATCGTATCGGGCTTTCGCGTCGAACGGGGAAAAGTGAAGACTCCTGAAGGGCCCGGACTCGGAGTTGAGGTGGACGAGGCGGCCCTGAAACGATTTCGGGCGGACATCTGAACAGTTCAGGAGCGTTGCCCGCGTTTTATCGTGGAAGGAACTTTCCGACCCACACATTATGTTTCCAGGTTGTAAATCACGAAGGCGTTCTCGGAAAAGATTCGCCGCCTCAAGGGCTCGGGCGCTTTCTGTAATACATGGCGCGGATTGAAAAAATCCCAGTGCGGATAGTCCGAAGAAAATAAAAGGGTCTTCTCTGCCTGCATCATTTCGAGAAACTGCAATTGCAGGGCCGTGGGGACAGATCCTCGATAAGATGGATTTATACAGCGCCTTTGAGGTGCGGAAGGAGGCCTTCCCCTCGGTTCCACCGACCAACATGAGCGCCCAAGTCGTTGGGCCTATGCCCGTTCCGGGAGGCCGGATTACGATGTCGCTCGTCGCCTACATCCCAGAAGGATGACGGGATGAAAAGAAAGAAATGAGGAGGAAGCATCGTTCCCCGGAAAAATCTATGTCGTCCGGCTAAGGAAGTTTGTGTGAAATCCCTGTGTTGAGTGCGCATAGGTTTTCAGGTCTTCGCACCACATTCATCAACTCCGCCGTTTCCAATCTTCAATTGGCCGGGTTATCCCTCGGCTTCACGCCGGAGGGGCGAGAAGATGTTACTCATTCGGTACATTTTCTCCGGCGCCCATGCCACCGAGCTTCTGGTAAACGCGGATGACGGAAGAGGAGTCCAGGTCCCCTCCCCCGTCAGCGGCCGCCGCGCGAAAGAGTTCCCGGCAAATACTCGTGAGGAGGAGAGGCGTGCCGAAGCTTTGTCCTCCCTCAATCACGAGGTCAATGTCTTTCATGAACTGGCGCAGTCGGCTGGGGGGTTCCTCGAAAGCGCCTTGAACCATACGCGGACCAAAGAAATCATGCTGGCGACTGTGCGCGTTGGTCAGGGGGAGGATCCTCATGATTTGTTCGGGGTCGAGGCCCGCTTGCTTTCCGAAGGTGAGCGCCTCGGCAAGGGCCACCCGGGTGGTGGCCGAGATGAGCTGTACCACCAGCTTCATCTGCGCCCCGCTGCCCGAATCTCCCACGTGGATGATCTCCTTGCCGAGCGCCTCAAGGAGCGGTTTCCCTTTCGCGAAAGCTTCGACCGTTCCTCCCACGAGGAAAGTCAGGTTTCCCTCGGCGGCCCGGACGCTGTTGCCGCTGATCGAAGCGTCCAGCATCGAGACGTCTCGGGCGGAGAGCATTTCCGCCGCGCAGCGGGTGTCCCGGGGGTGGGTGGTAGTGGTGTCCAGGATGAGGGTCTTTGCGTGGGCACCCTCCAGAATGCCTCCGACCGCAGAGACGATCTCTTCGTGGTGGCGGGAGTTTGGAAGCGAAAGGACAACCGGTCCCGCCCGCCGGACCGCGTCGGCGACGGAGGCGGCGCTCTCTCCCCCGACATTCTCCAGATCGCGCATCCGTTTCGGAACAAGATCGAAACCGACTACACGGTAGCCGTTTTGGAGGAGCCTGTGACTCATGGCGCTCCCCATGAGCCCGAGGCCCACGAATCCAACGGTATCGCTCACGTTCTTCTCTTTTCCCTCTTTGCCATCCCCAAGCCTCATTTCACCGATTCTGTGATCGCGCCCGCGGGCATCCCTTCGCTCCCGCCCGCCGGGCGACCCTGTGCATGGCGAGGGCTCTCTTTTCGATAACTCGCCGCTACGGGTCCACTGTAATATAAGGTCCCTTTATTGATGAGAATATTTGTCACACAACGATCCTCCTAAAAGAAGAACTCAGAATCAGGAACCCGGATACAGGGAGTCAACTTTCATATAGAGATCAATTTCCGGGTCTCCCTTCATCTTCAAATATAGGATAGCGAGCTGGTCAGTCGAAAGATCATCGAAAAGAGGCCGCAACCTCTTTCTACAAGAACTTCCAAGGCCCCCCCAGCCATTCACAATCTCTTCCGAAATTGCGACCTGACCGAAAAATATGTCGACTACCATTAAATCCGAATCACTTGGTTTGCTAGTTATCAGGGGTACTTCAATCACGGGAGCCCGCAGTAGCTTTCTTGCATAGCATGGCCTCGTCGGTGGCCTGGTCGGTCGGCACAAACCGCCAGGCTACCTCGTCGCCATCCTTAGATACGTAGATGGAACCGTGCCATTGAGGGTCATCCATCTTGGGGTAGTCAAGACGCAGGTGTCCGTGGCCGTATCGGCTCTCCTTCCGTTCCAGGGCAGCTTTGGTGATGCAGCGCGAGACCACGAGCATGTGCTGCGCCTCTATGGCCCGCATGAGCTCGTGGAGGTTATCCGCCTGGAGGTGGTCCGTCTCCCCGGCCATCTCCTGGAGCAACGCCTCCGCCTTGTGGAGTCCCGCCTCGTCGCGACCGATCCCCACGTAGTCGGACATGATGGTGGCCCGCCGGTCGTCCCACTCCTTGTAGGGGATACCTTCTTTCAGCCACAGGGGCGCGAAGGTCCACTGCTTGAGCGCGTCTACCTGCACGGGATCGGGCTCCAGACGCCTGGGCAGGGCCTGCGCGTCCTCCGCTGAGGCGTAGCCCGCCGCGAGGCCCTGTGCCAAGGCGCCGATGAGGGCGTAAGCGCCTTGGGCGCAGACCCCCGCCACAAAGAGGCCGGGCACCCGGGTTCGGCAGCGGGTGTCCACCACGATTCCGTGGGGTTTACCAGTGACACCGGTGAGGCCGAGAGTGGAAATATCGGCCTCAAGGAGGTCTTTCCGGAGGTCGACACCTTTTTGCCTCAGGAACTCTATGTAGGTAAGTTTATCCACCGGCAAGAGATTATTACACAGATGGTGGAGGGCCTCGTCGGAGAGGTGGCGGACATCCCAGTAACACGGCCCGCGCCCCTCGCGGTTCTCGTTCCAGATGGCGTAGCAAGTGATCCACTTGGGCCCTTTTTCACCTCGCGAGTGATAGTTCTGGACGAAGCGCTCGCCCTTAGCATTGATCAAGTGGCCGCCCATGCCCATGAAACCATTATAACCCGGAGTTTCAAACCCTTTCGGAATAGCGTTGTTGGTGGCCAGCTCAACGTTGGAGATCTCCGCCCCCCCATCAAAGGCCAGTGCGTAGGCGGCGGCACCGTTATACGGGCCGTGCCAGGTGTTGAAGCGGAAGCCGGTGCGGTTTTTCCACACCCGCATGGCCGGCCCCGTGCTCAGGAGGACCGCCTTGCCCTTGAAGACGTGGAGGTGGCCCGTGCGCACGCCGAATCCCATGCAACCTACCACCCGACCCTCCCGGGTGAGGAGGGAGGTCACCATGATCTTCTCTTTGAAGGTCGCTCCGGCAACCTTCGCAGCGCTGTACAGCTTGGGCTTGAGGTCGTAGCCGTCAAAGTTGATCCAGTAGGAACCCTTCTGGTTGAAAGCACTGGTCCGCAGGTACTTGCCGTCTTTGTCGCGAAGCTGCAACCCGTAACGTTCCAGGCGCTGCACCACCTCCAACACACGGTCCACCACTGACTTCTCGATGACCTCGCGGGGTACCAGCGCCTGAGAGAGTGTGTGATACCAGTGTAGAAAAGCCTCCTTGGTGTCCCATTCGGGCCCTTCCTCTAAGTAGGCGGCCAAGTGGTCGTTACCGGCCCCCGCGTCCCCACTGCGGATGGCCCGTGCCTGCTCCACCACGATGACCCGAGCGCCGCTCTCGGCCGCCGCAATGGCGGCCATGCAGCCTGCGCAGCCGCCCCCCACCACGATGACATCGGCCCTATGCTGAACCTGCTTGCTCATCTTCACACTCCCCCCTGGAAGTGGAGTATGCCCTGGGGGAAAACTAATTTGACGATTTTCTCCGGACATTCACGCTCGCAGATGCCGCAGAAAAAACACTCCTCCGGGTACTCCACGACAGGAAGGTTGGTCATGACGTCCATAAAGATGATGTCCCCCGGACAAAAAATGTCACAGATGCCGCACCGCGTACACCTCTCGAGTTCAATCACTGGGCCGAACACCTCAGTCTCGCCGGGGCGGTGCCCGCTAACGAGCTTGATCATGAACCTTCCTCCTCAGCGATCGGGCGAAAACAGACCGACGTACCGCCAGGGTCCTACTATCCCTACCTTCGCGACTCCCCCCGATGGGCACTCACAGGCGCTTGCCGCCTGTCTATGGCGAATTCCTAATAAAATAACAATTTGACGCCTAATTGGGAATTCGCCATGCACAGATCAAAAACAGGGAACTGTCAGGGAAATGAGATCTAGCCTACTCCCATCTCTCCACAATTACTAATTCGCCATGCATAGGTTCCTTTTTGCGTGGTTGCGGGGCAATGGAGGAAGAAAGGCTTTCTATTCCGTTCTTTATCTTTGACGCTCACGGGAATCCGTTGCTTGCCCTTACTAGGTTTGCATTTCGATGCTGTATTTCGAAAGATCCCCTCGACAATAAGTTTGGGTGTATAGGATAGGCACCCCTTTATTGTCGTGCTCAAAGCTCTCTACGTACATTATCGGCTCCAGTGAACCAATCTGCAGATTCCTGGCGACTTCGTTATCCGCCGCAATCGCCTGAATCGTTTGATGGATTTTACCTGGCACAATGCACAGGCGCTTTTTGAGGATATCCATCATGGCGTTTTTCCGAAAATCAGCCCTTTTAATTCTTTTGGCGATTTCAATCGGAATATTATTCATGATGTAACATAGGGGAATCTCCTCCATCATCCGGAAGCGGCGGAACCGGGTAACTCTATCGCTTTTCGATAGCCCGAAGAATATTACCAGGCGAGGGTTGGGGGAAATGTCTTCGATCGAGGGCAGGCGATGTTCTGAACCCTTGAAAATGTCCCATCCAACAATGCCGGCCAGTTTAACCACCTGCAGTTTTTTGATGTTCTCTGCGACAAAGGTCCCGCGGCCATGCTGGCAGAGTATGAGGCCGTCCGTTTCCAGAAGGGACAGTGCCTAGCGAATGGGCACCCGGTTGACGCCAAACATCATGCCCAAATCCATTTCGTTCGACAGTTTCACGCCAGGGGCAAGGTCTCCATGTTCAACTCTTTGCCGCAGCAGCTTCGCTATCTGATAATAGTAGGGTACCGAGTTATCGGTGAACGGCGTTCCAACCAGGGGATGGATCATCGGATTTCCTTAATCGTTGAAGAGGTCCGGGTGAGACAATAAACACATTGTTAATAAGTATACTCACATTATGCGGCGGAACAGAGCAAAACGAGTCCGGAATCTTTGTAACCATATAATATAATTGGCTAAAATCGCCCGAGCGAGGGGATATCAGATGCTCGGAGATGGTGGCAGCCAAAAAGAGGCCCTCCGGCCTGCTTTCGACCGCTCTGTCATGATTGATTTCCGGGGCGCGAAGATAAGCTCCGACACGGGTTTTATTCTGCTGAAGAATATCTCCCGGCCCGCAGCCGATATCGAGAATTCGGTCTTCCGGCTTCGGGTGAACGACATTTTCCACGAATCTGGTTAAAAAGGTAGAATTCCCGATGAAAAAATTGAACAGCCGATAAACGGAAGGGATGGACAGGAAAGATTCGACGAAGTTCCGGAGCATCTGAGAGGTTCCTCTTCCTCTTTATCGAACACGATGCCGGTCAGGACATCGTGCATTTTTTGCGGGAGGCCGATGCCGGATAGCGATCCGCGAACCGGTGCGGGCAAAAATCAGCCGTCCAGACTGCACGACCAACGCCTCCGTTCAAGCACCCGAGATGGCCCTGCGGGCAAAGGCATCTTTATCTTGCCTTCCCAAGGAGAAACGAAACTCTCGGTCCCAGGCAAGTATTCCGCACACGCCTGGCAGCTAATGAGCGCCGAAACCGTGTCGCCTCGATCCCGGAGCGTGCACGGTTACTACTCACCAATTTTAACACCATCCCCAAAATGCGCCATCTCCCTTTTGAATTTCGTCCAAAGGACCAACCCATATACGAGGAG
>CAZUHN010000210.1:0-4170 GCA_964620535.1 uncultured Nitrospinaceae bacterium | reverse complement strand
GAATTTGAATGGAAGGGTGCCCGAGGGAGTATCTTCTGCAAACGTTATTGGCTTATCGGCGGAAAGAAGCGCCCGAAAAAGGGTAAGTAGACCGGAATTCGAGAAATAATTCGAGAAATAGAGAGCGTTGCCGCATAATTCCGGATAAAGGAAATATCGAGTTGCGGTTTCCGACTATCCGGAGCTCGATGTAGAGTTGGTTCAGTTTAAAGGGGGCGTCCTGATCATGCGCGCCTTGATCGCCGGCAAGGTCCAAGTCGCCGAGCTCGGCTCCTTTCCGTTCATCAACACGGTCACAAAAGGAGCGAATGCGCGCGCAATCCTCTCGTCGATGGCCCAGTTGACATACCAACTGACTGCAAGAAAGGGCATCAATAGCTGGAAGGAGCTTTCCGCGAATGAGCTCCGTGCCATTGCCGTCACCGTCTTCCTTGTCGCGTGGGAAATCTACGGCCGACTGCTGAATTCCATTTTCATGTCCTACCCGGTGGCCATCGTCCGGACCTTCGTCGAGATGACCGTCTCCGGGGAACTCTTAAGGGAATTGCTGCGGAGCCTGCAGGCTTTTCTGATGGGCTTCGGCCTCCCCATCGTCCTTGGAATCGGGTTAGGACTATTGATGGGTGCTTACCGCCGCCTCGAATACACGATCGACCCGTTCATCAACTCGCTGTACGCTACCCCGCTGGTGGCACTGATTCCGCTTATGCTCCTCTGGGTGGGGCTGGGGGTTGCGGCCAAGGTCTGCATCGTGTTCCTCGTGGCTTTCTTCCCGATCACCGTCGCCACCTACGGCGGAGTCAAAAACCTCAGCGGCTCCCTTGTGGAAATCGGGCGGGCGTACGGCGCGACAGAGAGGCAGGCATTCAAGATGATTATCCTCCCGGGGGCCGTACTCTTTATCGTAACCGGTATCCGCTTGGCAGTCGGCCGGGCCGTCGTGGGAGTCATCGTCGCGGAATTCTTCACCGCCATCAACGGCCTGGGAGGATTGATCATTAATTACGCCAACAATTTCGAGACCGCCCGCATGTTCGTTCCCGTAATTGTCCTCGCCCTAATGGGGGTCACCCTGACCGAGTTCGTGAAGTACTTCGAGCGGAAGGTCGCTCCCTGGAAAGAGAGTGAACGGGCGATGCAATAACAACGCACCGCGAGGCAGGGAGAGAATTAACGCCTAATGGTGAACCCAGAGATCACCTTCAGCGTCCGGCTTCCGAATTCGGGACCCTACAGCGACGCGCACGCCATCCGCGAGGTCGCCCTCCTGGGGGAGGAGTTGGGCTACGAAGCGCTCACCGTCCACGACCATATTTCCCGGAGCCGGACCCAAAACCGCCATTTCTCCGCCGGAAATGTGGATCTCGTGACCGACGATCAACTCCCTAACTTGTACGAGGCAATGACTACCCTCGCCTTCGCCGCCGGTTTGACGAAGCGGATTCGCCTGTGCCCCACCGGAATTATCCTGCCTCTACGGGATCCCCGCCTGCTCGCCAAAGAGGCGAGCACCCTCCACACCCTCTCGGGCGGGCGCCTCATTCTTGGCCTGGTAATCGGTGCCTCGCCTCATGAATTCGAAATCATAGGCGTTCCCTTCAAAGAGCGGGGACGGCGGACGGACGAGTATATCGAGGCGCTGCGGCGGATATTCGATGAGGCGCCCTTTACGGAAGTGGACGGGCCGAACGTGCACTTCGAGAATGCGGAGTTCCAGCCCAAGCCGAAAGGGCTTCCCATCTGGCTTTGCGGAAAGGGGGAGGCCGCTATGCGAAGAGTGGCCCACTACGGCCAAGGGTTCCTTCCCGGAGATTTTTCCCCAGACGAATGCCGGGAAAAGCTGAACCGGTTAGACGAATACCTTGCTCGCGCGGGCCGAAGCCGGCAAGAGATTGTTTGTGGCAACGAAATATTCATCTGTGCCAGAGGAAGCGTGGAAGAAGCAGAGCGTGACGCTGAATCCACCATGTTCTACCGGCACAAGAAACTGGAAAATGCCAGGGAGCGGTTCTTGGTCGGGTCGCCCGCCTCGATATGCGAGCATATCGGCCGCTATATCGATGCGGGAACTCACCATTTCGAACTCAAGTTCGTTGCAAGAAGCCTGGAGGACCAACTGGAGATGATGCGTCGAATAGCGGAAGAAATCGTTCCCGCCTTCTCCTAATAGGAGAGAAAAAATAATGGAAAACGAGAACCTCGATGCGGACTTGGAAGCCTTCCACAAGTATTGCAACGACTACTATGGGGAGACGATTGATTCCTAT
Organism: uncultured Nitrospinaceae bacterium; assembly: GCA_964620535.1. Classification (GTDB taxonomy): domain Bacteria; phylum UBA8248; class UBA8248; order UBA8248; family UBA8248; genus CAZUHN01. Next base: position 1,903 of record CAZUHN010000210.1, on the reverse strand, counting down.
GAATTACTGGCGCGCTACCGGCCTAAAACAATTCTCGGCTGGATCCGGGCCGGGTCACGCCCGTGCTGTCTCGCGGTGTGCCTCTCAATTCGACTTCCGGTAGCCCTTTCCTACCATGCACCGCTCGAACTTCGAACTCTGCTCGCTGGCGCCCACGAATGCGCCCACGGCCAGCTTGCCGTCCATGCTAGGCGCCCGGTAGGCAAGGTTCGCCTGCGAGGCGCACGCTTCGAGATCCTTGGAGCCCTGCGCCATGGTAACGCCCACTTTCGACCAAGTGGCCGGGGTGGTCATGCAACCCGTCAACAGGGCAATTACGGCAATAAATCCTGAGATCGATGTGGCCTTTCGCATTTCTCGTCCTCCTTGATTTCGGCGTGCCATTTGCTAAGGATCTTACTGTATCTTCAATTATGTATTGGAGCGAAGTTGAGGATCACCGCCCCCCAACGCCACACCTTCAGTAGGAACCGAGCACTCGGAAAGGGACCGCAAGGGCGCCTTGCTAGATGAATTCCGAGTATTTGGCAAAAATATCCATCCTCCCCCGAAAACGCAAGCAACGACTGGAACACCTCTGCCCCCAATTGTGATAAATTCAGGATATCAGAAAGAAAGTTCTTTCGTTTAGGATCGAAAATGCGAAATATAATTTCACTTATTGAAGGGAGAAAGATTAATGAGAAAAAAGGTCGCTCTTTATCTGTTGCTAGGATTTCTGGCAGGCTGCTCCACAACGACTTGGACCAAATCCGGCATCACCTACGACCAGGGCAAAAAAGATGACGCGGCCTGCCGGAACCAGGCGGGCGTGATCGCCCATGATACTTCCAGCCAAGAAAAACCGCTGCTGAGCAGTATTTTTGATGTTTCTGACGCGAAAAGGCAAATGTACAACGACTGCATGAAGGGCAAAGGATACGCCATGCGGTAGCTCACCGATGGGGTTCGAACGCGGGCACCTCCGCGGATTCCTCAGCGCTGACGACAGGCATCCGGGAGAAACCCGGGACGCCTGCCCGCCTCTTGCCGAGGCCACCACGACGACCGGAGACCTCCAAGTTCGGAATCGGGGTACGTTGCGAGGAAGCATCGCCCATGCGGACCCAGCCACCGACTACCCAGCGGTCATGACCGCGCTATGGGCCGAAATGTTAGCGACGGGGCCCGCCGGAGACCGATCTATTCCAGCCGACGCGTTCTTCGCAGACCCCTATGAGACGGGTCTTAGAGAAACCGAAATTCTCAAAGCGGTGCGCCTCCCCATCTTTCGTGGCCGGAGCGGAGGAACTTATGCATAGTGGTGCAGCAGGCGAGTGGCTTCGCCGTCTGCGGGGTATCCGCCCTCCTCGCCATGGGTTCGGGAGGCACGGTCGAACAGGCCGGCATCGGCGTCACCGTGATTTCCCCGATTCCCTACTGGGTGGAGCGCGTGGAAAAGAAACTCATCGGCGAAAGATTTTCGCCGGAGCTAGCGAAAATCGCCGCGCAGCGCGTAACCGGCGGCGGCGAATCGCTGGATGATTTCTACGCCTCTGCGGAGTTCCGGATCCACCTGGCCCGGGACTGGACGGAACGCGCCTTACTCGAATCTGAAAGCCGTGCGGGGTAGTTCAAACAGACGAACCAAAACCCACACCCACCCCGCCCGGTCGAGTTCGGATCTTTTTAATTTGGCCGTGTTGCCATAATATAGAACGAGAGAGATCTTAATAATACTCCCCCAAGGGGGTAGGAATGCCCGAGAAAGAACTCCTCGAGCTCAACGTTGCGAAGGCCCACGCAGTCTGGGAGGGGGAGGAGCGCTCGCGCATCTCTACCCCGTCGGGACAGTCGGTCTACATCGACTCTCCCGCCTACGCGGGAGGGACGCCCAAGGGGCCCGCGCCAACCGAGATGATGA
>CAZUHN010000209.1:0-6056 GCA_964620535.1 uncultured Nitrospinaceae bacterium | reverse complement strand
TCTTCTCCCGGTAGTCGTTGAGTGCCAATTTGATCGCGTCCTCGGCCAGAACCGAACAGTGAATCTTCACCGGGGGCAGGCTCAGTTCCTCGACGATCTGGGTGTTCTTGATTTCCTCGGCTTCGTCCACGGACTTGCCCTTCAGCCACTCGGTCGCCAGCGAGCTCGACGCGATGGCGCTTCCGCAGCCGAAGGTCTTGAACTTGGCGTCCTCGATCGTGCCCTCGTCGCTTACCTTGATCTGGAGCTTCATCACGTCGCCGCACTCGGGGGCGCCGACAATCCCCGTGCCAACGTTCGGAGCGCTCTTGTCGAGCGAGCCGACGTTGCGCGGATTATTATAGTGCTCGACCACTTTGTCGCTGTACGCCATTTTCTTCCTTCTCCCTTATCGGTGAGCCTGCGGGCTCCCATAATGAACGGCATGGAATCCGAATCCAGCCGGACAATTCTCCGAATTTCCGCCTAGTGCGCCTCCCATTCTACTTTCGAGAGGTCAACGCCCTCCTTCACCATTTCATAGAGCGGGCTCATCTCCCGCATGCGGTTGACGACCTCCACCGTCTTCTCGGCCACATAATCGACCTCCTCCTCGGTGGTGTAGCGCCCCAAGCCGTAGCGGATGGAGGAGTGGGCCAGTTCATCCCCCCGTCCCATAGATTTGAGCACGTAGCTGGGCTCGAGGCTGGCCGAGGTGCAGGCCGAGCCCGAGGAAACCGCCACGTCCTTGAGCCCCATGATGAGAGACTCCCCCTCGACATAGGGGAAGCTGACATTCAAGTTTCCGGGAATCCGTTTCGTCTCGTGCCCGTTCACGTAAACCTCATCGAGGCTCTCGAAAAGAATGGACCTGAACTTTTCCCGGAGGTTAGTGAGGCGGATGGCCTCCCCATCTATTTCCTCCCGGCAAAGCTCGGCCGACTTGCCGAAGCCCACGATGCCGGAAACGTTCAGCGTCCCCGAGCGCATGCCGCGCTCGTGGCCCCCGCCGTCGATGATCGGGGAGATGCGCACGCGCGGTTTACGCCGCCGCGCATAAATGGCGCCGATCCCCTTGGGGCCGTAGATTTTGTGCGCGGTGAGGGACATCAGATCGATGCACATCTCGTTCACGTCGATCGGAATCCTCCCGTAGCCTTGGGTCGCGTCGGTGTGGAAAAGAATCTTCCGCTCCCGGCAGAGCTTTCCGATCTCCCCGACGGGATTGATGACCCCAATCTCGTTGTTCACCGCCATGATGGAAACCAGGATCGTCCGGTCAGTCAGCACCGCCTCGACCATCTCCGCCGTCGTGATCCCGTCCTCGGGGGGGTCGATGTAGGTCACCTCGAAGCCCCATTTCTCAAGACGCTTGGCCGAATCGATGACGGCCTTGTGCTCGATGGCGGAGGTGACGACGTGGTTCCCCTTCTCCTTGTACATCTCGGCAACGCCCTTGAGGGCAAGGTTGTCCGACTCGGTGGCCCCGCTCGTGAAGACGATCTCGCGCGGATCCGCGCCGATGAGGCCCGCGATGTGCTCGCGCGATAAATTGACCGCCTTCTCCGCCTCCCAGCCGAAGCTGTGGTTCCGACTCGCCGCGTTCCCGAATTTCTCGTTGAAGTAGGGAAGCATTTCATCGAGAACGCGCGGATCCATCGGGGTCGTAGCCTGGTAGTCCATGTAAATGGGCAACTTGATGCTCATCGAATATCTCCTAAGGGTGCGCCGATCATGTCCATCAGGGTCATGCTCTCGAGAAGACCGGCCACCCTCTGTTGAATGCGCTCCATGGGATGAAATATAGGACACTTCTCGTACTGATCGCACTCGGCGGCCTCGCCCTCTTGGCAATGCGCCAAGACTATCGGCCCTTCGATCGCCCGGATTACTTCGGCGATGGTGACGGACTCGGGCGGGCGGGCCAGGACATAGCCCCCCTTGGGGCCGTTCCGCGAATCCACGATCCCGCCCCTGGCCAGGAGCTGCATGGTCTTGGCCAGAAGCTCGGACGGGATGCCGTAACGGCTGGCGATGGTGCGGGAGTTCGTGGCCTCTCCCTCCTTCTCGGAGGCGAGGCAGGAGAGCGCCATCAGCGCATAGTCCGTCCGCTTCGAAAATCCCGGCATCCCTTTTCCTCTATCTTTTTTTTCTGTTCTTCTCTTTTACTGTTTCTCTATTTGTTTGTTCTTATATATTTCTTCCTCTTCTTTTCTTTTGCTCTTTTTTTTCTTCCCCAAACTGCCCGATCCCGGAAAAGGTCTCCAAAACCAGGGCCGATTCGCCGGAAAAGCCGGCCGAAGAAGATCCATCGGAAGGATTTATTATACGACAACTTAAATCCCCGACTAGTTCAGTCGGATATATAGTCCCCCGCCTTGTGTCTGTCAATGGGAGATAGAAAAAATTTGCCTCTTTTTTTACCTAAACCCAGCCAATTTCTTTCAGATCGTCTAGCCTACAAATGACGATCAAACTTTCCAGCGCTGTCATTGATGGGGTCGGGGATTTAAAACAACAACAATTCTGTATGACCAGAAAAAATTACTTGACCGATCTGAGATCTGATCACGCATCGATTGCAGTGTGTTTTATCAAACTAATCTGGGGGCTACGATCGTGGCAATTATTATTGAATCGTCCAAAAAGCGATTCAATGAATCAAGAAAAGAGAGAGGCCCTGGACGAGTATTTGGATAAAAATCAGGGAAATCAATCAGGAAATTGAGGTCCTAGTGCATCTTATTGTCCGCGGAGCTGTTCGTGAGAAGGGGAATTCCGGACCACATTCGCTCGGGCAATGGGGCTGAGTTCACGGCTCACCGGGCGAGGAACTGGTTCTCTCGCCTCGGGGTGAAGAGACTCTTTATCGATCCTGGCAACTCCTGGGAGAACGGCTATGTGGAATCGTTTATCGGAAAATGCGAGATGAGCTTCTGAACCGGGAAATCTTCGATGCGCTGGATGAGGCGAAAGTGCTGGTCAGCCGATGGCGGCAGACCTACAATCAGCTAAGGCCTCGCAGCGCGCTCGGCTACGGGCCGCCGGCACCCGAGACGATAGAGCCATGGTCTCCGGGCTACGCTCCGCTCCACCCTCCGGCCATGGCCACAGGACTAACATAGAAGAGTGGCACCACTGTCGGGGGCAGGTCAAAGGCGCGTGGACCGGCTTTAACCAAGACGGCTCTGGTTGGCTAAGGAATAATCTTTAGATCCAGCCAGATCCCATTTCTTGGGGTGGTCTGTGATAAGGGCCTTTACCCTCACTGGCCCTCCAAGAAATGGTTCTGGCTATTACTTCTTCTGTAAAGTCGCCTCCCCCTCGTCCAGAACCCACTTTCCCCCCTCGATCCGGACCATGAGGAAGGCGTCCTCGTCGAGGCCGTTGTGGTCGGCGGGGGAAAACCGGTGCCGCCCGGTGAGGCCAGAGAAGGCGGGCCGCTCCTCGATGTAGTTCCGCACCCGCTCCTGGTCGGCGCCCTCGGAGAAGAGCGCATCGGCGGCGATGCGGACCGCGTCCGCGGCATAGCCCGCATAGCCTCCGGGACGCCGCCCGAAGCGCCTCCGGAACGCGTTGCGGAAGGAGTCTATCTCCTCCCAGCCCGGCCTCCCCTCCCGGATGCGGCGGGGGGTGCCCATCCGCGCGATGGGAAAGAAAACGCCCTCGAGGGCCCTTCCTCCCTCCTTCGGCCCCTCTCCCTCCGAGATGACCGGGATCAGATACACCTCCAGCTTCAGGTCGAGTGCCCTCCGCGCCCGGAGCATCGCGATCGGCGCTGGCCCGCGGTCCCAAAAGATGAGCCCGCCCGCCCCGCGCGCCGCGGCCCGCTTCAGGTAAGGCAGGAAATTATGTTCCTTCGGCGCGTAGCGCTCGTCCAGGTAGATCGAAATTCCCGTCTCGGACGAGAGGGAAGTCAGGCTCATGCGGGCCATAGCGCCGAATTTGTCCGAGGCGGTGAGAATGGCCAGCCGGCGAATTCCCTTCGAGCGCATGTGCCGCAGGGTCCGGCGCGCCGCAAGGGCGACCGAATGGGCCGTGGAAAACACCCACCGGCGGGGGGGGCGATAAAAGTCCATCGACGGCGCGATCGATATCAGCGGAACGCGCACGATCTCGGCCGCCTCCGCGGCGGCGGCGGCCGTCTCGCTCAAGGCGGGACCCAGGACGACGGTGGCGGCGAACTCGCCCGCGAGCTTCCGGAGCCCCGCCCCCGCCTCTCCGGGGTCGCTTTTCGTGTCGATCGTGATGAGCTGAATCTGGTCCCCGCCGCCCGGCCTCGAATTGAGGCGGTCCACCTCGAGGAGGAGGGTGTCGCGTGCCTCCTGCCCGGCAGCCCCGCCCTTCCCCGAAAGGTCGAGAAGCGCGCCCACGACGAGGACTCTCCCCGGGGAAGGGGCCGCCTCGGCGGCGGGCCCCGCCCCCGCCCAAAGCGCCAGCGATGCGAGGGCGAGGATGAGCCGGAAGCCGCCCGCTCGGAGGCGGACCGCGCCTGGGCGCCGATCCAATAGCGTGCGAATCATGAAAAAGGTATACCAGATTCCCGGCCCCCAGACCTGCGGGGCGTGGAAAAGGCGGGTGGATCTCCCTACACTCCCGGGGATGCCGAACGCGAAAAAAAGGCGGATCCCGAAATCCGCGATCCGCCTCGCCCCCCGGGCGCGGCTCGCCTCACAGGCGCGCCAGCGGATTCGCGCGCGCCTTCTAGGCTGGTACGCGGCCGAAAAGCGCGCCCTTCCCTGGCGCGGAGAGGCCGATCCCTACCGCATCTGGGTCTCGGAGGTCATGCTCCAGCAGACCCGCGCCGAAACCGTCCGCCTCCGCTACCCCCGCTTCCTCGCCCGCTTCCCCACCCTCGCGGCCCTGGCCAGCGCGCCGCTCGAAGAGGTGCTCGCCGAGTGGCAGGGGCTCGGCTACTACGCCCGGGCGCGGAATCTTCACCGCGCCGCTGCGACCGTCATGGAAAGGCCCGGCGAGGCGCTCCCGGAAACGCGCGGGGCGCTGCGGCGCCTTCCCGGCTTCGGCCCCTACATGGCCGCAGCGGTGGCGAGCATCGCCTTCGGGGAGCGCGCCGCCGCTCTCGACGGAAACGCGCTCCGCGTCCTGAGCCGGCTCCTGGACTCGCCCGCGCCCATCGACTCGAACGCAGGCCGGACCGCCCTCGGAGAAGAGGCGGAGGCGCTGATCCCTCCTTCGCGGCCGGGCGATTTCAACCAGGCCCTTATGGACCTAGGGGCGCGCATCTGCCGGCCGCGAAAGCCCGCATGCCCCGCATGCCCGCTGGAGGAGGATTGCGCCGCGCAGGGCCGGGGGCGGGTTCACCTTCGTCCGGTCCGGACCGCGAAGACGCCGCCCGGGGAGGCCGCCATGTTCCAGCTCTGGGCGGAGCGGAGGGGTACGATCCGGCTCGTGCGAAGGCCCGAGGGGGGACTCTTCGGGGGAATGTGGGAGCTTCCCGCAGTGATGGCGGAGGGAAGGCCCCCGCGCTGCCCGCGGAAGGCGCTCGCGCTGGCGGGCGGGGCATGGATCGGGCCCGGCTGGGCCGTGGGAAAGGAGCTCGCCCGCGTGGAGCGGCTTCTCACCCACAGGCGCATTCTCTTCCGCGTCTTCCGCGCCCTCCCCCCGGCGGGGGGAAGCGGCGGGGTGCGAAAAAAAGGGAGCGAGGTCGCCCGCTGGGTGAAGATGGCGGACCTTCCCGCCCTTCCCCTTTCCAGCGCCCAGCGCGCCGCCATCGAGGCTGCGCGAAAGGCCCTCGCGGCCGGATAAGGGCTTTTCCTCTGTCGGCAATTTCGGGATTCTGCCGCGAAGCGCTCCGGCGGAGGAGGCCTATCCGTCCGGGTCCAGCGCCCCAGGAAGCGTTTCGACGAATTCTTTGATCTCGTCGCGCACCCGGCGGAAGTGGCCCAGGGCTTCTTCTTCGCCCCCCGCCCCCTCGGCGAGCCGGAGGGGATCGTCGAACCCGGCGTAGATCGTCTTGGTCCTTCCGGGAAAGGCGGAGCAGGACTCGCGCGCGTTGCCACAAACCGTGACGACGAGGTCGAAGGGGATCCGCCCGAGGGTCTCCGCCCTTTCCGATC
>CAZUHN010000208.1:0-6350 GCA_964620535.1 uncultured Nitrospinaceae bacterium | reverse complement strand
TCCAGCGATCTTTCGGGGAGGTATCTCAGATGTAATGGTTTGAATCTATTGAGTGTTCGGCAACCTCGAAGAATCAGGATTCAGTACTTTTTCGATAGAGTAATGAGCTGAGATATCCGTCAATGATCGCCCATCGTGTCTCGTGAAGAACTCATCAGGGAATTTCAAGCCCGGATCAGGGATTTCGGTTTGTTTATGTTCTTGGACAGGATGCGCACCGGCAAGGAGATGAAAATGCTCATCGATGGGGAATCGTTTTCTGGAAGAGGTGACAGCGATTCCGGCCTGGTCAGGCTCATCGCCCGGGCGTATGCCCTGAAGGAAAAACTCATCTCGGGCGGCGGCGCGAGCCTTAGGGAAATCGCCGGACGCGAGGAGGTGGAGAGTTCCTATTTTACGCGTATCGTGAGGCTCACGTTCCTTGCCCCCGATATCACGAAAGCCATTCTTGATGGGTGCCATCCGCCACAGCTCACCGCGTCCAGGTTGATACGCGACACGCGTTTTTCTCTCGATTGGGAAGAGCAAAGAAAAGAACTGGATTTTACCTGATCTGATTCAGGCCAAACCCCCCAAAATGGCTCCCTCGTACCTTGAGGGGTCATCTCGCCACTGAACCCTCAAAACCCGCTCTGTATACTCAATACAATGGTGCAGGAGTCCCCCGAGTGGGACTACGAAAAAGGCCTGCGGAGATTATTGGTTCCTTGGAGTGAAGATTGAGGGACGGGGGTGTCTCTCTGGAGAAGAGGGTGACTTGCACCTGCGCTATGTCCCGTAATTCCGGGGCTTTGGCGAACAACCTGAAAAAAAATTTAAATCATTAAAGGATAAGGAATAAAGTGGCTGGGGGAGGAGGATTCGAACCTCCGTAACGAGATCCAGAGTCTCGTGTCCTGCCGCTAGACGATCCCCCAATCGGGTGTCTGGACTATATCGTTTCCGGAGTGCCCGTCAAGGTACGGTGCCGCGGGTGAAGTCATTGCGCATTTCCCGCCCGCCGATCCCTTTCAACTTTCCGCTGGCCGATCCGCGCGAGGGCCGCGTCGATGCGCGCGAGAGTCCGATCCTTCCCCAGCAGGCTCAGCGTCTCATAAATTCCCGGGCTCACGGTCCCGCCCGTAACCGCCACGCGTACCGGCTGGGCCAACTTTCCGAGCTTCAGCCCCTGCGCCTCGAGAACTTCTTCGAACGCCGCCTTGATCGAATCGGTTGAGAAAGGCTCCGCCTGCCCGAGCGCTGTCCGGAGGGAGGTGAGGGACCTCGCCGCCTCGGGGATGAGGAATTTTCTGGCCGCTTTTTCATCGTATTCGACCTCGCTCGCGAAGAAGTAGCTTGCCCCCTTGGCCATCTCTGCCATGGTGTGCGAGCGCGTCTGGAGTTCCCGAACGATCCCGAGGCGCGCCTCCTCCGGCAGGGCGTCGGGGTCGAGTCCTTCATTGCGCAACCGTTCATCGAGCAGGGGAAGTAGATCCCCCGCTTCAGCTGCTTTGATGTATTCCTGGTTCAGCCAGAGAAGCTTTTCCGGGTTGAACACCGCGGCCGAGCGGTTGAGATTCTCGATCAAGAAGTTTTGAATGATTTCCTCGCGCGTGAAGACCTCCTGATCCCCGAAACTCCATCCCAGGCGAACGAGATAATTGATGAGGGCGCCGGGCAGGTAGCCGAGTTCCTGGAATTCGAGGATGGAGGTGGCCCCGTGGCGCTTGGAGAGGCGTTTTTTGTCCGCACCGAGGATCATGGAGATGTGGGCGAAGCGAGGGGGCGTCTCGCCGAGGCCCCGGTAGACGAGAAGCTGCTTGGGGGTGTTCGAGAGATGGTCGTTTCCTCGAATGACGTGGGTGATCTTCATGTCGATGTCGTCCACGGCGACGCAGAAGTTGTAGGTCGGGGCGCCGTCCGTCCGGACAATGACCATGTCGTCGAGCAGATCGTTCTCGAAGTGCACGGGGCCGGCGAGCAGATCCTCCACCACCGTTGCCCCATCTTCGGGGACTCGGAGCCGGAGGCAGAAGGGGGCGTCCGGGTCCGAATCGTACCGGTCCCGGCAGGTCCCATCGTATTTCGGAGGGAGGCCTGCGGCACGGGCGCGCTCGCGCATTTTTTCCACCTCTCCGGGGGTGCAGGTGCACCGGTAGGCCGATCCCGATTCGAGGAGTTTTCCCGCCGCCTCTTCGTATAAGGCCGTCCGCTCGGACTGGCGGTAGGGGCCTTCGTCCCAGTCGATCTCGATCCAGTCGAAGGCAACGCGGATGGCCCTGTAGTACTCCTCCGTGGAGCGCTCCCGGTCGGTGTCCTCCACGCGCAGGATGGCGGTACCGCCGTGGTGACGGGCAAAGAACCAGTTGAAAAGGGCGGTGCGAAGCCCTCCGATATGGAGGTGCCCCGTATTGGAGGGGGCGAATCGCACCCGGACGGTTTCGCTCATGGGTTTCCGATCATCAGAAGAAGGATTTTCCGAACCGGACCAGACCGGGGGATTCTAGGTAGGAGATGAAAGGGGCGCAAGGGGGAACTCCCCGACCTACGCTTCATCGAACAGGCCCGCATCATCGGGCGATCGCTCGCGGATCTCCGCCTCGGGAACCCGCCAGAGGAGGGCGGCCCCGGCGATGAAAAATACCAGGACCGATAGGATGGCGGGGCGCTGGCTCCCCATCAGCGCGGACACTCCCCCAAAGACGAGGGGCCCGAGGACAGAACTCATTTTTCCGCATACTCCATAGAACGCGTAGGACTGCGCCGTCTCCCGGCGGGAGATGAACCGGGACATGAGGGAGCGGCTCGCGGACTGGGAAGCGCCCAGGGAAAGGCCCGCGAGGAGAGAGATCCCGAAGAAAACGCCTTTCGACTGGATCATAAAGGCCACCACCACCACGGCGCACCAGTTCGCCAGGGTGAGGAGAATGGTTTTTCGCGCCCCCCAGGCGTCCGTCAGGTAACCCAAGGCGAAGGCCCCCGCCGCCGCCGACGCCTGGACGGCGATGAAGAGCGTCAGGGTCTCTCCCATCGAGTAGCCGAGGGTGGAGACGGCATAGATGGAGCTGAAAGCGATCACGGTCACGATGCCGTCGTTGTAGAGGAAGAAGGCGGCGAGGAAGAGCAGCGCGCCTTCGCTTCGCCGAAGCTCTCGGAAGGTTCTTGCCAGATCGCGGAACGCCCCGGCGAAGACCGCGGTTTCCCCCGGCCGGCCGGGCGTGACGGGGCGGGATGGTGTGGCGGGGGGCGGCTCGCGTAGCCAGATGACGATCGGAATCGTGAAGACCGCGAAAAAGGCCGCCACGGCGAAGAAGCTCGTCCGGAAAAGAGGAAGGTTTTCGGGCGCGAAGCCTCCCTCAAGGAACGGCCGCACGAGAAAGAGGCAGAGCAGCCCGCCGAAGTAGCCGAGTCCCCATCCCCACCCGCTCACCTTTCCGATCGTCTCTGGGGTGGAGATGTCCGGAAGGAAGGCGTTGTAGAAGATCAGCGCGCCCTCGAAGCCCACGTTCGCGATAATGAAGAGGGCCATGCCGGCCGCCACCATCCCCGATCCCACCCCCGCGAGGAGGGCGGTCCCGCAGATGCAGACCGCAGAGTAGGTGAGGAGCATCCGCTTTCGCGTTCCCCTCCGATCCGCCACCGCGCTGAGGGGAGGGGTGATGAGGACGGCCAGGATCATGGCGGCCGAGAGGGAGATTCCCCAGAGAAGGTCTCCCCGCCCCCCGCCCCCGGCCACCACGGTTTTGAAGTAAACGCTGTAGGCCACGGTGACGATGAGCGTCGGGAAGGCCGAGTTTGCGAAATCGTACAAGCACCAGACGAATATCTCTTTATTGCTCGGTTTTCCGTTTGGACGGACGGGAGGTTCATTCGGGGCGGTTCGGGACTGTTCTAGCATTTCGGGGATTTCTGGCATGGAGTCCAATCGGGCCGTTGGGCAGAGTGGGAGGGCATTCGCCCATACTACCTGGAAAACGGCGGAAGGACTCCCTCGGGAGGCGGGGGGGCATGAGACATTGATTTGACGGGCGCTGGGGAGGCGCCTCTACCGGTGAGGGCGCATCCGAATGGGAGGAATTGCCCTGGGCATTGTCCTGATTCCAAAACTGCCGTAAATATTTGATAGCCGTTATGCTGACCGTGTCCGGGGCGCCTCACTGCCGCTGGGTTCCGGGGGGAGGTTATTTTGTGAAACGCTTTCTCAAGTGGGCGGCGGGGGTGGTTCTCGTCCTCGTCCTCCTTCTTGCCTTGGCTGCGGCCGGGGTCCGCTATTTTCTCTCATCCGAGCAGTTGATCAAAATCGTTCAAACGAAGGGGGAAGAGACGCTTGGGCGGAAGGTGCACCTCCGCAGTCTTTCCGTGGGCCTGTTTTCCATGGAGGCGAGAGGTCTTTCCGTTGAAGGGGCAAAGGAGGAGGGTGGCGGGAAGAAAGCCCCTTTGCTCGAGGTGGAGGAGATCGACGTTCTCTTCGATCCGACGGCGCTGCTCTACAACCGGGTGAACCTTCTCCGGATCGATCTTCGCGAGGTGTGGGTGCGCGCTGCGCGCGACGCCGGGGGCCGGTTCAGCTTCCAGGACATCATCGATCGTCTGGGCGCGGCCAGTGCGGGGCGTGCCTTCATCCTGCCGGATAAGACCGGGGTGGCCTCATCCTCCATTTTCTCGCCCCGGTCGGTCGAGACGGACGGGGAGGGAGCGGCGCAGGGGGTGGGAGGGGACGATTTTCATGTCGTTATCCGCTCCCTCGATATAGAGGATGCAAAACTGTTTTTCGAGTCTGCGGCCTTCAACGGGCAACCCGCCCTCCGGCTTTCCTGCGTTTTTGATCGGGTAGAATCGGGAACCTTGCACGTTGGAAGTCCGATTGAGGTCGGTGCGCAGGGCCGGTGCGCCGAGCCGGGGGACCTCCTCCTGCAAGCGGATCTGCGGGCGGACCTTCCGGGACGGACATTTTCCGTTTCCGCGAAGTTCGATGTCTCGGAGATGGAACCCTTCGCCCGCTTCGCCCCGGTCGCAGAATCGTTCCGCGCCCTCCGTGGGATGGTGAAGGGCAAGGCGGATTTTTCTTATTCGCCCGAGGCTGTGGCCCGGTGGAACATCGATCTCGCTGCGGACAATCTCTCCGGCGATCTTCGGTTGATTTCCGGCGGAGGGTGGCGACTCCTTCGGCTTTCAAAAGCGGCGCTGCGCTCGGAGGGTAGCTACGATCTTCGGACCGAGGCGGCCGAGATTTCCCGCCTGGAAGTTGATCTTCCCTTCTTGAAGGCGCGCATGCCGAAAGGGGGGCGGTGGAATCTCTCGGGTCGAGATGAGGTTGAGGTCAACCTGGAGATGCCGGATCTGGGCGAGGTCCTGCGGATTGCGGCCCCCCTCCTCGGCTTTTCCGCCAAGGGTTTTGAGGAAGGAGCGAAAGTCGAGTTGGTGGTGTCCGCCTCGCGGGAGCGGGAAAAGGGTCCGGATTTTTTCTACTCCGTGTCCGTTGCTTTCGGTCCGGTAAATCTCGCTTCCATCGCCCGGATCGCATTTCCAATCGAGGGGATTCGGGGGTTGGGTGGGAGGGCCGGGGGGAAAGTGCAACTTTCCTTTTCTCCGGAGGAAGTGGCCCGCTGGGAGGTGGACGTGACAGGGAAGGGCCTCACCGGCCAGCTCCGACTTCGCCCCCGCGAGAGATGGCGGCGGGTCCGCCTCGCGGAGGCGTCCGTCCGGTCCGCGGGCAGCTACGACCTTCGGCGTGACACAGGCGAGGTATCTCGTCTGGAGGTGGCCCTTCCCTTCGGGACGGTCCGCTCGCCGAAGGGGGGGCGCTGGAACGTCGGGGGCCGGGACGAGGCGGATTTTTCCATAACCGTTTCGGATATCGGGAGCGCCCTTGCCGCCGTGGCTCCCATAATGGGGATTTCTGCCGATGACGTGAAAAAAGGGGGGAAGTTCGAAGCCACGGCATCGGCAGGGCGGGACCGGAAGAAAAACCGGATTTCGTATTCCGTGGCGGCCCGGCTCGATTCCCTCGATCTGGGCGTGCTGGCCCGTATCGCCCCAGTGGGAATATCGGCACGCAATCTTAAAGGGATTCTCGGGGGAAGCCTGGAATTTTCCGCCACCCAGGAAGAGCTTCTCCGATGGAAGGCGGACCTTTCGGCGGCGGACCTTTCGGCCGACCTGCGCGTTGATTCCCAATATGGGTGGCGTAAGGTGGGGCTCGCGAAGGCGGCGGTACGAACCGAGGGCAGCTACGACATTCCGCGTAATGCGGCCCAATTCGAGAAGCTCGATGCGGACTTTCCGTTCGGGAAAATCCGGCTGAAGAAAGGCGCGCGCTGGAACGTGGAAGGTCGGGATGAGGGAAGTTTTACCGTATCTCTCTCGGACCT
>CAZUHN010000207.1:0-6203 GCA_964620535.1 uncultured Nitrospinaceae bacterium | reverse complement strand
CGCGAAACTTGCCAAGAGGTGAATCGCTTCTTTGCTGCGGGGCCGTCTCGAGAGGAACGCGCCCGGTTCGGGGCGAAGCCCCTCCCGCAACCGGTTATAGATCAAGCGCGATTCCAGAAATACTTACAAGACCGTGGCCCGCGCAAATGATGTCCTTGGAAATCCGGATTGAATAACAGTTTTGGGGTAGCAGAATGAGGGACATATGGTCAAGGGTGGGCCTTTTTTCCGTGAGGCCAACCCGTGCGCAGGCCGGGGACTTTTTCAGGGGCCCGAAGGAAGCTCCCATCGGCCTGTGGCGCGCGCGCTTGGGGGAAGGCGTTCGAAAGTTGCCCCCCCTGGCCCCGCTTAAGGGACGGAAAACTGGTATGATTTCGCCCTATGCTGATTTTAGCCTGGCCGGGTTTGCTCTTCCAAAAGGAATGGTTCGCGGAGGGATGATATGAAGGAGGGGAATGCCCGCGTGGAGGGTCATGAGGCGGCCGGGCCGGCTCCCATCGGTTCGGGATCCCTCCCTTGGGGGTCGCTCGCCATCATATTCATGAGTCATTTCATCGTTGATAGCAACTCCAGCTTTCTTCCGGCCCTCCTTCCCGTTCTCCGCGAGAAGTTTCATCTCACGCTTTCCTCCGCCGGTTTCTTGGTTTTTCTCGTCATCGCCAGCAACTCGATGACCCAGCCCTTCTCGGGCATCGTGGTGGATCGATGGCCCCGGCTTCCCTGGCTGGCGGTGGGGATGGTGGGGAGCGCCGTCTCGATGACGGCGATGGGATGGCTGCCCACCTTCGGTTCGGTGGCGGTGGCGATGATACTGGGCGGGGCGCTTGCCGGCCTCTGCCACCCGGCCATGGCCTCGCGGGCGGGTGCGGCGAGCGAGGTCCGAAAAGGCTTTGCCGTGAGCGTCTATGTCACCGGCGGGCGGATCGGTATGGCCTTGGGCCCGCTCATGGCCATCGGGGTAGCGATATGGTTCGGTATGGAGTGGCTGTGGCTGTTTGCTGTTCTTGCCCTTGCGGTTGCCGCTGCAGTCCGTTGGGGGCTGCCCGATCCCGGCCGGAAAAAAATCGGGAGCTCGCTGGGCGGTGCAGAAGGATTGTGGGAGTCGGTCCGCGCCGTCCGGTGGCCTCTCCTCACCTTGGTGGGTCTCGCCCTCTGCCGGACAATTGTGAACCGGAATATTTTGGGATTTCTTCCCACGCTGTATGTGGAGCGGGGCCTGGGCCTGTGGGGGGGAGGGGCGGCGAACGGGGTCATGCTCTTGTTCGGGTCTCTCGGGGTGATGGCGGGCGGGGTTCTCTCCGACCGTTTCGGAAGGCGCAGGGTCATCATCGCAGGCATCGGATGGGCGCTCTTTTTCCTGATAGCGTTTCTTGTGGCGCCGCCCGCGCTTGGTATTTTCATCATCGCCGTATACGGAATAGGAATATACATGCCGGTAGGCGTAATCGTGGCCTTGGCGCAGGAGCTTCTCCCCGGGCACCGAGGTTTCGCCAGCACCCTCCCCCTGGGGATGACGGGGTTTCTCGCGAGCTTTTCGGTCCTTCCCCTGTCGGCGACCGCGGAGCGGGTGGGGCTGCTTCAGGCCTTCTGGGTGCTACCGATCTTCCTCCTTGTTAGCTTCTTGCTGGCCCTCCTGCTTCCGGAGGAAGGGCGGCGGTAGTGCCCCTGGCCGTTGTTTTCACCGATTTGGCCCCGATTTTTCCCGCCCCTGGCTCCGGGGAAAGGCGATCGTGGGCCGGGGGAGCGAAGCCGGAAGGTTACTCGCCGAGATCGGCCCGCTTCGTGAATACGTAAGACACTTTAGTTCCCTCTGCGACGGCGTGCGACCCTCCGCCGCCTCCGTCGAGGCCGCATCGCCGTACATGTTTCGCATCTCTTGGTCTCCTTTACGGAAAAAGAAATTAAAGTTTGGCCTTATCGCAAACAAATGGGAAAAGAACTCATCACCGTCTGCCTCGCCGTGGCTGAAAACGATTCCCCGTTCAGCCATCGTGTGTTCGGAGTCCGTCGGTGTGACGAGTTTATATGAATTTTCGCCACGTGGTTTTCGCGGAGACGGGTACAGATACAGATATTATGAATCGGATTCTTCCGGGACTTTCGGAAGAAAATCCGGGGCAATTTTATGAGTTTGCCGAAGAAACACCGTTGATTGCAGGTGATTCGCGACTCGCTGAATAGTTGGCGGGATCCTTTTCAACGGGAAATTTTCGGGTGGTCTATGTGTTTTACTTGATCATCTGAGAATGGGGGGGGAGTGCCGATAAAATTTGTTCGCTCTCCACAAGAATGGTACATTTCGCGAGCGGCGAACGAGATGGAAAACCCTGAAATGCGTCAATGTATTTCCGGCGAATTGGGGGACCATCCGCTGTGCCTGATGCTAGGATTGTGTTTCACCTTTGTCTTTTTTCTTTTTTTCGTGAATTACCGTGAGGCTTTCTTGCTACAGAAACTCGTTTCCACCGAGTGGCTTGAGTCGCACCTGAACGATTCCACCGTTCGTATCCTCGAGGTGGCCTTCTACCCTGACGATTCATCCTACCGGGAGGGGCATGTCCCCGGCGCGGTTTGGTGGTACTGGAAGGACATGTTCTGGCATGAGACGGACAGGGAATTCCCGACGAACGAGAGCATGACGCAACGACTTGGCCGCGCCGGAATTTCACCGGAAACGACCCTCGTTCTTTACGGCGATCCGGTTCAGTTCGGCACCTATGCCTTTTGGGCCCTCTCCATGTGCGGCCATCCGGACCTCCGGATTCTGGACGGGGGGAAGGTCCGATGGACTGCCGAGAAAAGGTTCGTCTCAAAGAAGACTCAGATATTCGAGCCGGTTTCTTATCCGCCCCAGCCGGGAGACAAGGGGAGTAGGATCGGGCGCGACGAATTGCGGGCGGGACTCTGGATTCCCGGCCGGCTGCTTCTCGATGTGCGCTCACCAGAAGAATACCGGGGCGAGCGCGTCATGCCGGCGCCCGGCTTCGATCATGGCGCTGAGCGCAAAGGGCGCATCCCGGGATCGGTGCACCTTTACTACCGGGATCTGTTGAATGATGATGACACTTTCAAGGAACCGGACGCGCTTCGCTCACTTTTCGAGGAAAAGAAAGCGGCACCCGGCGGCGCCACGGACATTGTTACCTACTGCCGTTTGGGCCATCGTGCTACCTTGGCTTGGTTTGTGATGCGTCATATCCTGGAATATGAAAACGCCCGCGTCTATGATGGCTCCTGGACCGAGTGGGGGAGCATCGTGGGCTTTCCGGTAGAAATGTGAGGAAAATACCTTGTCTGGCCGAAAGATGTTTGTGAGGAATGCCTCCTTGGAGCGTTCCTCCTCGGGAAAGGCGGGGTGGGGCGCGCCCGAACCAGAAGGACGGAAGAAAAAAAAGAGGCGGCTGAATGTTTTTCGAGTAGGTCGTTCGGACCGAGACGGGCTGCGCTTCCTACGTGGTGGGTTGCCCACCAGCGGCGAAGGTGTTGTCATCGACCCGCTATGGGATCCCGAGCCTTTCCTGTGCACTTCCCGTGACCGCGGGGTTTCCATCCGACACATCATTGATACCCACAGCCATGCGGACCACGTCTCCGGCTCGCGCCGCCTGCAATAGGCGACCGGCGCCCAACTGCTCATGGACGAGCGGGGGGATTGACTCCTGGGTGGCGGGATTCGTCGCGGGCGGGATGCCCGCCTGGAAATCCGCCTTTCTTCCGACGGATGAACTTTTCAAGTTTTCGTTCAAGAGCTACGCGAAAAGATCGCCGGCAGGAACGGCGATCCGTGGTGCGTTATCGATATCCGGGAGGGAGAAGAGTGGTCGGAGGGGCACATCGCCGCCGGTGTTCATATGAACTTCAAGGTGATGAGCGAGGGGACGAAACACTTTCCCTTTTCACGCGACGAGACTCTCGCCCTCATTTGCGCTTCCGGATTGCGGAGCAGGACCGGGGCGATCCTGTTGCGGTTGCACGGGTCCCGGAGTGTTCTCAATGTGACGAGGGGCATGAGCGTTTGGTGGAAAGCGGGTTCTGAGGTCGCCCGCGACGGCTAGGGGTCGGGAGGGGCGGCCACGCCCGAAAGGCGGCTGAGCCGAACCCAAATCCGGAGATTCAGGCAAAAAAACTGCGGCCCGTTCGGCCCGCGGTTTTATTGTTCACAAATGAATTATCGGAGCTTATTCTCCGGGCGTCGGGGCGGGTCATTCGCCGGGCGGGGCTCGACGGGTTCGTTGTTCTTGAATTCGGGGGAGAGCTCGGCGTTGATCGCCGCCCATTCGGGGTCATCGTCTTCGGTTTCGACGATGGCGTCGATCGGGCACTCCGGCTGGCACACGCCGCAGTCGATGCACTCCTCGGGGTCGATGACCAGGAACGGCTGGTCCTGGTAGGTGCCCGGATGCATACAGTCAACAGGGCAGACGCTCACGCAGGTAGCGTAGCGCTCACCCAAGCATTTTTCCGTGATGACAAATGTCATTGAGAAGGACCTCCCCTTAGATCGAAGCTCAAGATGATGCCGCTTTCGAAAACGTTCGCAGATTGAGGCTGTTTCCAGAGTCGAAATTTCCCAACCGTCCGGCGGATGCTACCAGCGGCCCCGGTTGAAAT
Source organism: uncultured Nitrospinaceae bacterium (assembly GCA_964620535.1). Classification (GTDB taxonomy): domain Bacteria; phylum UBA8248; class UBA8248; order UBA8248; family UBA8248; genus CAZUHN01. Next base: position 1,592 of record CAZUHN010000207.1, on the reverse strand, counting down.
CAAGTGCCGGGGGAAGATCTGAAAATAGCGGAAAAATTATTGATTTAATAGGCATTCTAGGCGTATCGCCGACGTTTTCGGGGAAGTGGCCGTCGTCACGCAGGCCTCCGACCTAGGGGACAGAATGATTCTCTTCCCGGTTCTTCCGATCACCTCTCAATTTCTATCTCCCTATGCCGGGTCGACACCTACGAAACGGACTGGCGGAGAATTCGCCAAGGGGAAGCTTCCTTGGTGGAAAATGCCGGACGGATTAAAAGGAAGGGGCTGGCGTTCCCCCATTCACCGGATCGGCGGGGGTCACTCGTCCAGCCCGGCCAAGCGGACCGGGTTCCGCTGCACCATCCATTGGATGTCTTCCTCATTCAAGCCGATTCGCAACATGGTCGCAATGAACATCCGCAGCATTTCCGGAGAAGGGGGATTCCAGTCCAGTTGGGCGTCGGTTGTCATGATGCAGTTCTCGGGTCCGATGGCTTGGGCCGTCTCGGCCACTTTATTGGGGTCGAGATCCTGCCACATGGGGAAAGCGGATATCCAAGTGAATTCGATAGTATAGCCCAGTTCCGCCACCTCGCGCATTTGCTCTTTCGTCGCGTTTACCATGAAGATGAGAGGATGGGTGAAGATGAAATTCCGGAGGCCGACTTCCTTTGCCCGGCGGGCGAGCGCCACGCCCTCCTCGGCCGAAAGGTGGCCGGTTGCCACGGCGATCTCCGCATCGCGCGCGATTTCGAGAATGGAGTCCACCTCAGGAAGAATCCGACTGTCCTCGGCGAAAATCGTCAGCCCCTCATGGGGAGGCCTTTGCTCGTAGGCTGCGGCGATTTGTTTGCTGTAGGCCCCCGCCCTGATGTCATTCTCCGCTGTGTAGGTGGGCATCCAGATGATGCGCGCCCCGAGGCGTACGGCGCTCTCCGCCGCGAAAGGAGACAGCCCCCCAACGTTCGAGTTCAGCACGATGGAACCGATCACTGTGACGCCGGAATACACTTCGTTGAGAATTCGCGCCTGGGACATAGTGGGCCAGAGATGGCTCTTCATGGCGAAGCCGCGCATCCCGCACTCGCTCGCGAGTTGCGCCCACTCGTGATCGAGGACCCGGCCGGGTTCATCGGCGGAAACCTGGGGGAAAACGTGGGCGTGAAGATCGACGGAATTTTCTAGGAGGTCGTCGGCGGCCGTGCGCATCGGGCATCCTGCTTTCTAGTGAAACGGAGAGAAGACTCATCGGGAGAATAGACGATATCATCGTGTCTGATAAGGCAAAAAGTGTCAACGTGGCCTCTATAATCGTTTATTGTGGTTCTCCGTTAAGGGCATGCACGAAGATTTTCTTCGTTTTTCTGTCCGCAAACCCGATTCGCATTTCTGGAGTTGCGACAGAAATTGAAAACTTAGATACATTCCGGGGAAATTTACATGATCCGGGATTTTCCGCGGGTTTTACGCTAGAGACGCATCTCCATGAGTTCTTGGTGGACAATTGGCAGGCCACGGAGTTCGGCCGGGATTGGAACCTGCACGAAGAAGACGGGGATGTGGTGGGCTCGAAATACAACGCGGGAGAAGTTGGCGAGATCGATATTCTC
>CAZUHN010000206.1:0-7626 GCA_964620535.1 uncultured Nitrospinaceae bacterium | reverse complement strand
GGATGCCGCGAGACGAGCCAGCCCACCGGGGGCAGAACGAAACGGAAATAGGCCCGGTACATCCCGCCGAACAACCCCTCCGGCCTTCCGAATTCGAGCACGACGAGCCGCCCACCGGGCCGGAGCACACGGGCCATTTCGACGAGTCCGGCCGAGCGATCCGTGAGGTTGCGCAACCCGAAGGCGATGAGCGCGCCGTCGAAGGCACCGTCTGGAAACGGAAGGGCGAGGGCGTCTGCCTGAAGGAGGCCAATCCGGACCTCACGCCGGCAGACCTTCTCCCGGCCCCGCTGGAGCATAGGAAGGGAGATGTCCGCCCCTGCCACGCGGACGCGCTCCCGGCCGCGGAGCCGGCGGCGCATTTCGAGGGCCGCATCCGCCGTTCCGGCCGCAAGGTCGAGCAGCCGCCCCCCCTCGCGGCCATCGAGGCAGGCCAACAGGGACCGGACGGCGGTGCGGCGCCAGATCCGGTCCAACCCCAGGCTCAGCAGCCGGTTCAGCAGGTCATAGGTGGGGGCGATGTCCGAGAACATCTCCCGGACGCGATTCCGCTCTATCCGCACCAAAACGCCCGCCCCGCGATCTCAAATCGCCACGTCAGCGATGGCTCCCGCCGAGACGGCCACCGAGACCCAGGCGTTCAGGTTGTAGAAAGAGACATCCAGCCGGCTGAGGTCGGAGGGACGAACGATCCAGTGCTCCCAGAAGAGGAGGGCGGCGCCCGCCGCGAGACCCAGCCAGAAAGGGGCGCCCAAACTGGCCGCCCGCCCGGCCAGGAAAAAACAGACGACCGTTCCCGCGTGGGCCGCCGCCGAGAGGATGAGGGCTCCCCGCACGCCGAGCCTCCGAGGGAGGGAGTAAAGGTTTTCCCGCTCGTCGAATTCGACGTCCAGGCAGCCGTAGATGATGTCAAACCCGCCCACCCAGAGCGTCACCCCGACAAGGAGGAGTACGGGAACCGCCGTAAGGTCTCCCCGGACCGCGATCCACCCCCCCGCCGGGGAGCATCCCAGGACAAAGCCCAGGAAGAAATGAGTGAACGAGGTGAACCGCTTTGAGTAGCTGTAGAAGGCGATGGCAACTGCCACAACGAAGGAGAGGCCGAAAGCGAGGGGGTTCAGCATCCAGGCGGAGAAAAGGAGAAGGGCGAGGAAACCCGTTATCAGCACCCATACCCGCCACGAGCGCAATAAATATTGAAATGCCAGACGGTCCCGGGTCCGGGGGTTTAGCCGGTCGAACTCGCGGTCGGCGTAGCGGTTGAGGGTCATCGCGAAGTTCCGCGCCCCGGCCGCCGCCAGCACCATCCAGAAAAGCGCCCGCGCCGGGGGAAACCCCTCCGCCGCGAGAAAACCGCCCATCAGGACGAAGGGAAGCCCGAAGACGGTGTGCTCGAACTTCACCATCCGCAGGAAGAGCCACAGGCTCTCCCGACACGCGCCCTCAGCCGCCAAGGCCGTACTCCTCCCAGCGGCGCGTGACGCGCTCTTTGATCTCATCGCTCATGACGATCTCCTCCGGCCATTCCCGGGCGAAGTCCTCGCTCGCCATCTTTCGGGTGGCGTCCACCCCCACCTTCCCGCCCACGTGGGGGAGCGGGGAGGCATGCTCGAGGGCGTCAACGGGCCCCTCGACAAAAACCATGTCCCGCTTCGGGTCGATGCTCCCCAGCGCCTTCCAGGCCACCTCGCTGAGGTTGTGGACGTCCACGTCCTCGTCAACCACTACGATGCACTTTGCCAGGGACATCTGCCCCAGGCCCCAAAGGGCGTACATCACCTTCCGGGCGTGGAAGGGGAACGATTTCCGGATCGAGACGATCACCATGTTATGGAACACCCCCTCGGCCGGCATGTGGAGGTCCACCACTTCGGGAAGCTGCATCTTGAGCAAGGGGAGGAAGATGCGCTCGGTGGCCCCGCCGAGCCAGTAATCCTCCATCGGGGGCCTCCCCACGATGATGGTGGGGTAGATGGCGTCCCGGCGGCGGGTGATGGCGGTGACGCGGAAGACCGGATAATCGTCCGCGAGGGAGTACCAGCCCGTATGGTCCCCGAAGGGGCCCTCGCGCCGGAGCTCGCCGGGCTCCAGGTAGCCCTCGATGACGATGTCCGAGTCGGCGGGCACCTCCACCTCCACCGTCTTGCATCGCACGAGGGGAACGCTCCGCTTGCGGAGAAAACCCGCCAGCGTGAGCTCGTCGATCCCGGGCGGAAGAGGGGCGCTCGCCGCGTAGGCGAGAACGGGATCCCCGCCCAAGGCGACGGCCATCTCCAGGCGGCGGCCCGCAGCGGTGCTGTCCCGGAAATTCTGCGCCCCGTCGTGGTGAAGGTGCATGTGCATCCCCGCGGTGGTCGCATCGAAGAGCTGGAGGCGGTACAGGCCCACGTTCCGCCGGCCCGTCCGCGGGTTGACCGAGTGGACGTGCGGAAGGGTGATGTAGCGCCCCCCGTCCCCGGGCCAGCACTTGATGGCCGGAAGGGAGAAAAGGTCGGGATTCTTGTCCTCTACGACCTCCTGGCACGGGCCCGAGCCCACCGTCTTCGCGGTGAACGAGGCCATGCGGGCGAGTCTGGGGAGCATCTTCACCTTCTCGATGATGCCCTCGGGGGGCTTGATCTCGAGAAGATCGGCCACCTCTTCCGCCACGCCCTCGAGGCTCTCAACCCCGAGGGCCATCCGCACCCGCTCGTCCGATCCATATGCGTTGATCAGGACGGGGAGGTCGAAGGGTACGCGGTCCGGCGCGGTGGGACGCTCGAACAAAAGGGCGGGTCCGCCCGACTTCACGCAGCGGTCCGCAATCTCGGCGATCTCGAGCTCAACCTCTACGGGAGCGGCAATGCGCTTGATCTGCCCGCGCTGATCGAGGAGGTCAACGAACTGGCGGAGGGAATCGTAGGACATCGAATTATTTTTCGGACACTACTCGATGACTTTGGGGACGCGGAAATGGTCTTTCTCAAACTCCGGGGCCATCCGGTCCATGTGCTCAATGGGCGGTTGATCCACGGCGTCCTGCCGGAAGACATTGTGAATTTCGAGAACGTGGGAGGTGGGTGGGACCCCCTCAGTGTCGAGCTGGTTCAGCTTGGATATGTATTCGAGGATGTCCCCGAGCTGGCCGGTGAATTTTTCCAGCTCCTCCTCGGAGAGATTGAGCCGCGCGAGGCGCGAGACATGGAGAACGTCCTCGCGGGAGATGGCCATGGATTTTCCTCCTTCTTTGGGGCTTATACCGTTCCGCTCTCTGCGGCGTCAACGGCGCTCCCGCCGGGGGAGGCAGGTTGGAGAGGAGCGTATTTGAGGACGAGCTTTTTCCGCCCCACGCGCTCGAAGTCCACCGTCACGACGGTCCGCTCCCCCGTGCCCGTCCGCCCGGCGACGACCCCGCCGCCGAACTTAGGGTGTCTCACCCGCGCGCCGGAGGCGAAGGGCCCGAGGGCCTGGGGCGGTGGCGAGGAAGTCACATCCGCCGCCGGCGTTTTCCCGCGAGCGGATTCCAGGGCGGAGGGAGAATCGTACCAGGTGCGGGGCCGGTCGGCGCGATAGCCTCCGGGCGCGGGCGGCGGGCTGTGGTCCCCCACCCGCGTCAGTTGCGCCTCGCTGAGACCGGCGAGGAATCGACTGGGGCCGCCCATCGCGCCCCCTGTCCTTCCCCGGGGGCTCCGGGCGCGCGCCCACGAGAGGGTGAGGCGCTCCTTCGCCCGGGTCATCCCGACGTAGAGAAGGCGCCTCTCCTCTTCCCTCGACTCGGGATCGCCGACCGAGCGGCCGTGCGGAATGAGACCCTCTTGGGCACCGGCGATAGCGACAGCCCGGAATTCGAGCCCCTTCGCAGCGTGGAGGGTCATGAGGGAGAGCTTCCCCCCTTCGAGGTCCAGTTCGTCCGCCTCGCTCATGAGGGCGAGGCTTTCGAGAAATCGGGAAAGCGCATCCGAGTGGTCCGGGGCGATCCCCTCCTCCTCGAGGATGCGCTCCTCGAAGGCGGAGGCCGCCCGGCGGAACTCTTCGGCCCCCTCGAGGGCGCGTGCCGCCGTGCGGCGGCGCTCAGACGAGGCACTTTTTTGCGCTCCCTCCGCGAGCCATGCGCGGTAGCCCGTCCGCGCGAGAAGTTCCCCGATGAGGTCCGCGGGGCCCCGCCAGACCGAGGACAGCTCGCCCAGCAGGTCAAGCAGATCCGCCAGCGCCCGTCCCGCCGCGCCGCCGATCCGCCCCTCCTCCAGCGCGTCCCGGGCCGCGTCCACGGTGAGCCCCGACCCCTCCCCTATGGCCGCCGCCCTGGCCGGCCCCAGCCCGCGCGGCGGGCGGTTGAGGATGCGCGAGAAGGCTGAACCGTCTCCGGGGCGGATCAAAAGGCGAAGGTAGGCGGCGAGGTCCTGCACCTCCGCCCGGTCGAAAAAACGCGCCCCTTTGACCACCTGGTAGGAAATCCCCCTCCGGCGTGCGGCCTCCTCCAGGGGGCGGGACTGGGTGTTGATACGGTAAAAAAGGGCCGCCTCCCCCCAGGGGATCTTCCCTCCCGCGCCTCCTGCAGCAAGATGCTCGAGGAGCATCTCGGCCTCGGTATCGGGGTCGGCCGCGGCGAGGTAGACCACCGGAGGGCCGGGCGCGTTCTCGGTGAAAAGCTTTTTCTCCGGGCGGCCGCGCGCGCGCGCCATCACCTCCCCGGCGGCGGCGAGGATCCGCCCGCTGGAGCGGTAGTTCCGCTCGAGACAGCATATCCGCGCACCCGGAAAATCCCGTTCGAACCTGCGTATGTTCTCCACCTCAGCCCCCCGCCAGCGATAGATGCTCTGGTCGTCGTCCCCTACGGCGAACACTCTTCTTCCCTCTCCCGCGAGGGCGGCCACAAGGCGGTTCTGAACGGCGTTCGTGTCCTGGTATTCGTCCACCAAAATCTCCGCGAACCGGTCCCGGTAGCGGGAGAGAACGTCCGGATGCTCGCGAAACAGCCGGAGCGGGAGGGCGAGCAGGTCGTCGAAGTCCACCGCCCCGGCCTCTTGCAGGGCGCGCCCGTAGGCGGGGGCGAGGCGGGCCGCGACACCCTCCAGGCTGAAGGCGGGAGGCGCTTCCCCCGCCTCACGGAGAGCCGTCTTGAGCCCTCCGATCCGGCCGAGGACCGCGGGGGGGGGATAGCGGTCCGCAACCACCCCCGCCGCCGCCATCTCCCGCTTCAGCAGGGCGAGGCACTCCCCCCGCCCCAGGATTGCGAAGCGGTCCGGAAGGCCGAGCCGCCCGCCCTCGGCCCGAAGGATTCGGGCGCAGACCGCGTGGAAGGTACCCATCCACACCCCGCGCGCGCGCGGGCCGAGCGCCACCTCCAGCCGCCCGCGCATCTCCCCGGCCGCCTTGTTCGTAAAAGTAAGGGCGAGGAGGCGCTCCGGGGGAACGCCCGCCAAGAGATGGTGGATGATCCGGAAGACAAGGACCCTGGTCTTCCCCGAGCCCGCCCCGGCGAAGACCAGGGTCGGCCCGGGAGGGGCGATGACGGCTCCCTCTTGCTGGGGGTTCAGATCCCCGGGACGGGGCGCGCTTTCGGAGAGAGGAGGGATCTTCATTTTTTCCGCGGGACCGACTCCACCCGATGGGCTTTTCCCCGCAGAAAATGCCGGGGGGGATAGACGCCCTTCGAAACGTTGAGGTTCGGCAGGACCCAGCATCCGGGCCCGAGCAGGGTGCCGGGCGAGGTAACCGCGTTGCAGCCGATCTCAGAGTCGTCCCCCACCACGGCGCCGAATTTGCGCAGGCCCGTGTCAATGGTCTCTACGCCCACCCGGATGACCACGTTTCCCGAATTGTGCGACCTCTTTTCCTCCTCGGTTCGGAACTCGAGGTTCGCCAGTTTGGTGCCCGCACCCAGGTTGGCGTTCGTCCCGACGAGACTGTCCCCCACGTAGGCGAAGTGGCCCGCCTCGGCGTGGTTGAGGAAAACGGAATTCTTCACTTCGGTGGCGTGGCCCACGATGGCGCCAGGCCCGATGAGGCAGCTCCCCCGCAGATAGGCCCCATGGCGGAGCTCCGCCCCCGCGCACAAAACGCTGGGACCCTTCACCACCACCCCCGGCTCAATCCGCACCCCTCCCTCGATGAGGACATCAATCCGGGGGATTCGGATCGTGCGGTCCGCCGCAAAAAGTCCCCCGATCACGGCGAGCCCCTCCTCAACGCGCAGGCCCTTGAGGTCGTCCCCGGCCGCCTCATGGGCGTCCGCTTCCCCGACCGCGGCGCGAAGATATCCCTCCAGGCGCGCGAGCGCTTCCCAAACAGGCTCGTTGCCCTCAAAGAGGGCGGCGTACGGGAAGTCCCTCAGTCGGCCGAAATAGTCTCGGGAAAAAATCATCGATTCTTTCGCACCTCCATGAACCACCGGCCCAGCGCGGAGAGGGCGAGGCGTCCGCCCCCCTCCTGGATGAGCCCGCCCCGGAGGGCCTCCTTGCGGATGCGCCCGGGAGGGATCTCCATTCCGAAGCGCCCGGCCGCGTCCCGGCCCAGAACGGCGTCGAGCCTCTCTGGGCTGGCGCTCCCCCTGGCGAGTTCGGAGAGGAGCGCCTCCTCCATCTGGCCGAGAGGGTCCGCTTCGTCCTTCAACCGCCCCAACAGCTCGCGCAGGACGGCCTCCCCCGCCGCACGGAGGGCGCCTCCCCAATCGGCGGGACCCCTGAGTGTGATTCCCGTCCTCCGCTCGGTTCCCGAGTTGCGGACAAAGACCGCGGCCCGGGACCGTCCCCCGGCATCATCCAGAGAGAGGCAGAGAATCGCGGGATCATCCGCGAGGGGCGCCCAGCGCGGGCGGGCCCCCGGAGGCGGGTTCCGGGAAATTTCCTCCTCCAGCGCCCGGCGCACCGCCTCCCAGGCGGGCTCATCCGGCGCAAAGCGGGTTCGATCCACATGATAGGCGTAAAGGGTTTTTTTGTATCCCCGGGGAAAGGGAGCCTCGAGCGCGGCATAGACCTCCCGCAAAGGGCGCACGGCCGCCATCCCTCCCACCGCCGCGCAGGTGTTCAAAAAACATTTCATACCGTCCCCCACGGCGAGGCGCCGATCCCGCCCCCAGGCGTCCGAAAGGAGGCCGGGTGCGACGATGTGTCCCGAATCCTCCCCGCCCAGGATGAAATCATCCCCCCAGCGCTCCGCCGCCCGCAGGATCCACTTGTCTCCCACCGGAGTGAGTTCCACCCGAAGGCCCGCCGCGGCCAGGGCGGCGATCGCTCCCGCGTCACTCTCGATGGAGACCGCCCCGACGCTCTCCTCCGCGATCTCTCCCTCGGCCGCCAGGAAGCGCGCCTGGAGGACGACGGCCTCGTCCCCTCCCAGGACCCGCACGGCGTCGGCGAAGGGATCGTAGAAAAGGGTGTAGCAACGGTCTCCGTCTGCGTCGAACACGCCCGCGGCGGCGAAGCCCCCCCCCGCGCGGAACGCTTCACGCCGGGCTTGTCCCGCCGCAAATAGGGCGGAGAGGCCCGCGTGGGAAGCGATGAGGTCCGCTTCTTTTCCTTCGACGGCGCAGCGGCCCGCCAGATCGACCACCCCCCCCCCTTCGTTCACAGGCCCCTCCCCGACGGAGTTGGTCTCCCGCAAAGAATGCGGCCCCATTACCCCCGCGATCTCCCCGGCGAGGGCGGT
>CAZUHN010000205.1:0-7335 GCA_964620535.1 uncultured Nitrospinaceae bacterium | reverse complement strand
CATTTACGCCCGGCAATAGAGGCGACTGTGATCTCTTCATCTCATTCATGAACCATCGAGAGGGTTGCGACTTGGCTGACATCATCATCAAAGGCGGAACCGTTATCACCATGGACCCCGAACGGCGCGTAATCACCCGGGGGGCCGTCGCCGTCGGAAAGGACCGGATCGTCGCGGTCGGGGCAAGCCGGCAAGTGACGAAGGAGCACAAGGCGCGCAAGGTGATCGACGCCCGGGGCAAGGTCATCATGCCCGGACTCATCGACGCGTACGGCAATTCTGGAACCGCCATGATCAAGGGCATCGCCGAGCACGTCTCGGGCGGCGCGTGGCGCCTCCTGAAGGACTTCATCAACCACCGTTGCACGAGCGAGGATTTCTGGCACGCCGAGGGACAGCTGGTGGGACTAGAGCGGCTGAAGTTCGGGACCACCTGCTTCGCCCACCGACTCGCCATCGCCCCCGCCGGGGACGACATCTCCATCCCGGAGGCCAACATGCGGGGGATCGCCGGGGTGGGTCTCCGCCACGTGACGGCGGTGGGGCCGCCCCGTCCTCCCTTCCCCGCCACCTCCTCCGTCTGGCGGAAAGGGGTTCGGCGCGACGCGCAGGTCTCCCTCGAGGATTGCTTCCGGGTGGCGGACAAGGTCATCCGCAAATGTCACGGAATGGACGAGGGCAGGACGAGCGTCTGGATCGGCGTCTCCCGCCCCCAAGCGCCCTCGCGGAACGATCCCCTCTTCAAGCCCGAATACCTGAAATTCTCGGTGAAGCAGGCCAAGATCATGAAACGGCTCATGGAAAAGCACGGCGTCGGCCTCCACATGAACGCCTACGGGGGCGTCGTGAAATGGTGCTTCGAAAAACTGGGCCTCCTCGGCCCCGACGTGGTCCTGGCGCACTGCACGGACCTTTCGAGACAGGAGATCCGGTATATGCGGGACACCGGAACGAATGCCGTCCATTGCCCCACGGCCCGCCGGTACTACACCTATATCGGCCACTGTCCCGTGGTGGAGCTGATCGACGCCGGGGTCCCCGTCGCGCTGTCGAACGACTATGCCGGCCTGGACCGGACGGCGGATCAGTTCAAGGACATCAAGTTGGCCATCACCCTCCAGCGTCTGCGCTTCCGGGACCCCTCCTACCTCCCTCCCGGCAAGGCACTCGAGATGGTCACCATCGACGCGGCCCGCTGCCTCGGTATGGATCGCCTCGTCGGCTCCATCGAGGCGGGCAAGAAGGCGGATATCATCCTCATCGAGATGGAGCAAGCCCATCTCAAACCCCTGTGGATGATCCCCCAGCGGGTGGCCTACCAGGTGACGGGCCACGACGTGGACACCGCCCTCGTCGACGGGAAGATCTTGATGGAAGGCCGGAAGGTGAAATCCGTGAACGAGAAAAAGGTCCTGCGGGAGGCTCAGCGGGAGGGGGAGTGTATGGTGGAGCGCAGCGGGGTCACCCCCCTCATGGGTCTTCCCGATGGATTCTGGGGACATTCCCGGTATTGATCGACCATAAAATCCAGACGACGGGCGGCCGCAACCCACGTTCTCTGCCCGATCCACTCCCCTCGTCGGTGAAGAGGAGGCGCGTCTCGCCCCTCACCTTCCCGCGTCGCAGCTGGGGTCCCGGGTGGGATCAGGACTACTTTCGGTCACGATCTTTTCGAATGACCTCCGCCAGTCCGGTGAGAGGGCAGGGATACACAATGCCCTTCGGGCACCTTCGAGCTTTTCCTGGTTGTGGTAGAGCAGTTTGAACATCTCGCGGACCGTCATCCATCCGGGACCGGTCCGGACTCGCTCGATCGTGTCCCCGGCGCCGACCTCGCCCTCCTCGAGAACGCGCAGGTGGTAGCCCACCCGCGCGTGGGCCATGAAGGATTTGAGGAAGCCCGGATCCTCCATCCGGAGGGCAAGCTTGAAGCACGGCACCCGGGGCTGAGTGACTTCGACCAGCGCCCCGCCCACGCGCAAGACGTCCCCGACATGGACATCATCGTCCGTCATGCCCTCAACCGTGAAGTTCTCGCCGAACTGCCCGTAAGGGAATCCCCCACGCCCCAGCTCGCGCTCCCAGTGGGCGTAGTAGTTATAGGATAGAACGTAGGCGGCCCTGTAGATTCCACCGTGCTCTTTGAGATCGGCCTGGCCGTCGCCTTCGAGGTTAAGTAGGCGGAGCAGGACCCGCCCCCCCACCGGCTCCTTGAAGATGCCCGTCGTGATGGTCTTGTCCCGGCAGGGGACTTCTTTGGGCATGGAAACGTTCACGCTCAGAAGATGCATCCGTCTTCCTCCTTGAGTGTCCGGTGAAGCCTCCCCAGAAAGAGATAGCTGAGAAGTACCACGAAGAGGGGATAAAACCACCTCGGGATCTGACGCCAGGACATCAAGCGAACCTCCTCCTTCCAAATGATCGGGATGGATTTTCGCCATTCAGATGACCTTCCCGGGGCAGGAAAGCGCAGTTTCGAGCATGGATTCAATATTGACATCCCTCGCAGAAAAACCCGGCATTGTTGTATTAGCAATGTTGGTCGAAACAAGGTTGTGGTGCATGGCGCGAAAATGCAAAGATCTTGTGACCTGCCCCCGACAGTGGTGCCACTCTTCTATGTTAGTCCTGTAGCCATGGCCGGAGGGTGGAGCGGAGCGTAGCCCGGAGACCATGGCTCTATCGTCTCGGGTGCCGGCGGCCCGTAGCCGAGCGCGCTGCGAGGCCTTACCTGATTGTAGGTCTGCCGCCACCGGCTGACCAGCACTTTCGCCTCATCCAGCGCATCGAAGATTTCCCGGTTCAGATGCTCATCCCGCATTTTTCCGATAAACGATTCCACATAGCCGTTCTCCCAGGGGCTGCCGGGCTCGATAAAGAGTCTCTTCACCCCGAGGCGAGAGAGCCAGTTCCTCGCCCGGTGAGCCGTGAACTCGGCCCCATTGTCCGAGCGAATTCAAAAGTTTCCCGAGGCCACCCCCTTGAGTATGGGCATGTCCAGGGCTTGGTCCGCCACCAGCTTCTTGAGGCGCTTGGCCTGATCCAGTCTGAGGCCTCCATATTCCTTCCTCCAGCGATAGTAGATCTGCTCTAAGATGCCAATCTGCTTGCAGACTTCAGGCGTGGTCTGGCCCTACGAGAGCAGGACCTCTGCCTCCCTGAGCTTGCCGATGATCTGCTCTGCGGTGTGGCGCTTCTTGGGCATGAGAAATCCCCCTTGGCCTGTTAGTCCATGGCGAAACTATACCGAAAACACTAACACCCAACCCGGACCGGATTAAGGGGAGCAGGTCACCAGTACCCGCCCGACGGAGATATCGAGAAATCGGCTCGCCCCAATGGCCCTTGATTCGCTATAATATTTGGTGACCCTCCCGCCTCCTTCGCGCCCGCGCGGGAGCGCCTTCCGCCCCGAGATTTTCCTTGAGCCGGCGTCAGAATTCTCCCGATTTCGAGCGCTCCAGCCGCATCCGCAGCCTGCCCTATCAGGCGGCGCGGGAGGAAAGAACCCTCTCGCAGCGGCTCGTGGCGAGCGAGCGGGCCGCAGAGCGCGAGGCCCTAGGCCAGCGGCTCTTGAACGCGGTCTGCCAAGACCTGCGCCTGCCCCTCGTGCGGCTGCGCGTCCTTGAAAGCCACCAGCCCCACAGGATGCGCGATGGCGTCCTCGCCTACAAAGAATACGGGGCCTATTACCTGGAAGACCATGCGATCAGCATCGCGAACCTCACCGCCGTTCGAGGGAAAGTCGTCGCCAGCAAAACGTTTTTCGACACCCTGATCCACGAATTCATGCACCACCTGGACAGAAAATTGCTCAAAATCCCATCTACGCCACACAGCCCCGGCTTTTACCAACGGATCGAGGAAATGAAACGAAAGCTTTTGCGCGATGACGCTCTCCCACCGGTGGCAAGAAATACCCCGTGGAACAAGTCACCGAAAAATCTTTTGGGCGCCCTTGATGACGAGGTGATCACCGCCCGGGTGGGGGCGGATAAATCCTCTCCTCCTGGGGAAAAAACCGGCGTCATGGCTATCGACCAACACGTAGGGGCGCACTCCCGATGGCCGCGGCCGGGGATGGAATCGTTGTTCTCCGGAGAGACGGGCGGTGGGGCCGCACCGGTTCAACGGGGGAAAGGGGAAAAAAGAATCGCCCGCGTCGCGGCTTCCAACCTTTCGGTCTCGGTCCGAAAGACGAATCCACCTTCCCGGCCGAATCCTTCCTCCCCCACTCCCGCGACCAAGAAGATAAAACCAGCGTATCAGCTCGAACTGGGATTTGACGAAGAAACGCCGTAGGGAAGGCAGGGAAGCCCTCCGTTTTTTCTCTTAACTCCACTTGACACAATAAGATGTCTCCCCTATAAACCTGCCCTGTGAAGAGACATCGATTCTGGCTAAGTTTGCGTCAAGAGAATGTCCCCCCCGCAATTTCCTATTTGACCCGGTTGGCAGTCGTTGCCCATCCCCCCTCAAGCTCCTGAAGGAAAACCATCTTTGTCATCATCCGAAATTCCTGAACGACCCGTTATAAATTTTCCCGGATCCAGCAGTTCCCCTGCCCCACTCGCGGACTCTGATACCCCAGTTCCGCGTCGAAAAAGGCGCCGGCGCCGGGCAAAATCAGACCGCGGGGGGAGCGGCAAAACCCCTTCTTCACAGGCGGAAAATCAAGGGGAATCCAAGCCGGCCGAGCAAAACGGCCGATCCGCCCCAAGGAAGTCCTCTGGGGAAAGGAAACGGAAAAGGCGAAAAGATTCACCCGGGAAACCGAAAGATGATTATCAGGGGGCTTCCTATTTTGACGAAAATGAGGAAGAGCATGGCGTGGGAGACTTCGACCCCGCCCTGGCCTCGGAAGAGTTCCGCTCCTTGGGGCTTGCGCCGGAACTTTTGCGGGCGGTGCACCAAATGGGCTACATCTCAACCACCCCTGTGCAAGCGGATGCCATCCCTGTGGCGCTTCAAGGCCGCGACATCGTAGGTTGCGCCCAAACCGGAACGGGCAAAACGGCGGCCTTCGTACTGCCGACTCTTCAAAAAATCAGAGGGGGAACGGGAACCCGCGCCCTTACGCTCACACCGACGCGCGAGCTTGCCGTCCAGGTGGCCGAGCACTTTCATGCGCTGAGCCGATATCTCCCCCTCCGGACCGCGGTGATTTACGGCGGGGTGGACTACGAACCCCAGATTCGGGCGCTCCATGAGAAGGTAGATATTCTCGTCGCAACGCCAGGCCGCCTTCTTGACCACATGCGCCGCAGGACAGCGAAGCTTACCGATCTTGAAGTGCTTATCCTCGACGAGGCCGATCGAATGCTGGACATGGGCTTTGCCGACGAGATCAAGGATATCCTCAAGCAGCTTCCGAGAAATAGGCAGACGATGCTTTTCTCCGCCACCATGCAGCCCACGCTGAAAAACCTCGCGCAAGCTGCCCTCACAGAACCTGTTAGCATTTCGATCACTCCCCCCTCGACCCCTGCAGAAGGAATTTTTCACGCGGTCTATCCCTTGAGCTACTCAAATAAGCTAAGGGCTGTCCTCGAGATTCTTTTGAAAACGGATGCGACAACTGTTCTCATTTTCACCCGCACCAAGGCGGGAGCCGACCAACTTTCCGACGCTATGGAAAGGCAAAACATTTCGGTGGCACGCATGCACTCAGACAGGAGCCAGCGCCAACGGGAAAAAGCATTGAGCGATTTCAAAGGCGGCCGGCACAGTGTTCTCGTGGCGACGGATATCGCTTCGCGGGGACTCGATGTCTCTGGCATCACACATGTGATCAACTTCGACGTGCCTGAATATCCTGAGGACTACGTCCATCGTGCAGGGCGAACCGCGCGCGCCGGGGAAATCGGGTACGCCTTTACGCTCATGTCCCCCGGAGAAATTTCTCTAGTTCAAAATATCGAGCGGTTCATCGGAAGGGCACTGCCGCGCGCGAACTTGCCTGGCCTTTCGGACGATATTCATCAACAGGGTCAAACCGGCGAGCCGTTGCCCCTCAAGGATCAACCCCCCGTGGCGCGGTATAACCGGCGGGGGCGCAACATACCCCGCCGGACTGGCCTCGCCCTCCGCTAGAAATCCCCTAAAAGCACGCCTGGGCGAAAAGACAGCCCGAATCGCCAGAAACCCCAACCTTAAATAAGCGATACCGCTAATAACCATTCAAAGCCGTTCCTCGCGGAGGGTCTCACATCCGATATGCCGTCGTTATGGGATTTCGGCATTTAAAAAACATGGAAGGTGTGATTCCCGGCACGACGCTCAGAACACCTTCGGTGGAGAATTCACTTTGTTCCGTTGAAATAATCTACCGGTGAACTTAAGATTCGACCTTTGGAAGGGCTGATTAAGCCCTTTTTTGTTTCCCTCGGAGAAATTCGCGAAGGCGCATGAACTTTATTGCTGAAGTCGGGCGCGCAATACTCGATATGATGCTCGACAGTTCCCTTTATATGTTGATTGGTTTCACTCTGGCGGGCATTCTTGCCTGGATCGCCCCCCGTGGATCTGTGGCCCGATTCATGGGCGGGAGGGGAATGCTGTCCTCTCTTCGAGGTGCCATGGTGGGCGCCCCCCTGCCCCTTTGCTCCTGTTCCGTTGTTCCCGCTACGGTAGCTCTCCGGGATCAGGGTGCAAGCAAGGGCGCGGCAATGGCTTTCCTCATATCCGGACCCGAGACGGGAGCCGATTCCATCGCTCTCACCTACGCCCTTATGGGACCTTACATGGCTGTGATTCGCCCTTCGGCAGCCCTCGCCTCCGGAATTCTCGGCGGCTTCCTGGCCGACTCTCTAGAACCTTCCCGCCAACCTTATGCGGGCTCGGTGGATGGGGAAAAGGTCGATGAAGCGAAGGACCAATGTAATTCCCCGGCGGGGGACAATGGCGGTGACGCCACGACGGGTCGGACTTTCAGCGGAGCCATGCGGTACGCTTTCGACGGATTACTCATGGAAGTTGCTCCTTGGCTCATCGCCGGTGTCCTTTTCGCTGGCATCATCTCCGCTCTGCTTCCAGACGATTTTTTTGAACGAATTCTGGGGACGGGTCTCTTCTCCATGGTTGTCATGATCCTGCTCGGAATTCCCATGTACGTTTGCGCCTCGTCTTCCACCCCTCTCGCCGTGGCCATGATGGCAAACGGTTTAAATCCGGGGGCAGCCCTCGTTTTTCTCCTCGCCGGTCCCGCCACCAACCTGGGAACAATTGGAGTGGCCGTACGCATCTTTGGCCGAAAAATGGCGCTCGCCTATGTCGGTGCGATCTCGCTCGTGAGTATTTTGTTCGGTTGGTGCGTAAACCTTTT
The DNA here is from genome assembly GCA_964620535.1 of uncultured Nitrospinaceae bacterium. Taxonomy (GTDB): domain Bacteria; phylum UBA8248; class UBA8248; order UBA8248; family UBA8248; genus CAZUHN01. The sequence continues at coordinate 11 of CAZUHN010000205.1, read as the reverse complement.
GGAATCCGTAT
>CAZUHN010000204.1:0-3729 GCA_964620535.1 uncultured Nitrospinaceae bacterium | reverse complement strand
GACGTTGCCGTGTCTTTCGCGATCCCGGAGGCCAGCGTCGCGCACGCCCGACTTGCCGAGGAAAAAGGGATGCCCCTCGTCATTGGGACTACCGGTTTCAGCGAGGATCAACTCAAAATTATCGAGTCCTGTGCGGAAAATATTCCCTGTGTCCTCTCGCCCAACATGAGCATCGGGGTGAACGTTTCTTTTCGGCTTATTGAAGAAGCGGCGCAACTCTTGGGAAGCGACTATGACGTTGAAATCCTCGAAGCACACCACAATCAGAAGATGGATGCCCCGTCCGGAACGGCCGTCCGGATGGGCCAGATTTTAAGCCAGGCGCTTGGGCGAAAGTATCCCGACGACGCTGTTTTTCACCGCGAGGGGCAGATCGGAAAGCGCGGCCCGATGGAGATCGGAATCCAGACTCTGCGCGGAGGCGACGTAACGGGAGATCACACAGTCTATTTTTTCGGCACCGGAGAGCGGATCGAAATTACCCATCGGGCCACGAGCCGGGACAACTTCGCTTCGGGCGTCATCCGGGCCATCAGGTGGATAGTCGGTCAAAGCCCCGGGGTGTACGGAATGAATCAGGTTCTCGGCATATGAAACGTAATGAGAGGGATGCTCCCTTGCAAGGACATTCTTATTGAGGAAAAAGAGGAAGGACTAGAGAAGGTGCACACGCGGAACGTGATTTCTGCCTCGCGCAGGACGGACGTGCCCGCCTTTCACTCCAGGTGGTTTATGTGCCGCCTGGCGGCGGGCTTCGCCGAATACCGAAACCCCCTCAATGGGCAGACCTACCGCGTTTCTCTCGACCCCGCCAACGTCCGAGCATTCGTCTTTTGGACGCGGAACCCCTCGCCGCTGATGCGGTATCTCCCCGAATTGAGCCGGCGTGGAACGCCTTTTTATTTCCTCTTTACCCTCACCGCCTACCCGCGTTCGATCGAGCGCTCCACACCGACATTTGGACAGGCAGTGAAGAATTTTCGAAGGTTGGCGAGCCGAATCGGCCCCGAGTGTGTCCGCTGGAGGTACGACCCCATCGTCGTTTCGAAGGAGATGAACGGGGATTTCCACCGGCAGAATTTTTCGCGCATCGCCCGGGCGCTCGCCGGGGCGACCGAAGTCTGCATCGTCAGCTTTCTGGATATGTACGGAAAGGTAAAGCGGAATCTCGCCGCATTGGAAGATCGGACGGGGTTTCAACGCGAGGACATTCCCCCCGCCTCTCGATGGGCGCTTGCGTCCGATCTCGCAAAGATCGGAGCGGGATACGGAATTCGGCTTCTTGCCTGCTGCGAGGACGGGCTGGTGAGAGGAGCAGTCGAGAAGGCGTGTTGTGTCGATTCGAATTTGCTGGATCGGATCGCTCCCTCGGAGGAGAGGTTGCCGATCCGGCCCACGCGCGAGGAATGCGGATGCGCTGCTTCGCGGGACATTGGGGCGTACGATACCTGTCCGCACGGGTGCGTGTATTGCTACGCGAATGCCAGTCCGGAGGCTGCGCGCCGCCGGTACGCGAAGATGGAGGTGAACCTGCCCAGCCTTTAGGCTAGGGGCCGCCGGAAGGCGCGCTACCCGAAACAGGAATTACAAATGATGTCCCCGCTCGGGGCTTGCGGGATGAGGGCGAACGTTCATTGAAAGGGGGTTCCAGGCAATGTCTCAGGAGATAGAAACGAAAGGCGTCATTTACATGAAAGCCTCGGACGGGCGAACGCTGGCCATGGTCGTGCGGGAGGACTTCGACGACCATGCCGCTTTTCCCCCATATTTGAATACAGATGAGGAGCGCGCCCATTTGGCCGAGGCGTATTCAGGGACCGATCCCGAGGCCGAGAGGCACACAAAAGCGCACATGACCCCGGATGAACTGCCGCTTCAAATCATTCTCCTCAACCGAAATCCGGGAGCGGTCACGAAGCCCCACTACCATCTTGTCACGAAGCGGCCGGAGAACGTTACGCGGCAGCAAATTATGATCTGCCAATCCGGGAAAATGCGTGCCCACATTTATTCGAAAGAAGGGGAATATGCCGGCGCCACCGAGTTGAATCCTGGCGACCTGATCCTCATGTACGAAGGTCATTCCATCGAATTTCTGACTCCCAGGACGAAGGTTATTGAGGTCAAGGAAGGTCCATTCCCCAAGACCGACGCCGAGGACAAAGTGGACATTTGATGCTGGTCGGATCCGGGATCCCGGGGTTCCTGCGGGCAATAAAAGGGGACGGGCCGCTTGTCGGCCCGCCCCCTTTTATTCGTTTTGCGCCTGGGAGTGTGGCCCGATTTCTGGATTACGAGCGGAGGTCGAAATGGCGGGCGAGTAGCTCCGCTGCCTCCTGGTAGGAGGATTGTAAATCTGGATTCGGGAGTATCGGATTCTGGTACCGTCCGATAAATTTCTTCTCTTTGCTCCAGAACTCACGGACCACGAGCGCGTTGTCGAGAGTTCCGTCACTGTTCTTATCGATCAATAGATAATAAAAGCGGCTTTCCTGATTTGTGTTTCCCGCGAAATATTTTTCGTCTTTATGGTAGATGCCCAAGATGGGTTTCGTGGGAATTTGAAGGGTGAGAGAGCGACTGCCGAGAATGGAGTCCGCCACTTTGACGGAGTAGATTTTCCCGTCGATGGTGCGCTCCAGGGTATATTCGTCTCCCATGAAAGAAGGTTTTCTGTCTCCAATGGCTAGTGCGCTGAGTCTGCCGAATATATCTCTGTTGAAGGATTTCGAGAGATTGTTCGATATCGCATAGGCAAAAAGGAGGACCACGACTGCCGCGGCCGCGATTAGGGCGGGGGACCTCCGGCGGCCCGTGTCCTCGCTGGGAACCACGCCGCGCTGGAGTGCGAGCTCTTTCCGGATCTCAGACAGCGGTCTGTACATCTCCTCATGGGTAAGTTCGACTGTCTCGGGCAGGGGGATCTCTTCCTTAGGGGGCGTTTTGGCTTTCTTGGGAGCGCTGGCCGCCGCTGCCGTCTCCCCTCCTGCGGGAGTTGCTGTGGCACCCGCGTCGCTTGTGAAGAATTCCGCGTTGACCAATGTGTATTGTTGCCACTGAGAGGGAAGATCGGCTTCGGCGAAGATGGCGTCCACCGGGCAGGCTGGAACGCAGGCGGCACAATCGATGCACTCGACGGGGTCGATATACAGCTGCGTGCTCGATTCGTCAGCCGCCTCATGAATGCAATCGACCGGGCAAACATCGACGCATGCCGTGTCTTTTGTTCCGATGCAGGGTTCGGCGATGACGTGGGTCATCGTTCTTTTTCCTCCGTGAAGTGCGCCGGAAAACACAAAGAGCCTTCTCTTCCGCCGGGAAGAGCGGCGCGCCTATTCTTATGTTTATGTAAATAGCACAACTCTCTTTTAACGTCACCTACGGCAAGTGGAATTTTGGGTCTGTTGCAGTTCCAGGTGGGCGTGGGGCCGCCCGCAGGGGGCTATAAAAGTTGCGGAAAAGGCCTTATGCTAGGTGGCATTCAGCTTTTTGAGGGCCTGATCCGCTTCCTTGAAATTGGGGTTCAGCATCAGCGCCCTGCGAAATGCCGCCGTGGCCTGATAGGCATCGCCGCTTTCCAATAATGCCCGTGCCATATTGTAGTAGATGACGGGATCGGCGGACGACATTGCGATGGCCTTGCGGTAATTTTGGACGGCTTCTCCAAATTTTTTCTGGCGGCGGAAGGCAATACCGAGCCAATTATAATAGTGCACGTTTTCGGGGTCG
>CAZUHN010000203.1:0-1596 GCA_964620535.1 uncultured Nitrospinaceae bacterium | reverse complement strand
TGGTCCGTCGAATCGTGGATTCGAAGGGGGATGTCCTGTTTTCGAACTCACCTAATGTGGTGCGTCGGGTGATTTCGGCGCCGACCGCGCGCAAGATGAATTCCATTCTAAGAGGTGTGGTGGGGGAAGGGGGGACGGGACTCATGGCCGGTGTAGAAGGGTTCGAGGTCGCCGGCAAGACCGGGACTTCCGAAAAAGCGGACCTTGTTAACGGCGGCTACTCGAAGAAGAAAAGGCTTGCCTCGTTCATCGGCTTCGTGCCCGCCGATGATCCCCGGTTGGTCATGCTGGTGCTGATCGATGAACCGGAGGTGAATGTTTATGGGGGGGTGGTCGCTGCGCCGGTCTTCCGAGAAATAGCACAGGGGACCTTGCGCCATCTCGGAGTGGTCCCGGAGAGTTCAGGAATCGGTTGGTTGCCGGCAGTTAAGAAGAATCCTTCGCTTCGGGTAGAGGGTGGGGACAGAGGGAGAGGGGGTGATCTTCCCAAGACCTCCGGGGCGCCGGATTTTTTCGGCTTGAGTCTGCGGGAAGCCGTCCTCAAGGCGCGGGCATTGGACTTCCATGTCGTGATTCGCGGCAGCGGTTACGTAGTCAAGCAATCGCCGTCGCCCGGGGCGAATTGGGGTGAGGGGGGCACTTTGTCTTTGATCCTTCGGAGTTGAGTCCGATCCAAAGAATGATGGGGACCGCATGCTGGAATTTGATGCTTTTTCCCGGAGTTGCCGATGCCCGGCGGGGGGTGGGACTTCGACCTTGATCGAACATTCAAAACGGGGTTGATGGGGATGCTTCTCAAGGATCTTGTCGACACGGGAGACGTGGAAGAAGTGAGGGGATCTTTGAATCAGCCCATAGGGGGGCTGGCGTACGATTCGAGGCGGGTCAAAAAGGGTTATCTTTTCTTTGCGGTTCCCGGCCAGTCGTTGGACGGGCATGAGTTCATCGGCCATGCAGTTGAACGGGGGGCCACTGCGGTCGTTGTGGAGCGCAATGTGGAAGTGCCCTTCTCCGCCACCTTGCTTCGGGTGCGTAGCGTAAGGCGTACCATGGGGAAATGGGCCTCTTTGTTCAATGCCAACCCGAGCCGGCGCATGGTTTTGATAGGGGTGACGGGAACCAACGGAAAAACGACGGTGACCTATCTTTTGGAGTCGATCTTTTCGGCGGCAGGAATGTCCTGCGGGGTGATCGGTACCATCGACTACCGGTATGGGAGGCGGAGGTTTCCTGCCCCCCATACGACGCCGGAATCGGTGGATCTGCAGGCCCTGCTGGCGGAAATGGCCCGGGAGGGGGTCCAATCGCTGGGCATCGAAGTCTCCTCTCATGCCCTGGAAATGGAACGGGTTCGCGGAATCGAATTCGACGGCGCGCTGTTTACCAATCTGTCGCGCGATCATCTCGATTTCCACGGCGACATGGAGAGTTATTTCTTTGCCAAGAGCAGGCTCTTCACCGACTATTTGCCGGAGAGCTCGAAGGCGAGGAGGTTCGCGGTTATCCATGGGGCCGATCCGAGAGGAAGGGAGCTTATTGAAAAGGTGCGCGCCGTCGGGCTTGAGGCCATAAGTTACGGTGTGGGACGCGAATGGG
>CAZUHN010000202.1:0-1559 GCA_964620535.1 uncultured Nitrospinaceae bacterium | reverse complement strand
CTTCGAGGCCTTCAAATATGCGAGCCAGATCAAGCTCGAGGGGGCCAAGCCGGGGAGCGAGGATCACTTCTCGCTGTCCTACGGCGAGTACGGCGCCAAGGCCGGCATCTGGCGCACCTTCGATCTGTTGGAGGATCACGGCATCAAGGCCACCTTCGATATTTCGGGCGAGACCTGCGAGCGCTATCCCCATATCATTCGTGAAATGCACGAACGCGGCCACGAAGTGGCGGGCCATGGCTGGGTCAACGACGATTTCGCCGACGACGGGGACCCGGAAGGGGAGTTCCGCGTCATGCGGGAGACCACCGAAGCCATCGAAAAACTGATCGGCGAGCGGCCCGTCGGCTGGGCCAGCCCGGCCAATCTGCGCTCGGACAACACGCTCGCCTTCCAGGCCAGGCTGGGCCTCACCTGGAACGCGGACGACGCCAGCGGCGATCTTCCGTTCATCCAGGAAGCCGAGGGCAAGAAGATCGTCATCCTGCCCAAGGTCAACCTGCCCAGCAACGATCTGGTGGTCTACGCCTTCCCCCACAATCCGCCCGGCATGTTCTTCGATTTCTTCAAGGACACCTTCGATCTGCTCTACGAGGAAGGCGAGAAGGGATCGCCCAAATGGGCCGAGGTGGTGCTGCACACCCATGTGGCGGGGCGCCCGACGCTGGTCCCCGCGCTCCGCCGCCTGTTCGATTATGTGAAGGGCCACGAGGGCGTCCACTACGCGCGCCGCCGCGACATCGCCCAATGGGTGCTCGAGCGCGACGCGTGAATTTTATTTTGGAATTATCAGGAAATAACTTGATATTTTTGCAAATAAATCGCATATAAGCCTTTAAACCAGGGTCAAAGACAATATTATGTTGATAGAATTCAGCGTGGGAAACTTCCGCTCCATCGCGGACAGACAGACTTTTTCCATGGTTGCCGGCTCCAGCGACAAGCGGCGGCATCAGCACAGCTTTCCGTCCGGCAACAGCAATGCGCCTTATTTGCTTAAGTCCGCCTGTGTTTTTGGCCCGAACGCTGCGGGAAAGTCCAACTTGGTTCATGCATTCGGTTTCTTTCAGGACTTTATTATTTCGTCAGCCAAGGAAACACAGGAAGGTGAACCGATTGCCGTCGAGCCCTTCAGGTTGGATGAAGCCTTCGGATCAAGGCCAAGTGAATTTGAAATTGTCTTTATCCACGAAGAAACACTCTATCAATACGGCTATACGGTGGATGAGGAGAGGGTTCACGAAGAATGGCTTTTTGCTAAGCCTAGTGCAAAAAAAACCCGAACGAGAGAATTGTTTCGGAGGGAGTATCAACTGAAAAAGGGTGGGTATGAATGGAAGATCAATGAAAATCAACTAAAGGGGAGAAGGGAGTTATGGAGAGAATCCACGCGGGATAATGCGCTGTTTCTATCGACGGCGATTCAGCTTAAATCGGAAAGTCTCCTAGCGCCTTTCAGGTGGATCCGTAATCGCTTTCGCGTGGTTGATTCTCCGGAAAGATTATCACCAAGTTTTACGGCGCAACAAAGTCAAAAAGAAGACTGGAAGCAAGATATT
>CAZUHN010000201.1:0-2752 GCA_964620535.1 uncultured Nitrospinaceae bacterium | reverse complement strand
TTTTCGATGCGGAAACCTCCAGCGACGCCGGGATGGTTCAATCGAATGCAGGTTACACGGGTGGCTCCCAGCTCGATTGTTTGGCCCTCGTCGAGTTCGACGAATTCGAGACGGGCTTTGATCTGCTCGAGAGAGACCGGGAAGAAGGGGGCTTGCTGCTGATGAAGAAAGATCTCCCTGAGGCTCTCCTGACGACGCCTGAGGGAGTAGACGAAGATCTGCGCCGCGGGGTCATGCAGGGGGGCGAAATGGGGGAACCCTTGGATGTGGTCCCAGTGAGTATGGCTCAAGAGTAGATGTATCTCGGGAATCTGGCGGCTTTGGAGGGATTTTCCGGCACCGACGATTCCGGTGCCGGCATCGACAATAATATTTGCCCCGTCGGCCTCGACCTCGAGACACGGGGTGTTGCCGCCATAGCGCACACAGTGGCTTGCCGCCACTGGATAGGAGCCGCGTACTCCCCAGAAGATTACTTTCATCGCCAGAGATTCGAGTGCGTGAGGGGTCGAAAATAATCCGTTAGTATATGAAGGATGTCTAAAATCCACAAGGATTTAGTTGCATTTTTGGGGCTCCGGGAGGGGGCCCGTTCTGGACCTGAAAGGTTCCCTGTTCGCACCTCGAAATCGGGCTCGGGTGGAAGGGGCTCAAGGGCCGACAGATTTTTCTTGCGCTGCGGTTTCCCCTATATTGATACCGCACTCGTCGATCGTGGACCGGCGGGTCATTTACCTGCCCAAATGAACCCCTAGGGACAGATGGCAAAGACAAAAAAAAGGAAGAAAACGGTAACGCACGATCAGAACGACGCCGGCAAGCCCGAACATAAACGGTCCGGAATCCGCGAGTACCTCTCCTCGATCATGATCGCGGTCGGTCTGGCTCTGCTCATCCGCACTGGCGTCGTGCAGGCCTTTTACATTCCCTCGGGCTCCATGGAGGATACCCTTTTTGTGGGGGATTATCTGCTGGCCAACAAATTCGTCTATGGTGCGCCGATCGACATCATCGGCACGAATATCACCCTGTTTCGACTGCCCGGACTGCGGGCCCCCGATCAGGGTGACATCGTGATATTCAGGTCGCCGGTCGAGCCGGACAAGGATCTGATCAAGCGGTGCGTTGCCGTCGGCGGTCAGGAGGTCAGAGTTGTCGGGGAAGAGCTCTACGTCGACGGCAAACGGTTTCCGGATCCTCCGGGCACAAAATTCGTAAAAGGCGGGTTGGGCTCCTACGGCCCTCGGGTCGTGCCGAAAGGCCATTTCTTCATGATGGGAGACAACCGCGACAACAGCCACGACAGCCGGTTCTTTGGCCCTATCCCGAGCGCTCTGATCAAGGGTAAAGCGATGAACATATACTGGTCTATCCGTCCGGATGAGTGCACGCGGCAGAATCCGGACGAGTGCACGGCGGCGTACTCGGGGTTGTCGTCGCTACCGAAGGTGGTGGGCACCTTCCTCTGGCGGTTGCCTGTTCGTGTCCGCTACAGTCATCTGGGAGATGTAATCCTCTAAGGTTCTAGCCCCATGGAAAGAGACGATCTGCAGCGCGATTCCGACGACGAGCTCGAAGATTTCCAGGATTTCCAGGAATACGAAGAAGAGGTCGCCAGGGAAGAGGAGTTCGACGCCGAGCCCCTGCGCCTGGTGGACAAGCTGCTCGCCATGGCTCCGGAAAGGGACCCGGCGCGTCCGCTGCTGTATGGCTTGCGACGCCAGCTGATGGAGCGCGAGATCACCTTCCAGGAAGCGCGTCGCAACCTGGTCGAGCTCGAAGCGGCACTGGAAAAGGTGACGTCCCCCTCGAACCGGGTCGGGGTCTATCTCGGATCACCAAAGGAAGAGATCGCCACCGTCTTTGTGGGTGGCGCCGAGTATTACGCCAACATCGACCCCAGGGTGGAGGCGGCAGATCTGGTGGTCGGAACCCGGGTTTTGATCAACGAGGCCTACGCGGTGGTTGGGGTTCTCGGCCCCAACCCGGCCGGTCCGATCGCCAAGATCGGCGATCTGTTCGAGGATGGCCGCCTGCGTATCACCCAGGAACACGGCACCCAGGATCTGGTGGTGGAGCGCTCGGCGCCCCTGGCCGATGTGAAGCTGAAGAAGGGGGACGAGGTGCGCGTCGACCCCGGTTTCAAAGTGGCTCTGGAGCGCATTCAGGCCGCCGAGGGTCGGGAATACTTCCTCGAGAACGTACCGGTTATGGACTGGTCGAGTATCGGCGGCCAGGAAGAGGCGATCGAGGCGATCCGCGATACCATCGAACTCCCCGCCTTGCACCCCGAGCTGTTCGAGCGTTTTCAGTACTCGACCCCCAAGGGTTTTCTGCTCTACGGCCCCCCCGGCTGCGGCAAGACCCTCATCGGCAAGGCGACCGCCTACAATCTGGTGCGCCACATCCGCGAGGAAGAGGGCCTGGAGGTCAAAGAGTATTTCATGCACATAAAGGGGCCCGAGATCCTCAATATGTGGCTCGGCGAAACCGAACGCATGGTTCGCGAGATCTTCTCGCAGGCCAGGGAAAAGCGGAAGCAGGGATTCCTGCCGTTCGTATTCATCGACGAGGCGGAGTCGATCCTGGGAACCCGTCGATCCATGCGGTCGCACCACATCGCCAACACGGTCGTTCCCATGTTCTGCACCGAGATGGACGGCATCGAGTCGCTTAACGACGTGGTGATCATTATGGCGTCCAAAAGCCACCATCTGATAGATACCGCTATCCTGCGCCCCGGCCGAATCGA
>CAZUHN010000200.1:0-5990 GCA_964620535.1 uncultured Nitrospinaceae bacterium | reverse complement strand
CGGGATCGAGAACAATGCGGCCGAGACCGCTACGAAATCGTGCGGAAAGCTCCATCTCGCGCTTTTTCTCTCCAGCGGACCTCGGAGAGGGGGGTGGTGAGACAGAACCCAACTCCAGGGCTTCGTATCTACGGAGATCGATGACGATGCGATCGGGTTCTGGAAGCGTGAATACCCGATGGCGGACGGCGAGGGAGGTCAGGTCAACGACGAGACGAGTCGTATTCGGGCCGTGCCTCCCAAAGCGAATCTTTCGGAACATGCGATTCCTGGGAGACAGGGAGGGTACCCGCAACTTCCGGTCCAGGCGCGTCTTTGGCAAGTCGATAAAGACCCGGGGGGGGCGTGAAAGCCGTCCCACATCAAAATCGAAGGATTCGCGGTTTAGTATAAGGACAATCCGGGTATAGCCGGTTGTGGAGAAATGGCGCACGCTCAAGACCCTCCGCTCCGAAGCGGAAGCCGCCCCGGGGAGAGTCAAGCCCTCGAGGGCAACCCAGGCGAAAGCGGCGAAGATGATCATCCAGACAACACCGAGAGACGCCCATGCGCCTTTGCCGCGGGAAAACCGCTCCCTACGGTTCATGATTCTGTCTCCTTGGCGGGCGGACGATCTGGAGCGATGGAAACTCAGGTGCCCTGCTGCCAACTTGTCAGATAGGTTTCCTGCTCCGGGGTGAGGTCGTCGATAGTCACGCCCATGCTTTCCAGCTTCATCCGGGCGATCTCATCGTCCAAGTAGGGAGGTATCGGATAAACTTTTTTCTCTAAATTTTTCCCCTCTTTCACTAAGTACTCGGCGGCCAAGGCCTGATTCGCAAAGCTCATGTCCATGACACTGCTCGGATGGCCCTCGGCGGTGGCGAGATTCACCAGCCGGCCGCCACCGATGACGATGACGCGCTTTCCGCCATCGAGAGTGTACTCGTCAACGAGGTCGCGGATTTCCCGTTTGGCGGTGGCGGTCCTTTCGATCCCGGCGACGTCGATCTCAACGTCAAAATGTCCTGAGTTGGCGATGATCGCTCCGTCTTTCATTCGGGTAACGTGTTCGAGGTTCACCACGTCCCGGTCCCCGGTCACCGTACAAAAGAAATCGCCGATCAGCGCTGCCTCCTCCATCGGCAGCACGCGAAATCCGTCCATCAAGGCCTCCAGCGCCCGGAGCGGGCTCACCTCGGTGACGATGACATTCGCCCCCATTCCTCGGGCCCGGCTGGCGAGGCCCCGGCCGCACCAGCCGTAGCCGGCGACCACGAAAGCGGAGCCCGCAAGAAGGCGGTTCGTCGCCCGGATGATCCCATCGATGGTGCTTTGGCCGGTACCATAGCGATTATCGAAGAAATGCTTAGTATTGGCGTCGTTGACCGCGACGACCGGAAACTGGAGAACACCCTCTTCCGCCATGGCGCGCAGGCGGATGACGCCGGTGGTGGTCTCCTCGGTGCTCCCGACGATGCCGGGAATGAGTTCCTTGCGATCGGTCAGTATCTGGGTGACGAGGTCCGCCCCGTCATCCATGGTGATTTGAGGCTTGGTGTCGAGAACCGACTTGATATGGCTGTAATACGAGTCTCGGTCCTCTCCCTTGATCGCGAAAACGGGAATTGATTCATTCGCGACGAGGGCGGCGGCCAAATCGTCCTGGGTGGAGAGGGGATTCGAAGCGCAAATGGCAACCTCGGCCCCGCCCGCGACGAGGGTTTTCATCAGGACACCGGTCTCTGTCGTCACATGGAGACAGGCCCCGATCCGAACTCCCTTTAAAGGCTTATCGTGGGCGAATTGCTCGCGGATCTTGTTGAGAACGGGCATGCTTTGACCGGCCCACTCCATCCGAAGCGCCCCTTTTTCGGCAATGGTCTTGTCCTTGATATCAAACTTCATTCTCACTCCATGTTCTAAAGGGAAAGATGTTCTCCTTCCGCCAATCGCACCCTTCATTCAGAGGCCGACCGCGGTCCGCAGGTCGTCTATTTTGTCCGTTTTCTCCCAGGTGAACTCAGGTTCGTTCCGGCCGAAATGGCCGTAGGCAGCCGTTTTCTTATAGATGGGTCGCCGAAGTTGAAGGCCATCGATAATTTCCTTCGGCTTGAGTCCAAAAACCTCTCGGATGGCCTTCTCCAGCCTTGGGATGTCTACATGACCCGAGTCGTAATCATCGACGAGGACCGAGACAGGGTCGGCCACCCCGATGGCGTAGGCAAGCTGCACCTCGACCTCATCGGCGAGTCCGGCCGCGACGATGTTCTTGGCGATGTACCTCGCCATGTACGCGGCGGAGCGGTCCACCTTCGTGGGGTCTTTTCCCGAAAAGGCGCCCCCTCCGTGGCGGCTGTAGCCACCGTAGGTGTCCACGATAATTTTTCTCCCGGTAAGGCCCGTGTCACCCATGGGACCCCCGACCACGAAAACGCCGGTCGGATTCACGTAGTGGATTATGCCTTTCGCGAGCATCTCATCCGGCAGAACAGGATCGATCACGCTTTTAACAATGTCCTCCCGGATCCGCTCGAGTGGAACATCAGGAGCGTGCTGGGCGGAGATAACCACGTTTTCTATATGGACGGACTTTCCCTTCTCGTAGCGCACCGAAACCTGGCTCTTGCTGTCAGGACGAAGGTAAGGGAGGGTTCCGTCCCGCCGGACGGCGGTGGTCTTCTGTACGAGTTTGTGGGCCAACTCGATGGGAAGCGGCATGAACTCCTCGGTCTCCTTGCAGGCGTAGCCGAACATCATCCCCTGGTCTCCTGCCCCCTGCTCCTTGAACAGCCCTTCACCCTCCGATACGCCCTGAGAAATATTTGGGGACTGTTTGTCAATCGCAGTGACGATCGCGCATGTGTTGCAATCAAATCCGTATGAAGCATCGTCGTACCCGATTTCACGGATGGTCTCCCGAGCGATCTCCTTGGCATCAATTTGGGCCGTGGTGGTGATCTCGCCCGCGATAAAAACGATTCCCGTCGTGAGGAGCGTTTCACACGCTACGCGGCCATTGGGGTCTTGCTCGTAAATAGCATCGAGAATGGAGTCGCTGATCTGATCCGCCATCTTATCGGGATGCCCCTCCGAGACCGACTCGGAGGTGAAAATAAAATCTCTTCTAGCCGTTGCGGGCAATGGGGTTCCTCCTAAGAGAAATTTAAATAAACCGGAAGATCACTAGAATCGAACTTCATCCGGAACAGGGCGAACGCGTGAAACCGGGACCGAACTTCCCCTGCGTATCGCGGCCCAAGCGAGAAGAAAAAATCCATACCATCTCGAGGAAATGAGAATCAAAACCTTTGCCCGGCTGTCCTCCGGCAAGGAAGCGCGTGTATCAAAGCATCGCAGGATGAGACGGCGCGTACAAGTAACCGGCTTACTCGCGGGCGAAAAACCCTTGCCGGGAATCAGCTCCGAATTTTCAGGCGGAACGGATCGAATGGGGTGGCGAAATGTTGCCCATCGGCAGTGTTACGTTTTTCCTGAAACATCCTCCGTTTATCCGGCTACGTCCTTTCAGGGTTTCGCGATTGCCCTCGAAAAGACCCGTCCACGAAGGTTAAGACCTTTTGCAAATGTAAATTATACCAAAAAACAAGGTCCAGGATCACGAAGGTTTGCTCCATCTCAACCTAAGGACAGGCAATATAGTTCACGTGACAAAAGAGGATTCTGGCTAAAAGAAAAAGGTTTTATGAACATATAACAATATATTGCATGATTATATCTAATAAATCACATCATCTTAATTGTCGACGCCGGCCTGCGGGAGGGAGGCGAAGCTCTTTGCGGTATTTCGTCACTGTCCGACGGGCTATGACCACTCCGTCTTCTCCTAATTTTTCCACTACCTGCTGATCTGTGAGTGGCTTTTCCTTCGGCTCGACTTCGATAAGGGATCGAATCTTCTCTTTGACCACCACCGATGACGTGCTTCCCCCATTCGCCGAAACCAGTCCGCTGTGAAAAAAATACTTAAAACCGATCACCCCCTGAGGGGTTTCCATGTATTTCCCCGTCGTCACACGGCTGACGGTCGACTCGTGCATTTCGATATCCTCTGCCACGTCCCTAAGTACCAACGGGCGCAAGTGACTCACCCCCTTCAAGATAAACTCCCGCTGGAATTGGACAATGCTGCGCGCCACCTTCAGTGTTGTTTGGCGTCTCTGCTCAATGCTTTTGAGAAACCATACCGCCGCCCGCACCCGCTCTTCGATGTAGCGCCGCACCTCGGGTGGAGTAGCCTCTCGGTCCGCTGCCATCGCACTGAAGGACTGGCTAACCCGGAGAGGGGGGAGGCCGTCATCTGTCAGCGCAATGTCAAAGTCGTCCCCGCTTTTAGTCACAATTACATCGGGAATGGCGACTTCGACTTGTTGGCTAGAGAAAGAAGAGCCCGGCCGGGGATCCAGGGCGCGGATCACCCGGATGGCGGCCCCGATCTCCTCGATCGAGACCCCGTGGGAGCGCGCCAGCTTGGGAAAATGCCGTTCTTCGAGATTTTCAAGATCTCTGTCCAACAGCGCTTCCATCAATCGAAACAAATCCGTATCCAGGGTCTCGATTCCCCCTAAATGCCTGATCTGGAGAAGAAGACACTGCCGAAGATCCTGCGCTCCAACCCCTGGCGGGTCGAATTCTTGGACCAGGGAAAGCGCCTCGGTCGCTTCCTCTGGATCCAGGCCCTCCTGTGCCGCGAACTCTGTCAAATCCGTGCGGAAATACCCTGAATCGTCGATGTTCCCTACGATGAGCCTGGCAATCCGCAATGCCGCCGCAGGCGCGAGGGTGAGATTGAGTTGCCATTCCAGATGTTCTTGAAGAGTCTCCGGCCGCGATACGGTTTGCTCGTAGGAGAGAAAATCTTCTGCATCGCCCGGGCTGCCAGCGCCGTTTAGGTCATAGGCCGTATCATGAACAAGATTCTCCCAGTCGATCTCAATATCTCCGCGCTCGTCCTTCTCTGGATCGGGAAGGTCATCGGTCACCTCGATCATTTCGCCGTCGGCGACTTCCTGCGCATCATTATCCGAATCCTCAAGAGCGGGATTTTCCAGCAACTCTTGACGCACCGCTTGCTGAAGTTCGATCCGGGTCATCGGAAGAAGAGCGATAGCCTGCTGGAGCATCGCCGTCATGACGAGGCGCTGATCGGGCCGCATCACCAATTGCGTCTGTAATGCCATATGACCCTCTCCTCCGCGCTTCCTCGTCCCGCCGGCTAGAGGCGGAAACTTTCCCCCAAATAAATATTGCGGATCTTCTCGCTCGTTGCGATCCGCTTGGGATCGCCCGATTCAAGAATCTCCCCCCGAGCGATGATGTAGGCTCGGTCCGCGATCTGGAGCGCCTCCCGGACGTTGTGGTCCGTTATGAGAACGCCGATGCCTCGATCGCGAAGCCCGATGACGATCCTCTGAATATCGTTTACGATGATGGGATCGATTCCGGCGAACGGCTCGTCCAGGAGGATGTATTTTGGCGAGGTGGCGAGGGCTCTTGCGATTTCGACGCGCCGCCTTTCTCCGCCAGACAAGGAAAACCCTTTGGTTTTCCGGATGTGCGCGATGTTCATATCCTTGAGAAGCTCGTTGACCTTCGCCCAGCGCTCTGCGGACCGCAAGGACCTGAGTTCGAGGACGGCGAGGAGATTCTCCTCGACGGTGAGCCGCCGAAACACAGAGGCTTCCTGCGGCAGATAGCTCACCCCCTTGCGGGCGCGCACGTACATGGGAATGTCCGTGATAGAATCTTCGTTCAGAAAAATCTCGCCTTCATCAGGAGAGATGAGACCGACGAGCATATAGAAAATGGTCGTTTTTCCCGCGCCGTTCGGCCCAAGAAGACCCACAATCTCGCCGGGCCCGACTTCCAAAGCCACATTGTCGACAACTCTCTGCCCGCCATAGCTTTTTACGAGGCCCTCCGCCGCGAGTCTTTGGAGCCTTTTTCCGTTTCCGGGAAAAGGCCCATCTGCAGGACGAAGAACCATGTTG
>CAZUHN010000199.1:0-16658 GCA_964620535.1 uncultured Nitrospinaceae bacterium | reverse complement strand
GGCTGTCGTGGCGGCTTTTCCTTTCCGAGGACGAAAAAGCGCGTGACATTGATACTCTCGGTGTCGAGCTTCGAAACGAGAACGGGAAGGCCATAATGTTCCCCCGCCAGCTGACTCCCGAGCGCAGCGTAGCGGGCGTCCCCCGCCACTTCCTTGGCGGCGAGCGCCGTACTCGCGGCGTCCTCCACGTACACATCTGGCAAATTCTCCTGCAGCCATGTCCGGCACTGGGCCACGGCGTGGGGATGGCTCAGAACCCGCTGGATGTCCGATACACTCTCTGCGTGCGTTAGAAGGTGAATGTTGATGGGAAGAAGAACCTCTCCCACTATTTCCAAGGGTGAGTCGATGAAGTGGTCAAGGGTGACGTTTACGGTCCCTTCAATAGCGTTCTCGACAGGGACAACCCCTTTGTCCGCCCGATCATTTCCGACAGCTTCAAAAACCCCGGAAATCGAAGCGGCGGGCAAATAATCCGGCCCGCCGCCGAATTGTTTCAAGGCCGCTTCATGGCAGAAAGTAGCCTCGGGTCCAAGGTAGCAAACTCGGATCCGGCCTTTCTTCTCATCCTCCTGGGATCGCGCAGCCAAGGAAACCCCCGCGTGTCAAAGGCGGGAACTGCCCGCCCTCTCTCACTTCATCCTATAATTTTCCCGCATCGAGCCCGCGGAGCTCCCGCAAAAGCGCCTCGGGCGAGGCAGCACGCATGAGCGATTCGCCCACCAAGACGGCGTCCACTCCTGCATCGGCGATCGGCGCCACATCCTTCCACCCAAAGATTCCGCTCTCGGAAATACATACAATATCGCGGCGCCGTTCGGGTGAAACGGCGGAAAGTACCTGGATGGTGTGCCTCGAATCGGTCTCGAACGTCTTGAGGTTCCGGTTGTTCACCCCCAGGAGGCGCGCGCCGGCGCCGAACACCCGCTCTAACTCCTCTTCGTCGTACACCTCGACAAGGGCATCCATACCAAGCTCTTCTGCCATCGCACGCAAATCCGCGATCTCATTTCCACTCAAAATGGCCGCGATGAGGAGGACGGCGTCAGCGCCTACCACGCGGGCCTCGATCACCTGATAAGGATCGAATATGAATTCCTTCCTGAGTATAGGGAGATTCACCGCCTTGCGCACCGACCGCAGGTGATCCAAATGGCCCAGAAAGCGCCGCCTTTCGGTCAAAACCGAAACGGCGGCCGCTCCCCCCACCTCGTAACGGGTCGCAACGGCGCCGGGCTCGAAAACCTCGGCGATCACCCCCTTCGCAGGCGAGGCCCGTTTGACCTCTGCGATGACGCGAATGCGCGCGCCCTCTGCCCCCCTTCCGCCGGACGGAATGCGAATCGCCTCGGCAAATGAACGGGTGGGCGGGGCGTCCGCCAGCCGGGCCCGCAATTCCGATTCCGGGCAGGCCGCCCGGTCAGCCGCCAGATCCTCGCGCACCCCATCGACGAGTTCATCCAGAATGGTCATCGATCGAAGGGTCAAGCGTTCGATACCTCAATGATCCGGTCGAGCGTTCTCGCCGCCCCGCCCGAGTCGATGGAATGGGCCGCCTTTTCTATGCCTTCGCGAAAATCCTTTACGGCCCCCGCCGCAAGGAATGCCGCCGCCGCGTTAAGGAGGACAACGTCCCGCCGGGGACCCTTCTCTCCCTTCAGGAGGGAACGCACCATCTCGGCGTTGTCGCCGGGCTCTCCCCCCGCGAGCTCTTTCGCCGGTGCGCTTTTCAATCCATGGTCCTCGGGGTGCGTTTTATAGGTCTTCACCTGGTTGCCGTCCCACTCGGAGATGCGCGTGGGGCAGGTCAGGGAGATCTCATCCATTCCGTCGTCCCCGTGGACCACGAGCGCCCGCCTCGAACCCACCTGCCCCAGCACCGCCGCCGCCAGCTCGGTCAGCCCGGCGTCGTAGACCCCCACAAGCTGGCACTGAGCCTCGGCCGGATTCGTGAGCGGCCCCATGATGTTGAAAATACTACGCATAGCAAGCTCGCGGCGCGGCCCGATGGCGTGTTTCATGGCGCCGTGCAGCATGGGAGCATAAAGAAAGCCGAACCCGGCTTCATCCAGGCATTTGCCCACCCGCTCCGGGGGTGCCTCGATGTTCACCCCCAGGGCCTTCAGGACGTCCGCGCTCCCGCATTTGCTCGATACCGAGCGGTTCCCGTGCTTTCCAACAGGTTGGCCTCCCCCCGCGACGACAACGGAGGCGGCCGTGCTGATATTGAAGGTATGCGTTCCGTCCCCGCCCGTTCCGCAGGTATCGACCACCAAGGGATGGCATGTATGAACGCGGGTCACCTTCGCCCGCATAGAGCGCACGCTTCCCGCGATTTCGTCTGGCGTCTCGCCAGCCATCCGGAGGGCGACGAGGTAGCCACCGATCTGGGCCGGTGATGCCTCTCCCGTCATGATAAGATCCATCACCCCCTCCGCTTCTTCGGCGGTGAGGTGCTGGCCCCCGGCGAGTCTTGCGATGGCGTCCTGTATGTTCATGGTCGGAAAGTCCTTCTAGTTAGGAAAAACAAATACGAAAATCCACCTGAACAGAGCCCCTCGGCCAAGCCGGCTGGACAAATAAAATTCAACCCGCCGAATCCATGACAAAATACCTTGCTCCTCCGCTGCGCTCAAGCCGGTTCTCTCCCACCGCCACGATGTGAGAGCGCCCGCCCGATCGTTTTCAAAACGGTCTCCACCGAATCAGGCTGACGCCAACCTCCCTTTGAGAACATTTTGAAGCAGAGACTTTCCCTCCGGGGTGAGGATGGACTCGGGATGGAACTGCACTCCGGCCACGGAAGCGTCCTTTACCTGGACACCCATGATCTCTCCTTCGGCCGTCTCGGCCGTGACCTCCAGTTTAGGGGGGAGGCTTTCGCGCTCGATCAGCAGACTGTGATAGCGCGTGGCAAGGAAAGGACTTGGAAGTCCCCCGAAAATTCCCCGTCCGTTGTGCCGCACCCCGGATGTCTTTCCATGCATGATGCGCCCGGCCCGGACAATTTTCGCGCCGTAGACGGCGCCGATGGACTGATGTCCGAGACAGACACCGAAGATGGGGATCTTTCCGGCGTAGCGTTTGATCACCTCCATCGTCAGCCCGGCCCTCTCCGGCCTGCCCGGACCAGGAGAGATGACGATGAGCTCCGACCCGAGGGCTGCAACGTCCTCCAGGGCGAACCGGTCATTGCGCCAGACTGTCACTGCCGCACCCAATTCGGCAAGATACTGGACGAGGTTATAGGTGAACGAATCGTAGTTATCGATCACGAGCACTTTTGCCATTTTGTGTACCTCTTTCAATCCCCAGATCACCAACGAAAGCCACTGCGCGCGAGTTCGAGCGCGCGGAGGGTACCGCGGGCTTTGTTGATCGTCTCCTCGTACTCGAAATCGGGGTTTGAGTCCGCAACCACGCCTGCGCCAACTCCCAGGTAAAATCGCCCATCCTTCGCGTAAAGCGTGCGGATGGCAATGCAGGTATCCATATTACCCTCAAAGCTGAAATAGCCTACCGCCCCCGCGTAGGGACCCCGCCGGACGGGCTCCAGATCCTCGATGATCTCCATGGCGCGTACCTTGGGAGCGCCGGACACGGTCCCCGCCGGAAAGGTCGCCCGCAGCACGTCGAAGGAGTCTTTTCCCGTCTCGAGCTCCCCCACGACGTTGCTCACGATGTGCATTACGTGGCTGTAGTTCTCAATCACCATCTGCTCCGTTATCTGGACCGTCCCTCGCCTGCAGATACGGCCAATATCGTTCCGGCCGAGGTCCACGAGCATGATGTGCTCGGCCCGCTCTTTTTCGTCGGAAAGGAGTTCCTTGGCGAGCGCGCGGTCTTCCTCCCCGCTCATCCCCCGGCGGCGGGTACCCGCGATTGGGCGGACTTCCACCACGTTGCCCTCCCGCCGCACCAGCACTTCGGGCGAGGCCCCCACCAGGGTGGTGTCCCCCAGCGTGAGGTAGAACATGTATGGGGAAGGATTCACCGTGCGAAGCGCCCGGTAGACGGCAAAAGGATGGACGTCCATTGGGCCCTCGAGCCTTTGCGCGAGAACAACCTGGATGGCCTCCCCTGCGTGGATGAGCTCGACTACCTCGGCGACGGCTTTATTGAACCGCTCCCGGGAAAACGTGGAATGCAGCCCGGGATTGTCCGCAACGAGCTCTCCCGCGAAGGCGGATGAGGCGGGAAAATCCGGCACGCCCGAGGGCGGCACCGCCCCCTTCTCAAGGCGGCCGATCAAGGCATCCACTCGCCCGGTTGCGTTTCGGTACGCCGCTTCGGGATCGGATCCGTCGATGTGCGCGAGAGCGACCGCCTTCATTTTCTGCGTCACGTGATCGAAAATAATGAGGGTGTCGGTAATCATGAAAACGCAGTCCGGATGAGCCAGGTCATCCTTCGCCTTCTCTCCGATCCCTTCGATGAAGCGCACATAGTCATAAGAGATGTACCCAACCGCTCCTCCCCAGAATCGCGGAAGACCGGGAACCTCCACCGGGCGATATTTCCCGAGAAACTCCCGCAGGGTGTCGAGAGGATCGTCCGCTTGTTGAACCTCCGTCTTCCCCCCTTTGTGAATCCGCACCTCGCTCCCCTTGCTCTCGAAGACAATCGCGGGCTGGCTTCCCAAAAAGCAGTAGCGCGCCCACTCCTCTCCGCCCTCCACGCTCTCCAGGAGAAAAGAGTAGGGGCCCTCCTGGATTTTCAGGAAGGCCGAAACAGGCGTATCCATATCGGCCAGTACCTCGCGGTAAACGGGAATGATATTTCCCCGCCCCGCCTGTCTAAGAAATTCTTCTTCGCTCGGGACGTACACGGCGCATCTCCTTATTTTCCACGGGGCTAGAATCCCCGCCAATCTCTATTTGTCCCACAAAAAAAGCCACGCGAACCGGGAAGGCCCACCGTGGCATCTGCGCTCAGAGATAATGAATGAAAACCTATGCGCGAGCGGGCGAACCTCCCTTCTGGAAAAGGTGCCAGTTTCGCCAGGGCCAAGCCTCGCAAATTATGTCGTAAAGATAGAACCGTAAATCCACGCTCGCTCTCCTCTTTCACATTAAAGCCGGGAAACAGTAGCGAATGGGAAAGCCCGGCGTCAAGCCGGGCCCGGGCCGCCCGGATCGGGTATGAGGGAATGGCCGCAGGCGTTACAAAAACGGGCCTCTGGGGCCACGGCCTCCCGGCAGTGGCCGCAATGAAGGCGAACATTCTCCGGTACAAACTCCACCCTGATCCCGCAAAAGTTGCAAAAAGCGCTCGTCTCTTCGATGAACCCCCCGCACGACGGGCAGCGAACGAGCCGTTCGGGCCGCCTCTCCCGGAATGGGGAAATTCGCTGGTACTCCTTGATGCGGAGCCAGGTCATTCTCCCGGCCACTGCCATCAGGGGCAACACCGCCAACGCCAGAACCGTTTGGGTGAGAAGCACGAAGTCAAACAATCCATGGAGAAACATGGAGGCAAAGAGGCCGCGGCCGACTGTTCCCCTGCGGGCGATTCCCAGGCGGTGAACCCCCAGGGAGTAGCCCCACATGGCGGCGAAGAAGACGTGCCCCAGGGTGGAGAGCGGTGCCCGGACCAGCATGACGGAGGGCCCATTTTGAAATGTAAAAAAGACGTTCTCCAGTGAAGCGAAGCCCAGCGCCGCGGCCGAAGAGTAGACCAGGCCGTCCAGGGGCTCGTCGAACACCGCGCTGCGGTAGACAGAGAACCGTACCGCCGCATATTTGCAAAGCTCTTCAATGGGGCCCGCCACGACGAAGGAAACGAAGAAGAGGTGATACCAATCTCCGGCCTTCGCCGGAGGGCCATTCAACTGAATCTTCCCTCCCAAGGGGGCCAAACCCACTTCTTCCAAGGGAACTGCCAGGAGGGTGAAAAAAGCCCCCAGGGCAAATACTCCAATCACCCACTTCCATGGCTCGGGCTCGTAGATGTCCTGCCGGCGGATCCACCACAGAAAGAAAAGGCCGGGGGCGAATCCTAGAAGGAACGGAAGGAAGATCACGGTAGTTCCTCGGCCCCAGGGGCCCTATAAGAGCAGCCCCAAGCAAGCAGATCAGCGCACCCGTATTACACAGGACCCGATAAGTTTGTCGTGCAACCCCTGCGAGCGGCGGGTAAAGGCGATCATCAGGAAGCCTACGCCCAAGAGAAGAAACGAGAGCCAGTAGCCCAGGACGCGCGCGAAGGCTCTCCCGTAGCCCAAGCGCCCGCCGTCAACTCGGATGACGCGCAGGCCGCAAATGCGCTTGCCCCAGACCTGGCCGCTCGAGCCGAAATAGTAAGTATAATAGACAAAATACACGACCAGCCACACAAGCGAACCCAGGGCCCCGCCCATCTCCTCACCGACGCTGAC
The DNA here is from genome assembly GCA_964620535.1 of uncultured Nitrospinaceae bacterium. Classification (GTDB taxonomy): domain Bacteria; phylum UBA8248; class UBA8248; order UBA8248; family UBA8248; genus CAZUHN01. The sequence goes on along the minus strand of CAZUHN010000199.1, from coordinate 10,282 downwards.
CCCCTGCACGCCCAGGGCCAATCCGAGCAGAAAGCTCAAGGTGACGGAGAGCAGAAATACGGCGTATTCCCCAGGGGGTAGGGCCCCGCCCATCTCCTCACCGACGCTGACCCCCTGCACGCCCAGGGCCAATCCGATCAGAAAGCCCAAGGTGACGGAGAGCAGAAATACGAAGATCCAATCTAACAGGTACGCCAACAAACGAATCCAGAAGCCGGCGTATTCCCCAGGGGGTGCGGCCATTTCGAAACCGCGGGCGTCCACCTCGCCGGGCGTGTCCCCCGGCGATCCCAGCGAAAGGCCCGCAGGCGCTCCCGCCCTCGCTTCGATAGGACGGCCGCAGGCCATGCAAAATCGGCTGGCTTTCGGATTCTCTCTCCCGCAGTGGGAACATTCGAGCATGGAAAACTCTCCAAGCCTAGAGGGATCGACTCTTCGCCTTCGAATAGAGCATGCGGGCGCAACTACCCCAAGCCGCCCCCGAACATCTCCCGGCCGGGCAACTCCGCTATTCGTCACCCCATTCGTAGGGCGGGGGAATCTTGTCGCCGTACTCCACCCTAAGGAGGCAGAGACCATGGGCGGGAGCAGTGTAACCTGCCTGCTTCCGGTCCCTCAACGCGAGAAGACTCGTCATGGAATCGGCCATCCGCTCCCCCTTTCCCACCTCGGCGAGAGTCCCCACAATGATGCGCACCATGTGGCGGAGAAAACCGTTTCCCGTAATCTTGATTCGGATCTCTTCGCCCTCCTCCCGGACCTCCAACCTCTCAATTCGGCGGACCGTTGACGTTTCGCTTCCCCCGGCCCCGCAGAAAGCCGCAAAATCCTGTTCTCCCTTGAGGCGTTCCGCCGCCTCCCGCATTTGATCAACACTGAGGAGAGACTTCAGATGCCAGGTCCGGTTCCGCAAAAGAGCGCTGGGCGACCGCCGATGGAGGATGCGGTAACAGTAGGTCTTCGAGAGAGCGTCGAACTGAGCGTGAAACTTACCTTTCGCCTCGCGGCAATCAACGACTGTGACATCCCGCCCAGTGAGGGTGTTGAGTCCGAGGAGAAATTTTCCAGGGGAAATAGTTGAGACCGTGCAAAAATGGGCTACCTGGCCGAGGGCGTGCACCCCCGAGTCGGTCCGGCCCGCCGCGATGAGGCGCACCTCTTCACCGCACATCCGGGCCAGGGCACCCTCCAGCTCGCCTTGCACCGTGCGCTGGCCGGGCTGCAACTGCCATCCGTTGAAGTCCGTCCCTTCGTATTCGAACCAAAGGACGAGGCGGCGTGCCCCGCTATTCATTTTCCCCGCCACAGGGAAGGATTTCCTGATTCTCCCGCCCCGACCCTCCGTTCACCGGGGAGACCGCGAAGGCTTCGCGCAAATACGCGCCCGTGAAGGAACCCTCCGTCTCGGCAACCTCCTCGGGGGATCCCTGGGCGACGAGGTACCCGCCCCCATCACCCCCCTCGGGACCCAGGTCGATGATATAGTCCGCCGTCTTGATGACGTCCATGTTGTGCTCGATGACGATGACCGTGTTTCCGTTCTCGACGAGCCGGTGCAGAACGGCCAAAAGCTTCTCGATATCAGCGAAATGAAGACCGGTCGTGGGCTCGTCCAAAATGTAGAGGGACCTTCCCGTGGCACGGCGGCTAAGTTCTTTCGCGAGCTTAAGCCGCTGAGCCTCGCCTCCGCTCAAAGTGGTGGCGGGTTGACCGAGATGGAGATAGCCGAGTCCCACGTCCGAAAGTGTTTTGAGTTTCCAACGGAGGGCGGGGATATTATTAAAAAATTGCGCCGCCGTCTCCACCGTCATCCCGAGGACATCGGCAATTGAGCGGCCTTTGTAGTGGACGGTGAGCGTATCCCGGTTGAAGCGCTTGCCCCTGCACGCGCCGCACTGGACATAAAGGTCAGGAAGGAAGTGCATTTCGAGTCGAATATATCCTTCACCCCGGCACGCCTCGCACCTTCCCCCCGTTACATTGAAGCTAAAGCGGCCCGGTTTGTATCCGCGCTTCCGTGATTCCGGTACCTGGGAGAAAAGACCCCGGATATGGGTGAAGATCCCGCTGTAGGTGGCCGGGTTGCTTCGGGGAGTCCGTCCGATCGGGGACTGGTCGATGTCGATTGCCTTGTCAATCTGGTCGATTCCCTCGATCGCGCAGTGGGCGCCCGGCTCGGTGAGCGATCGGTAGATGCGCTTCGCGAGGGCCCGGTAAAGGATCTCTTCGACCAGCGTGCTCTTCCCGCTCCCGCTCACCCCCGCCACGCAAACGAACAGGCCGATCGGGATGGATACATCGATGTCCTTGAGATTGTGCTCCCTGGCTCCGCGGATGAGGAGGCGGTTTCCGTTCGGGCGCCGCCGGTTCGGGGAATAGGAAAGGGATTTTTTTCCGGAAAGGTATGCTCCCGTGAGGGATTCAGGATTTTCGGCAATCTCGTTGGGCGGACCGGTGGCGACGACGCGGCCCCCATGATCCCCGGCGCCGGGGCCCAAATCCAGCACATAGTCGGCGCACTTGATGGTGTCGCGGTCGTGTTCAACCACGATCACCGTGTTCCCCATGTCCCGGAGGCGGCAGAGGGTGTCCAGGAGGCGGCGATTGTCCCGCTGATGAAGGCCGATGCTGGGTTCGTCGAGAATGTACAGCACCCCGACGAGGCTCGCTCCGATCTGGCTGGCGAGCCGGACCCGTTGCCCCTCACCGCCGGCGAGGGTGGCCGTCGGACGGTCGAGGGTGAGGTAGTCCAGGCCCACCCGTGCCAAAAAATCGAGCCGCTCATTCACCTCTTTGAGGATGCGCTCGGCCACCGGGTCGTGGGCATGACGTTCGTCTGCCTCGGCAAAAAAGCTGCGCGCTGCGCGGATCGGCATTGCGCACACATCGGAGATATTTTTTTCTTCGAAGGTGACAGCGAGGCTCTCCGGGCGGAGGCGTCCCCCGCCGCAGCCATCGCAGGGAAGTGCATTCATGTACCGCTCAAGTTCAGCGCGGAGGCCCTCACTCTGCGTGTTAGCGTGCCGGGCGGCCAAGGCCGAAATAATCCCCTCGAAGGGACGCTCCCTCCTACGTGTGCGGCGGCCGGTCTTGTGCTTGATCCGCAAGGGGGCGCCCTTGCTCCCGAAAAGAAGGAGGTCCCGATGTTTCTTCGCGAGCTTTCGGAAAGGGATCTGCACCGGGATGGCATACGCTTCAATCGCGGCTTTTACGGCGGAGGCGAGGAAGCTCTTGCTCCCCGTGAGGGGGGCGATCGCTCCCTCTTCGAGGGAAAGCTCCGGATCGGGCACCACCCGGGCAGGATCCATTTTGGGCACCGCTCCCAGGCCGTTGCACCCGGAGCACGCACCGTATGGGCTGTTAAAGGAAAACATCCGCGGGGCCGCCTCAGGGAGAGTGATCTCGCATTCGAGGCAGGCGAACCGCTGACTGAAAAGGTATTTCGGACCATCCGTGTCGTTGAATATGACGAGGCCCTTCGAAAGAGAAAGCGCCGTTTCGACAGACTCGGTGATGCGGCTTTCAATTCCCCGCTTAATGACAAGCTCGTCGATCAACACTTCGATGTCATGCTTGATGTGGCGCCTAAGAACGATCTCGGTGCCCAGCTCGAACATGCGCCCGTCGATCCGGACCCGGAGAAATCCTTTGCGCTGGAGGTCGTCCAACTCTTTTCGGTAGATGCCTTTTCTCCCGCGCACAAGGGGAGCGAGGATCTGAAGCTTCGTGCCCACGCTCATATCCACAGCTCGCGAGACCATCTGTTGCACGCTGAGGGCGTTCATAGGCCGGCCACAGGAGGGGCAATGAGGGATGCCCACCCGGGCGAACAACAGCCGCAGGTGGTCGTAAATCTCGGTGATTGTCCCGACGGTGGATCGGGGATTCTTGCTCACCATCTTCTGCTCGATGGCGATGGTGGGGGAAAGACCCTCGATGGAATCGACGTCGGGCTTGTCTATCTGGTCCATGAACTGGCGTGCGTAGGTAGAGAGGGACTCAATGTAGCGGCGCTGGCCCTCTCCGTAAAGGGTGTCGAAGGCGAGGCTGCTCTTCCCCGAGCCGCTGATGCCCGTGATGACGATGAGCTTATCGCGCGGAATTTCTAAATGAAGATCTTGGAGGTTGTGCTCGCGAGCACCGCGGATGACGATTTTACGCTCACGCCGCGGACGCCCGTTTTCCGGCGGCATAACCTGCTCCCCGGCGGTTAACCGGTCAATACCAGCAAAGGCCGGCAGTGACGTTTATGTCCTGACCCGTCATGTGCTTTCCTTCCTCGGAGGCGAGGTGGACGCACATTCCGGCGGTGTCCTCCGCCGTGACAAACGTCTTCAGAGCGGCTTGGCCTGTGAAGGACTCTTCGGACTCCTTGAGGGAGATGCCCCGGGATTCCGCCTGATTGGCGATAACGTTCCGGATGCGTTCCCCCTCGGTCGCGCCGGGACAGATACTGTTTACGGTGACACCGAACTCGCCCAACTCAAACGCCAGGGTCCGCGTCAGCCCGATGACCGCCATCTTCGATGCCGTGTAGGGGGTGCGATTCGGCAAAGGCCGCTTTCCGCTCAGGGAACTGATGTTAATGATCCGGCCTTGTCGGTTTTTCTTCATGATGGGGATGACGTATTTGCAGCAGAGGAACATCCCCGTCATGTTAACGGCAAAGCAATCTTCCCATTCCTCCCGCGTGACTTTCTCACACATTTTCGTCGGACCCGCGACGCCGGAGTTGTTCACCAAGATGTCGATGCCGCCGAACTCGCCCAGGGTCTTGTCCACCATATTATTAATGGCCGCCTCATCGTTCAGATCCGTCGGCACGACGAGGGAGGCGCCTCCCATGGAACCGATCTTCCTCTTGGTGCCTTCGAGGTTTTTCACCGTGCGGGCGGCAAGGGCAAGCTTCCCGCCCTCGCGGGCGATGGCGAGCGCGATGGCCTGGCCGATTCCCCGCCCCGCACCCGTAACGATGGCGATTTTATCTTTCAGGCGCATGGACAAAAACCCCCTCTGCCATTTCTGGTCGTTGCCTTGAGCATGTCCCGTTATCTTAGGTAGTCGAACTGTATTTCCTTCAACGATCAACCCTCAAACCAATTCCACTTCTCGAAACCAATAGCCGAGCTCGAGGGCGGCGGTCTCGGGCGAGTCAGAGCCATGGGTAGAGTTCCGATCGATGCTCTCCCCAAAATCCTTTCGGATCGTGTCGGGGCCCGCCTCGGCCGGGTCGGTTGCCCCCATCAGATCCCGCCATGCCTGAATGGCGTTTTCCTTCTCCAAGGCGAGGAGAACAGTCTTCCCCGATGACATGAACGCCGTCAAGCTCTCGAAGAAGGGGCGCTCGCGATGAACCGCATAAAAACCCTCCGCCTCGGATTTGGTCATGAAGACAAGACGCATCGCGACGATGCGGAATCCGCCCTCTTCGATGCGGGCGAGTATTTTCCCCGTGAGGCCCCGCTCCGTGGCGTCGGGCTTGATCATGGCGAAAGATCGTTCCATACAATCCAGCTCCCCAAAAAAGTATGAAGGGGCAGCATCTTTGCCGCCCCTTTACCCTCGCGGCTTTTACGCTTTGCCGAGCGCCTGGGCCATTGTGGTCCCCATATCGGCCGGGCTCTGGGTAACGTGAATGCCGCACTCCTCCATAACACGCATCTTTTCGGCGGCCGTCCCTTCCCCGCCCGAAATGATGGCTCCCGCGTGCCCCATCCGCCTCCCGGGAGGGGCGGTTTGGCCGGCGATGAACCCCGCAAGAGGCTTGGTCACGTTCCCCTTCGCCCAACGCGCGGCGTCCTGCTCGGCGGTCCCCCCGATCTCCCCGATAACGATGATGCCTTCAGTATCGGGGTCCGCCTCGAACCGCTTCAGCAAGTCAATATAGGTCGTCCCGATGATGGGGTCTCCCCCAATGCCGACACAGGTGGATTGTCCAAGGCCCTGTGCGGTGAGCTGGGCGACAACCTCATAGGTGAGGGTTCCGCTCTTGGATACGACCCCGATGGAGCCTTTTTTATGAATGTGGCCCGGCATGATTCCCATCTTGCACTCGCCGGGCGTGATAACGCCGGGGCAGTTCGGCCCGATGAGGACCATTTCTTTGTCCTGAAGGTGGCGGTAGACGTACATCATATCCCGGACCGGGACCCCCTCGGTGATGCAAACAACAAGGGCGAGATCGGCGTCGGCCGCCTCGAGGATGGCGTCGGCGGCGAAGGGAGGGGGGACAAATATGAGCGAGGCGTTCGCCCCGGTTCCGTCCACGGCCTGGGCCACCGAATTGAAGACGGGGATCTCGTCCATCCTCTGTCCCCCTTTGCCGGGGGTCACGCCGGCCACAACCGCTCCGCCGCCCTCTGCAAACTCCTCGCTGTAGCGGATGCACTGCTGGGCGTGGTAGCTCCCTTCCTTCCCGGTGATCCCCTGGACGAGCACCCGGTTCTCTTTGTTGATGAGAATACTCAATACCTTCTCCTATCGCTTGAGCGCCGCGACGACCTTCCAGGCGGCGTCGGCCATATCGTTGGCCACGGTGAAATCCAGTCTCGATTTCTCCAGGATCTCCCGGCCCCTTTCGACGTTCGTCCCTTCCATCCGAATGACCACCGGGACGTCCACCTTCACGATTTTGACCGCTTCGACGACTCCATCCGCCAGGACATCACACCGGAGAATCCCGCCGAAAATGTTGATCAGGACGGCGCGGACCGATTTGTCGCTCATCAGGATACGGAAGGCATTTTCCACCATCTCACGGTTCGCGCCTCCGCCCACGTCCAGAAAGTTCGCTGGAGAGGACCCCGCCAGCTTGATGATGTCCATTGTGGCCATGGCGAGGCCCGCCCCATTCACCATGCAGCCTACCTCGCCATCGAGCTTGATGTAGTTCAGCCGGTACTTGGAAGCCTCAACCTCGAGAAGATCCTCCTCGTCGAGGTCCCGCAAACCCGATACATCGGGATGCCGAAAAAGGCTGTTGTCATCGAAGTTCACCTTGGCGTCGAGAGCGAGAACGCGGCTGTCCTTCGTCTGCACAAGGGGATTGATCTCGACCAGGGAGCAGTCCATCTCTTCGAAAAACTTATAGAGATTCGTGACAAATTTCAGGCCTTCCTTCAACAAACCGTCTGGAAATCCCAGACCGTAGGCCACCCGGCGCGCGACCGAGGGCCAAACCCCGAGGGCCGGGTCAACATACGCCTTGATCAGCTTTTCGGGCGTCTTGGCAGCCACCTCTTCTATCTCCATCCCACCTTCGGTGCTCGCCATAATGACGGGCCTGCCCACCGCCCGGTCGAGTACGATTCCGAGGTAGAGCTCGCGCTCGATTTCACTCGCCTCCTCCACCAAAACCTTCTTTACCAGCCGCCCTTGCGGTCCCGTCTGGTGGGTAACGAGCGTCATCCCGATGATCTGGGAGGCGGCCGCCTTCGCTTCCTGCGAGGTCTTTGCAAGCTTTACGCCGCCTCCCTTTCCCCGCCCGCCTGCGTGAATCTGGGCCTTCACCACGACGGTGCCACACAACTCCCGGGCGATCCGTTCCGCCTCCTCTGGCGTATCGGCCACGCCGCCGCGGGGGACCGCGACGTTGAACTTTTGGAAAAGCTCCTTTCCCTGGTACTCGTGGATGTTCATCCCGCCTCCGCTTGGCCGAATGAGAGGGCAAGTCATTGGCCCTCAGGAATAAAAAAAGAAGCCCTTCTCCGGGGGGAAGGAAAGGAAAATCTCCCCCACCAACCGGTGCGGGCCCGAGGTTCAATCCTTAGCGTACGCTTTGTAGCCTTCACTGAAAAGGTCGTTGCCGAAACAATCGTTGCCCACAACGACGGGAAAGCGCTCGACCCGGAACTTCCGAATGGCCTCAGTCCCTAAATCCTCGTAGGCCACCACTTCCACCTTCTTGATGCGCTTGGCGAGCAAGGCGCCCGCCCCCCCCACAGCGATGAAGTAGACGGCCTTGTTCCGGACCATGACGTCGATGACTGTCTGGCTCCGGGCGCCCTTTCCGATCGACCCCTTGAGACCCAGGTCAATGAGACGCGGAGTATAAGCGTCCATTCGACCCGCCGTCGTGGGACCCGCCGAGCCAACAACGGCTCCGGGCTTCGCGGGTGTGGGGCCCACATAGTAAATAACCTGACCTTTCATATCGAAGGGAAGACCCTCTCCTGCCTCCAGTGCCTCCACCATCCGCTTGTGGGCCGCATCCCGGGCCGTAAAGACATCGCCCGTGAGCTCGCACACATCCCCCATGCGAAGATCCGAGATCACTTCATCAGTTAGGGGCAAATCGATTGAGTGCGCCTCGATCCCCGACACCGCTAAATCGTTGCCTCATCGTGGCGGTGGGCGTGACATTCCACGTTGATACATATCGGCAGGGCGGCGATGTGGCAGGGGTGGCTCTCAATATGGGCGCCGACGCAAGTGGTATTCCCGCCCAATCCCATCGGTCCCACCCCGGTCTTGTTGACCGCCTCCAGGATGTCACGCTCCAACTCGGAGATGTGGGGTTGGAGGCTGGCCTCACCCACCGGGCGGAAGAGGGCCCACTTGGCAAGATATGCCGCCTTCTCTATCGTCCCCCCGAGGCCGATCCCGAGCAGGATCGGGGGGCATGGATTCCCGCCCGACTCGAATACCTGCCGCACAACAGCCCGGATGACACCCTCGCGCCCTTCCGAGGGGTTGAGCGTCCGGGCAACGCTCATGTTTTCGCTTCCCGCCCCTTTGGCCGCGAAATGAATTTTCATCTTATCCCCTGGAACGATGCGGTGATGAACGACGGCGGGGGTGTTATCCCGGGTGTTCCTGCGGAGGAGCGGATCGTCCACCACCGAGCCGCGGAGGTACCCCTCAGCGTAGCCCTGGCGAATGCCCTCGTTGACGGCGTCATCCAGCGGGCCGCCCACGAGGTGGACATCCTGGCCCATCTCGACGAACACGAGCGACACACCCGTATCCTGGCAATAGGGAGATCTCTCCGACGAGGCCAGGGCGGCGTTTTCGGTTATTTGGTTCAGAATTTGGAGGCCGAGGGGAGAGGTCTCCGTTGCCTTGGCTTCATCGAGCTTCGCCACATAGCCGGGGTCAACGTTGTAGTTCGACTCGATGGCCATCTCCCGGATTCTGACGGTAACCTCCGAGACGTCGATGGTCCTCATTTGCACCTCGGCGGACGGAAGGTGTACGGCGCGCCCGCGCACTAGGCAGGAAGGTTAGTGGTGAGATCCCGGACGTGGTCGGCCGACTTATCGAAGGCGGCCTTCTCCTCTTTCGAGAGTTCCAGCTCAATGATCTCCTCCATGCCGTCCCCGCCGAGCTTCACGGGGACTCCCATGAAGATGTCCTTCTGGCCGTACTCCCCTTGCAACAGGGCAGCGCACGGTAGGATTCGCCTTTTGTCCTTTACGATGGCCTCCACCATCTGAACGATGGCGGCGCCAGGGGCATAGTAGGCGCTTCCTGTTTTCAAGTGGTTCACAATCTCGGCGCCCCCGTCCCGGGTGCGTTGGACGAGCGCCTCGATGCGGCCGGTCTTCATCAGAGCCGTGATGGGAATTCCCGAGACGGTGCTGTACCGCGGGAGCGGCACCATGCTGTCCCCGTGCCCGCCCAGCACGCAGGCGCTCACGTCTTCAACCGAAACCCCCAACTCCATCGCGATAAAAGTACAGAAGCGCGCGCTGTCCAGCACCCCGGCCATGCCCATGATTCGATCGCGAGGGAATTTGCTCCGCCGGTGGGCCACGGTGACCATCACGTCCAAAGGGTTTGAGACCACGATAAGGATGCAATCCGGAGATGCTTTCGTGACCTGATCCGTTACCTCACCCACAATCTTCGCGTTCGTATTGATAAGATCGTCGCGGCTCATGCCAGGTTTCCGCGCGATTCCCGCCGTGATGACAACGATGTCGGAGCCTTCCGTATCCTTGTAGTCGTTCGTGCCGATAACGCGGCTATCGAAGCCCTCCACAGGGCCGCTTTCATACAAGTCGAGCGCTTTTCCCTGGGGGACACCCTCGATAATATCGATAAGGATAATGTCGCCCAGTTCCTTGGCGGCAGCCCAGTGGGCGGCCGTTGCGCCCACATTGCCGGCGCCCACAATGGTAATCTTCGGTCGGCCCATGTCTTCACTCCATAGGCGGCATCCCTGCCCTTTACATATTTTTGACAATGGCCTGGCCGAACTCCGAGCAAGACACTTTTTTGGCCCCTGTCATCTGACGCTCGAAATCGTAGGTCACGGTCTTTTTGTCGATGGCGCCTCCCA
>CAZUHN010000198.1:0-29440 GCA_964620535.1 uncultured Nitrospinaceae bacterium | reverse complement strand
ATTTTCCCCCTGGTATACATTCTGCGTGGTGAGGACGTAGAAGAGGTTTTCCGCCGCGCGCGCGCGGGCGATGCACTTCCAGGTATCGTGTAGGCGTAGCCCGGTTTGGCTGTGCCTTCCGTGGATGGGTGAAACGATAATTTCCGCCCCCCGGAGCATGAGCAGGCGCGGCAGCTCCGGGACCCACAATTCGCTGCAAATCTGAAGGCCGATAGTTCCCAGGTCCGTTTCAACGGCACAGGGCCCCTTGCCTGGCAAGAGGTGCCCTTTGCCACCGTAGAGATATGCGTTGAGGGGCGGGGTGTCGGGCTGCTGGCGGCGGTAGTCGGCGAGCTCGTTTCCCTCGGGGCCGAGGAGCCGGAGGGTGAGGCTATGGGCGCCCGGAATCTCGCTCGCGATGACGTTTCCCGCGACGATATACATCGCGTGCTCTTTGGCCTTTTTTTTCAACTCTTCAATGGGGTCGAACGGAAATTTCGGATTGTCCAGGGGGCCCGTCATGGGGCCGGGATAGCCTTCGGGGTAGAGTAGCAGTTGGGCGCCTTTCTCTGCCGCCTCGTCCGCGAATTTTATAGCATTTTCAGCGTTTTTCCACTCATCTTCGCCGTAGTGAGAAAGGGGCAGGACGACTCCAACCCGAACTTTGGAAGGACGTGCCATGTTTCTGTCTCCTTGAGGGATGATTGAAGACGGGAACCGTCCCCGGGGCCGGACCTACTAAAATGATGATTTTGCCTAGTCTTGCAGAATGGAAGATCCGATGTCAATTACCTGAGGAATGAGAGAAACAGTACGTTCTGCCGGAATGTGAGCGCATTGGGCACAGCAAGGGTACCGTCGGATTTCATGCGCTTACGCCCGCTCCACTTCGACGGAGTAGCTGTTGAAGGTGGCGTTTTCGTGCTCGCTCAAGCCATCTCCCGTGAGGAGGTTGGCACAGCCGAGTTCGGGGGTTCCCCCCGCCGGGACATGGACAACTCCGGGGCGGACGATATCGCTCACCTTCGCCTCGAACTCTGTTCTCCCGCGTCCGTTGAACAGGGCGACGCGATCCCCGGTTTTGATGTCTCGCGCAGTGGCGTCGTCGGGATGAAGGGTGGCGACGTTGAAGCCGTGGCGGAGAAGGTTGGCCGAGGTGTTGAAGGTAGAAGAGGCCCGGAAATAGGTTTTCGGCGAGAGGAGCTGAAGGGGGTAAGCGCCTTTGTCCCCGTACGGCACATCTTCCGGGGGTACGTGGCGCGGAAGGGGATCCTCCAGCGCATCGTTGTAGATCTGAATTCTTCCGCCGGGAGTATCCGCTTCGCGTGAAAGGATTTCCGATGGGACGTCCAGGGAGATAACACCCTCCGCTTCGAGGCGTTCCATGGTCACCTCCCCGAACCATGGGAGGCGCTCGTCCCGCCGGGCCGCGCCGATGAGTTCCTCTATCCATTCCCGCGAGGATTTCCAGGGAAAATGGTTTCCAAAACACATTCTTCGCGCCAGGCGGCAAACCACTTCGAAATCGTCCAGGGATTCGCCTCTCGGCGGCAGGGCGCCCGGGGAGTAATGAATCTGGCGGCGGGGAGCGAGTTCAGGGAAGAGGTGGGAGAAAGCCTCTCCTGTTTCGAGGCCTTCGATGACGGCGCACCGTTCGAGCCAGGTCGATACCGGAAGAACGACATCGGCGCAGCGGGCGGTCGGTGTCATGAAGATGTCTGCCACAGCGACGAAATCGAGAGAGTGGAGGGCGCGCTCGCTCTTGTGGCTGTCCCCCCCTTGGCCGACGGGGTTTCCCCACATAATGAGGGCGGCGTGGAACTCCGTTCCATAGGCGTCCGGATTAAGAACTGCTTCGCCGAATTGGCCAACGGGGATGCGCGTGGGCACTGGATTGGGCACCGCCCAGCGGTCCGTCATGACCCGGACGAGACCGATTTCGGTGGAGCGCTCAGGTTGGAACGCCCCGCTCCCCGCGCCGTGGCGGAGGATGCCCTCGAAAGCGCCCGCCGCGAAGTTGAGGATGTGCAGGGCCCGAACGGCCTGCTCTCCGCGGAGGGTGCGCTGGTAGGCGCCGTGGTAGACGTTGATTCTTCCGCTGCGGAGGGCGGATGCGATGGCCCGCACGTCCTCTTCGCTCACGCCGCACTCGCGGGCGGCCCGCTCGGGGGTCCAGGAGGCCGCCGCCTCCCGCAGCATCTCCATGGCAGGGTGGCAGGGAACGCCATCGGCCTCGTGGCGCCCGGAGAGGGCGGGCTTCGAGGCAGTGTCGAAGGGAACCGCCGCCCCTTTTGTCTCGTCCCAGACGAGGGGGCGTCCGTCCTTCGCGGTCAAAAAAATGCCGTCAGATTCTCGGACCAGGAAGGGCGCGTTGGTGCGATCGCGAAATGCCGCCTCGTTTGCTTTCCCCTCCATGAAGAGAAGGCGCAAAACGGCGAGAGCGAGGGCAGTGTCCGTGGAGGGCCGAAGGGCGACGTGGCGGTCGGCAAACCGCTCGGCCGTTTTAGTGCGCACCGGGTCTACAACGATGAATCGTGTCCCGCGGCGTTTGGACGCCTGAAGGGCTTGGAGATGTCCCCGATAGGCCGTCTCGACCGGATTGTTCCCCCAAATGATGATCCAGTCGCATTTTTCGGCGTCCCGCAGGCGGAACTGCCAGTGACCAAAAATATCCTTGGTTCCCATCTGGAAAGCTTTCCAGCACAAACTTCCCCGCTCGTTGGCGGGCACCGCCCCGCCCCAAAGGTTCAAGAGGCGCATGATGGTCGCAGGGCCGGCGTCACTTCCCCCGGGGAGGGTATGCTGGCCCGCGTAATTGTACATGATGACGGACTCGTTTCCGTCCTTCTCCTTGGCCGCCTCCAGTCCCTGGGCGACAAGGTCTAGGGCCTCGTCCCAGGAGATGCGCTCGAAACAGTTTCCGCCATCCGACTTCGAGCCTTTCGGGCCTACGCGGCGCATGGGGTGGAGCAGACGGTCCGGGTGCGCGTAGCGGCCGGGGATCTGGAACCCCTTGATGCAAGGCTTGAACCGCAACTTTGGGTGGGGCTTGAAAGAGCGGATCTCTTCCCCGCCCATTTCCACCTCGAAGGAGCATGGATTGTTCCCACAGTGGGGCGCGCACAGGGTGAACGCCTTACGGGTTGTGTTCTCGCTCATGTTCTTGAACCCTCGGCCGGAAAGGAGTGCGTCGGGGCGCCTGCTCCGCCGAATCTCGACTTTACACACCTCTATTCGTATTTTACTATACGGTTGCACAGACGATAGAGCAAACCGTTTTTGGGAGCAATTCATCGGGCGGAGTGGCATCCGTTCTCGTATTTATTGAACCCCATGTGCAGGAGGGACGGTATGGTCAAAAGGGCGAAGGCAAAAATAAAACCGAAGGCGAAGAAGAAGCGCACCGCCACCCGGGCGGAGATTCCCGCCTGGGATACCAAAATGCCGCTGCCCTCGAACCCGGATACGGGGGAGACGGCGAACGACTACTATATCCTCGACTGCGAAGTGCACGTCATGCCCGAGGACTACCGGCGCTTCATCAAGTACTTCGAGGGGACCAAGACGTTCGAGTACGCCCACAAAATGTGCAACTGGTGGCAGTGGACCGACCACCGCACTGGCAAGCCGACGGCCATCCACCCCGGGATGGACTGGAACATCGACAAGATCATCGGCGACATGAACCGTGCGGGCGTGGACCAGATCGCCCTCATGCGCGAGTCGTTCATCGACACCGCGGGCGACAGCGCGCCGTTTTCGACTAACCAGCATGTCATCGACGCCATCGAGAAGTACCCCGACCGCGTCATCGGCGTCTCGAACGTCGGCCCCTTCTCCAAGCGCAAGGCCAAGGACATTCTCTGGGAGTTGGAGTATCTCCACGACAATCACAACTTCAAGTTCACCAAGTTCTACCAGCCCGAGGACTGCCCCATCGATGACCGGAGGCTCTGGCCGGTCTACGAAATGTGCCAGGACAAGGGCATCGTTGGCTTGTTCCACACCGGCATCACCATCCGAATGGGGCCCACCCGCTACACCCTGCCCATCCTGCTCGACGACGTGGCCTCTGACTTCCCCGATCTCAAGATCGTCGCCTACCACGGTGGCTATCCCTACTGGGAAGAGCTGGTCATGCTCATGTGGAAGCACCCCCAGATCTACGTCAGCTACTCGATCCTCCTTCCCTGGCTCATGCGCGCGCCGCACCGCTTTGCTCATATGGTGGGCACAACGATCCAGATCGCCGGGCACGACCGCTTCATCTGGGGCAGCGACTGGCCCGCCTCCGACCCCCATCAGTCGGTCGAGGCCATCCTCAAGCTCTCCATCCCCGAGGAGCTTCAGGAGAACTACGGCTACCCGCAGATCACCAAGGCGAACAAGGCCGCCTTCCTCGGTGGCACCCTTGCCAGGCTGGCTGGCATCAACTCCCGGAGGAACCGCCTCAAGTTCCCCGGGCAGAACCGCTCGCCCGAGGGCAAGTCGGCTGAGGGCGACATCACCCGCCGGAATATGCGCCGCCAGAAGAAATAACCCTTTGTCGGTTGCGCGGTGATTGAATAAGAACTCATTGCACCTGGATCCCCAGGAGTTTTCCGGTCGTTCTCTTGGAACCGGCCCCCGTCCGTTTGGACCAAGAGGAGGCGCAGATGAACCAGCTGGTTGAGGTGGGCCTGATCCTTTCCCTTACAATCCGAGGTCTTTTCGTCAGCAGTTACGACAAGTTGCGGGAAGCGACCCAGGAAGCCGAACGAATGGGGTTCCACTCGGTTTGGCAATGCGATCACTTTTTCTCGGTCAATCCCAAGGCTTATGCCGAGATCTCGGGAAAAGGGGATCCGGGCGCGGAAGGGGACTCCGGCGGCGACGATGGCCCCGTTACCCTGCCCATGCTGGATCCCTGGGTGGCCATCTCGGCGCTGGCGCGGGACACCCGGACCATTCGCCTCGGACATTTGGTGAATTGTGTTGGTTATCGGCATCCCGCGGTGCTCGCGAATATGGCGGCATCGCTCGATGTCATCAGCGGGGGGAGGCTGGAGTTCGGCATCGGCGCGGGATGGTTGGAGCCGGAGTACCGAACGTATGGATTTCCTTTTCCGAAGGCATCGGTGCGGATCGCGCAGCTGGAAGAAGCCGTCCAGCTCATCAAGCGGATGTGGACGGGTCCCGCTCCTCGCTTCGAAGGAGATCATTACCGGATCGAGAATGGCTACTGCGATCCCCCGCCGTTCCAAAAACCGCATCCGCCCATATGGATCGGCGGAGAAGGAAAAAAATTGCTCGCGGCGGCGGCCAAGTATGCCGATGGCTTCAATTCCCGTTGGTGGCCTCCGAAAACCTTCGTCGAGCGACGGACAGAAATTGAAGCGGTATGCCGGCGGGCGGGCCGCGATCCAGGCGAACTGCGGCCCTCGTTGATGATCATGTTGATTCCGGAGAAAGACCCCGCCGCCGCCGGGGCCGAGCGGAAAAGGTTCGCCGTCGTGCCGGATACGGGCGTGATCGCGGGGGACCCGGAAACCTGCGCTCAGCGGCTCGCAGAATATGTGGAGGTGGGCGTGCGCCGGCTTCTTGTGACCATTCCCGATGTGGACAAAAAGCCGGAGCGGTTACGGCTCGCCGGGGAGGAAATTCTCCCCGCCCTTCGAAGCGTGGCGGGCGGGTAGCCTTCTTCCGGCGGGGATATTTTCGGATCATCTCCGCGTTTCCAAACGGGCGGTTCGCCGCCTTGCCCAATCGGGGGTATCCCCTCTCAGCTCTTTCTTGGTCGAGGCAGGGATTCGGCCGAATCCGAAAATGTGAGTTATTGGTAACGCAGGCTGACTAGGGCGGCTCCTCCAACGGTCAAGAGCGCGCCGGCCGGCACCCGCCATGTGATGTTTTCCACCCGTCGGAAGAAGAGAAGCGCCCACGCCACGGTGAAGAGCGGCGATGTCTGAATGAGGGGGAGCGTCCGGGATACCTCGCCCTTCTGAAGGGCGCTCGCGTAGAAAACCCCCCCGAAGGCAAGAGCCAGGCCGCAGAGCGTAAATGGCTTCCATCCCCCCCGGATGGCTTCCCAGTTCAGCGCCCGCGCGAAGAAACCGGAATAGACCACTACCACCGCGGCCGCGATTCCCATTCCCACGAACAGGGCGGCGAAGACGTTCGGAAAAGAGGGGAGGCCCACCCGCCAGAAGACAGCCGCAAGAGACGAAAGGATGGCGGCCGCCGCGGGCCATAGAAAGTCGATTCGCCTCCATCGGCCTTCCGTATTTCCCGAAGAGATCAAGACGATTCCGCCTCCAATCAACAAAACACCCGTGATGTGGTACCAGGCGGGACGCTCGGCCAAAAACAGGACCGCCAAGATTACCGCGAAGAGGGGAGAAGCTCCCTTGATCGGGGAAGCGCGCGCGACGCCGATTTTTGAGATTCCGGTTAGGAAAAAAATGATGAACAAGCCGGGATTCGCCGCCCCGCCCGCCGCGACCCAGAAGTAGTGCTTTCCGAAGGGAGGGAAGGATATCCCCGCAAAGGGAATGAACAATAAGAAAAAGAGCAGCAAGCTGACCAGGGAGATAGTGGAGCCGGCGAAGATGTTCGTTCGTTGCACTCCGGCGCGGCTGGACAGATCAGCGAGGCTGTAGCAGACCGCGGCCGCAAGTGCGGTGATGACAACCGGTTCGAGAAACATCTATTCTCTTTTTTCCCAAGAGGAGCGCAGGTGGTCAGCCAAGTGTTTCCCCGCGGGCGTGTCTGGGAAGGCCATAAAGGCGCCGATCGAGAGGAGGAGAAGGGGAAGAAAAATCCGTTGAAAGATTGCCACCGCGTAAACCGTATCGGAATCTACGGGAAATTGGATCAGCCGCCTGCCCAGGAAATTCAGTTTGAAAGTATACGTATCTGCGAGAACGGGAGACACGATCTTTCCCGGCGGTGAACCGAAGCCAAATCCGTAAAAGAGCATAAAAGCCCCGGCAAGGGCCATGGCCAGCCCGGCCCAGGTTCACCAGCTCCAATCCTGCATGGGGAACCTCGCTCGGTCAGCCGGTGATGTCTTCTCCTCCGTCCACGCGGATGATGTTTCCGGTCATCCACTTCGTTCCCGAAACCGCGAAAGAAGCGATGGCGTCCGCCACCATGGCGGGGGTGGTGAGGCGGTTGTGGGGGTTCACGCACAGGACGTTTTCGATCATTTTGTCGTTGCCCGGAATTTTCCGTAGCGCCGGAGTGTCGGTAACGCCCGCCTGGACGCTGTTGGCGGTGACCCCCATCGGGGCGAGCTCAACGGCGAGTTGGCGGATGTGGCTCTCAAGCGCTGCCTTGGCGGCGGAGACCGCACCGTAGGTTTTCCAGATGCGGTGTCCTCCCGCGCTCGTCATGGCGAAAATCCTTCCGCCCTCTCCCATTAACCTCTTCGCGATGAGACCTTGAACCCAGAAAACGAGGCTGTTTGCCATAACGTCGAGGGTCATCTCCATCTGCTTGGGGGAGATGGCGTTTTTCGGATCCCCGGCGATATAGGGTTTCAAGGTGCCGAAGGCGAGGCTGTGGAGCAGGACGCGGACGCATCCCTTTCCGCCGGCCCCGAAGTGGGCCTCCATCTCCGATAACACGTTCTCCCGCGCCTCTTGGTCGGCCGCGTTCACGTTGAAGAAAACCGCCTCGGCGCCGCCCGCCTGGATCTCCTCCTGGATGCGCTCGGCGTTCGGAAGGGTCGCCTTCCGGTCGAGGTGCACGCCGAAGATGTTCATTCCCTCCTTCGAGAGGCGGAGGGCGTTTGCTTCCCCGAAGCCGCTGCTCGCGCCCAGGATGAGCGCCCACTTGCCTTTCAGATCAGAATTCGGCACAAGCCCTTCCCCCCAGGGTAATCTTTAAGAAATCAATTTGACCGCATTTTGTGCTGGCCCGTAATCTGGTGCCGCCGGCGCGATTTTGATCTTGGCCGTCAAGGCGCCGCCGCGCCGCCCGGCGATATGGACAACGGCGCCGGCGATGCCTTCGGGCGGCATCCGGCTCTCAGGGACTTAGGGCGAATATTACCGGTTATTCTAGCATAGGCGGCCCGGAATGGAAGGTACGCCCTTTCAGGGGTTATTGAATTGGCGGGCGCGGATTGCGGATGAGTTTCCAGGAGGGATCGGGACGGAACGCCTCATGATTTTCCGCTCTGTCAAGGCGGGAAACGGTTCTCCTCCATGTCGGATGGGTATTTCTGGCCAGGGCGTCGATGGGCTCGAGACGGCCCCTTCGACCGCTCTCCAGTTTCAAGGATACCTTGGACCCGGGACGGAGGATGTTTAGACGGGAGCGCCCTTCTGTATTTCAGGGAATAAATTTTCATCTCCCTCCCTCCCTCGGCCAAGGCTATGGAAAAAATTTTCAGCAACCCGGGGTTGTGCATCCCCCCGACCCGAGATCTTCGTAGCTTCGAATCGGAAAGCCCGCTTGCCCAAGCGAAACATTTTTTTCGAAACTGGGAGGCGCCTCGCCTATGTCCCCAGGCCCTATCGCCAGGATGGTGAATTCGAATGTCTTCGAGTTGCTGATGTTTCCCGCCCGGTCCTCGACGTGGATGTATGTAGAGCCGTGGATGGAGGGGTCGGTGTTGAATCCCTTCACGCGGGCCATTATCAACACCGCCCCGTTCATTCGCTTTCGCTGGGAGGGGGGGATAATCAGGTGTTCCCCCGGGTGGGTTCCGCCAAGCTGGTCAAAGGAGATGAAAACCTTGTCCAAATCGCCGTCCGGGTCGTTCGCCCGGACGTAGATCCTCCACAGCGCGCCATCGCCGAATTCAGACTGGGCCCAGACGGCCTCTAGGGTGGGCCGGTGTTTTTCTCCTACGGGCCCGACGTTCGGCCTGATGACATACATAGGGCCACCGCATCCGGCGAGGGAAAAAAAAGTAGCCACTATCACTGTCTGTTTTCGCAACTTATTTATTTTCAATTCCTTCTCCAGTTAGCGGCGAATAGAACTTGAATTGCCCCTTTCTACTTTATGTAAGACACTTGAAAAAAGAAATTGTTCCAAAGCATCCCTCTTCAATTCGCTATTTTACCCAATGAAATTCCGATTTGAAGTATCGTATTTCACAGATATATTGCAGTATTCCGAAATTTCTCAGTGTTCTTGGAGATGATGTGAATTGGCGAGAGTATTCTATTATTTGACTTAACAAGTCTGGAAAAGCCTCCGTCGATGAGAGAGGGGAGAAGGATGAATCAAAGCAAAGGGCCTGGCCGGGAGGAGATATCCGCCGCGGCGCAGAAAAAAACCCATGAGGAACACCGGGCCGAGGGCCTGGATGTGGTGACTTGCGGTGTTCTCACCGTGAGCGATACGCGAACCGAGGAGACGGATACGAGCGGCAGGCTCATTATGAATATGCTTCAGGACCGGGGGCATAAGGTTCCTTTCTACCGGATCGTGAAAGATGAAGTGGACCAGATACGGGGCGCCCTGGAATCGGCTTGCGGGGATCCGGCCATTCAGGTCGTCATTTCGAACGGCGGAACGGGGATCACAAAGCGGGATACCACCTACGACGTCGTGGTCTCGGTGATCGAAAAAGAGATGAAGGGGTTTGGAGAGTTATTCCGGTATCTGAGCTTTCTCGATATCGGAACCGCCTCCATTCTCACCCGGGCGACCGCCGGAATATGCCAGGATACCATTATCATGACACTCCCGGGGTCGGGAAATGCCTGCCGCACGGGAATGGAGAAGATCATCCTTCCCGAGATTAGCCATATAGTCCGCGAAGTCTTGAAGTAGTCGCGGAGGGGCGCGTCCCGCGGGTCCGGCACCGGAAGGCTCCCGCCTTTATTGTGATTCATCGGCGTTCAATAAAAGGGCTAATTCTTGACATGCGGGCCTGATGTGGTTAGGTTGGCGCGAATTGGCGTAGAAATATCATCGAGATTTTTCGAAGTTAGATTCATTCGGCTGCGTATTCATTTTGTCGGAGGCGTTGGAGGATGGGCAGTTTGGCGGTCTATCCGGGCACGTTTGATCCGCCCACAAACGGTCACCTCGACATCGTGCGCCGCAGCCTTCGCATTTTCGAGAAGGTTACCCTCGCGATTTCGGCAAACCCTGAAAAGACGCCCCTTTTCAGTTACGATGAGCGCAAGGAGTTCTTCACGCGCGAGTTCAATGACATCCCGAATCTTGAAATCACAGCTTTCGATCGCCAGCTTCTCGTCGATTTTGTCCACGGCATCGGGGCCGATGTCATCATCCGGGGCCTGCGGGCCGTAAGTGATTTTGATTATGAGTTTCAAATGACCCTGATGAACCGGCGCCTCAACAACGATGTGGAAACGGTTTTTCTCATGCCGAGCGAGCAGTATAGCTTCATCAGCTCCAGCCTGGTTAAGGAAGTTGTTTCCCTGGGGGGAGATGTGAGTGAACTCGTTCCTTCGTCGGTGAAGGGCGCGCTACACCAAAAGTTCAAGAGATAGAAAATCCTTCGTATTCTAGCCAGGAGACCGGTACATGCAACTCGCCCCTCGGATGAAGACCCTTCCCCCCAGCCCCACCATGGCCATGTCCGCCAAGGCGGCCGATTTGCGGGCCCAGGGAAAGGACGTGATTTCCTTCGCTGCGGGCGAGCCTGATTTCGACACCCCCGATCACATCAAGGAAGCGGCGATCCAGGCATTGCGGGACGGAAAAACCAAGTACACGAACGTGCGAGGGATCGAATCGCTGCATGAAGCCATCCGCGACTGGGTGGAAGAGAACAAAGGCGTTCGTTATGAACCGGAAGAAGTCATCGTAACGGTGGGGGGCAAACAGTCTGTCTTCAATTCCATCCACGTCCTTCTCGGCGAGGGGGACGAAGCCGTCATTCCCGCCCCCATGTGGGTGGGATACGAGCCCGTGGCCACCCTGGCCGGGGCGAAATCCATCCTCATTCCCACCCGTGAGGAAAACGGATTCAAGATGACCGCCGAGGAGCTGCGCTCCGTCATCACCCCCCGGACTAAGCTCGTCCTCCTCAACTCTCCGGGAAACCCGACGGGCTCTGTTTACGATCGCGCCGAGTTGGAGACTTTGGCCGAGGTTGTCCTTTCCTCGAAGGCCATGGTCCTCTCGGACGAAATATATGGGAAACTTCTCTATGACGGGGAAGAACACGTTTCCATCGCCAGCCTGCCGGGAATGAAGGAGCGCACCCTCTTGCTGGATGGTTTCGCCAAAACCTATGCGATGACCGGCTGGCGCCTCGGCTACACCTTGGCTCCGGAACCCGTGATAAAAGGCATGGCGAACCTTCAAAGCCAAAGCACGAGTAACGCCACAAGCTTCGCGCAATACGGAGCTATCGCCGCCCTCCGCGGGCCGCACGACTTTCTCGATGATTGGTGCGCCGAATACGACAGGCGCCGCAGGGCGATCGTGGCAGGGTTGAATGAAATCGACGGAATGTCCGTGGTGACCCCCAAAGGGGCGTTCTATGCGTTCCCCCGAATCAGCGATCTTTTCGGGCTGAACGGGCCAGACGGTATTCTGAACAACTCGGTGGATGTCGGCGTCTACTTTCTCGATCACGCGCTTTGCGCGGGGGTTCCCGGCATCGGATTCGGCGACGATAACTACATCCGTTTTTCCTACGCGACCTCACTCGAATACGTGGGAAAAGGGATCGAGCGCCTGCGGATCGCTGTGGGCCGGCTCGGTTGATGTTCACTTACCGGTTCGGTCGGTTCCTCCAAGTGCTGGCCATCATTGATTGCGGGGTTGCACTCTTTCTGGGCGGATCGGTGTCCCGCTTCGGCATGGCGGTCCAGTTCAATATCCTCATTTTCGCGGTGGTCCTGTTCTTGGCGGGTCGGTATTTTCAGAAAAGAGGGGAGGCCGCGTTGCGCAGAGATGAAGCCATATCGGGGGTATCTTCCGCCGAGGAGCCCCCCGGCGGCGAGCCCCGGGAGCTTTGCGGAAAGGCATAAGCCCCTTCGGGACGACCGAGAGCCCTCCGAACCCACCTTCCTCCTTTTCCTGCAATATATAATATATTTGTCAGTTGCCCTTCGCGACAGCGCCATACGCAGGAGGGGTCTCGTACACGAGACCGGGGTTGACGAAATAACTCTCACACGCCCGCAAGAGCAGATCCTTTGTCATCGCGGGGGGTTCATCCGCAAACTTCGCTAAATCGACGATGTGGTCCATAAGATCCCGGGGATGGCAGCCGGTGAAGGGAATTTCCCGGGGCAGGTATACTTCTTTGATCAGCGCGTCAAAAGCCTCCTGATTGAATTCCATTTTTTTGTGCTCGGCCGTCATCCGGAAGGCATCCTGGAACTCCTTGGCCGAAAGCGGCCCCACGTAAACCTTGTGCCTCAGGCGGCGCATGAAGGCGTCGTCCAATAAATCCTTCGGGTTTATGTTGGTGCTGAAAATCGTGAGCTGATCAAAAGGCACTTGGAATTTATTTCCGGTGTGCAGGGTGAGGTAATCAAGCCGGTTTTCCAGCGGGACGATCCACCGGTTCAAAAGGTCGCGCGGGCGGACCAGTTGCCGGCCGAAATCGTCTAAGATGAATATGCCGTTGTTCGACTTCACGTGGGGGGGCGCTTCATATGTGTTCGAGTGGAGGTCGAGCTTGAGTTCAAGGGTTTCGAGCGTAAGCTCTCCTCCCACGACGACGATGGGGCGCTTGCAGCGGATCCACCTCCGATCCTCAGGCTGATCGCCTTCCTCTTTGATGTGTGTCGCCGGATCAAAAAAGCGGACCATGAATCCGTCCACCTCGATTGTCTGGGGAACGGCTATGCTTCCTCCCAGCAAGGGAGCGAGGGCAACGGCGATGGATGTTTTCCCGTTTCCCGGAGGGCCGTACATGAATATGGAGCGGCCCGAATTGATCGCGGGCCCGAGGGGTTCCAAAAGGGAATGGTTGACAACCAGATGGGAGAGTGCCTCTTCAAGGTCTTTTTTTTGAACCCGTATATGGAGAACCGATTGGGACTCTACCATCTTCCGGTAAATGTCCATGGGGATTGGAACGGGGCCGACGTAGCCGCTTCCGTTTAGGTATTCCCGCGCCCGATTCCGCCCCTCGGTGGTCATGGTGTAGCGCCACGTGGTGGAGGCGTAGGAGGAGGATTTAAGAACTTCACAGCACCTTAGATCCTTCCACTCTCCGATGATGTCGCTCGTCAATTTAACCGGGAGGCAAAGCATTTCCGCGGCTTCGTTGGGGGTGAAGGTGTCGAGCACAAAGATTGTTTTGAGAACCAGCGGGAGCAGTAAGTCCTTGCGGATTCCGAGATCCTCCAGGGTGTGGGGGGTCTCCATGCGCAACGGATCGTAAGGCTCGTCCGTCGAAGAGGTGGTGTTCTTTGCTGCGTCTTTCTGAAGGCTCGGGGCGTCGGGTTTTTTCAGGAGGCCCGGCGGTTTCTCTGAGGATCCGGCAGAATCGGGTGGATTCACTCGTCTTCTCCTAACTTGCGGAAAGCCGCTTACCTTGAATGAGGAAACTCACCTCCTGAATCGCAAGAGATGGTAGGTCTTTTTCCCCTTTCGCAACAATACGTATTGGCCGAACAGGAGATCTTCCCGGGAAATGGAAGCGTCTTCATTTATTATCCGGAGATTGTTGACATATATCCCTCCCCCCTTGATATCTTTCCGCGCCATCCCTTTTGACTTGCAAAGGCCGGTCTCGGCCAGTGCATCTACGGTGGAGACCGGCAAATCACCCGTTCGCTCGGTCTTGGGCATCTCGGCGGCCGCCTCGAGCAAATCACTTTCTTGCATCCCCTCGATTTTTCCGCCGAACAGAATCTGGGAAGCGTTCCCGGCGCTCCCCGCTTCCTTCTCGCCGTGAATGAGTGATGTCATCTCAAAGGCAAGGCGGCGTTGCCCTTCGCGCAGCTCGGGTTTTTTGAGATGTTCTTTTTCAATCTCCTGAATCTCCTTCAGCGAGAGAAAGGTGAAGAAACGGAGGAAGCGTCCCACGTCCTTGTCATCCGTCTGGATCCAGTATTGGTAGAAGCGGTAAGAGCTTGTCCGCCTCACGTCGAGCCAGACGTTTCCCTCTTCGGTTTTTCCGAACTTCCGCCCGTCGGACATGGTGATGAGGGGAAAAGTGATGGCGTACGCCGGTTTCCCCCGCGTCCGGCGGATGAGCTCGACGCCGGCGGTGATGTTCCCCCATTGGTCGGAACCGCCGATTTGAAGCGCGCATTCTTCGGTGTCGAACAGGTGCAGGAAGTCGAACGCTTGAAGCGCCATGTAGCTGAACTCGGTGTAGGATATGCCCGTATCGGCCATCCGCGATTTCACCGAATCCTTGGCCATCATATAGCCCACCGTGAAATGCTTCCCGGTGTCCCGGAGAAATTCGATGAGCCTTAGATTTTTCAGCCAATCCACGTTGTTGACGAGCTTGGCGGAGTTCGGCCCCTGAAAATCGAGATATCTTTCAAGTTGATTTCGTATGCCTTCGATGTTCTTCCCGAGGATCTTGTGGTCCAGGAGGTTGCGCTCTTTGGATTTTCCCGACGGATCTCCGATCATTCCCGTTCCCCCTCCCACGAGGACGATGGGACGGTGGCCCGCGCGCTGGAAGCGCATCAGCCCGGTGATCGGCACGAGATTTCCGACGTGGAGGCTATCGGCCGTGGGGTCGAAGCCGCAGTAGACGGACATTCCGCCCTTTCGAAGTGCGTCGAACATCCCGGGCTGATCCGTGAAATTGTGGACGAGTCCCCGCGCCTGAAGTTCATCGAACAAGGTCATATCCGCTCCACCGGGCATTCAATATTCCGAAAATTTTCTACGCAGCCTGAATATAACAGGGGTTTCCGCGCCGCCCAACCGGGGCGTCAGGACTGGAGAGGACGAATGTTAATGGGAGAGAAATGGGCAAAAAATCCTTCGCTTTGGCACCTTCGCTCTATTCCGCTTTTGCGGAAACGGCAAACGCTCATCGGGCGGGACGGGTTTTGGGGCAGGGGAATGATATAATGCCCTTAATGATGACAGTGAGCCCGGAGGGGAAAATCCGTGCACGATAGAGGGAAAAAGGAAAAAGTCGCCGCGGCGAAGGGGACGGTTGAGATCGAGGGGGTCATGCTTCAACTCAGCCGTCCGGATGAGACGGTCCAGGAATGGATAGGCCAAAAAGAGATTTTGGGACAGCTTCAGGCGTGCTGGCTCTTGGTTTCCGAGGAGGACGTCTCCCTCACCCCCCGGATCGTGGGCCCGCCCGGCATCGGAAAAACAACGCTCGCCATGGCGGCGGCGCGTGACCGGAAGCAGGACCTTTATATCTATCAGTGCACCGCCGATACCCGTCCCGAGGATCTTCTCGTCACGCCCGTTCTCGCCGAGTCGGGCCGCATCGCCTACCATGCCTCGCCGCTCGTCACGGCCATGATCCGGGGCGGCATATGCGTCCTCGACGAGGGAAATCGCATGAGCGAGAGAAGTTGGGCCTCGCTCGCCCCGCTATTGGATCATCGCAGGTACGCCGAGTCCATCGTCGCGGGAATTACCATTTTGGCGCACTCCAGCTTCCGTTGCTGCGTTACGATGAACGATGATTCTTCCACCTACGAGGTTCCCGACTATATCCTTTCCCGCCTCCAACCTACGCTGGGCCTTGAATTTCCGGACCGGGGGGACGAGCTGGCCATCCTCCACTACCATCTTCCGTTCGCGGGCGAGGAAATGCTCGCGATGACGGTGGAGTTTCTTCAAGAGGCCCACGGCCTGGGCCTGGATTATTCGCCGCGGGACGGTATCCACATCCTGCAATACGCCCTCAAGCGCCTCGCGCAGGATCCCGCCCACCCTTTGGGGCAGGATTCCGCTTGGCGAGAGTCCCTGGTGAAGGTGCTGGGCGATGAGGCACTCGACTTGAAGGGCCTCGCGGGACGCCGCCGGAGGGCGCTGGGCGAGGAGCTTCCGCCCATCAATTTTGGGGACCTCTTCTTCGAGGGAGACAGTCCGATCCGCCCGGACCGCGATGACGGTTAATCATGTTTTCGAAAGAAGATTTCCTTTCCTTTTCCGAACGGGTCTATGTGCTTCCCGTCATCCACGGGAGCGGCGACTTCGCGCAGGAGGTGCGTGACCGCCTTCTCCGGCTCGAGGCCGACTGCATAGCCGTCCCCCTTCCTCCCTCATTTCAGCATGAAGTGGAGGCGGGGGTGGAAGAGCTTCCTTTCGTTTCCATGGCGGCGGCGGAAGAGCCGGAGGAAGATTTCCTGGAGGAGGAAGGGGAGGGCGGAAATGAAGGAGAGGAGAAGGAAGAGGAATACCCCGCCTACAATTACGTTCCCATCGACCCGTGCCAGCCTGTGATCGCGGCCCTGCGCCTCGCGGCGCAGGAGCGGGTCGCCTGCGCGTTCATCGATCTGGAAGTCAGCAGATACGAACCGGAGGTTTCGGTCCTGCCGGATCCTTACGCCTTGAAAAAAGTCCCTCTGGAGGCCTTCGCGGCGTCGCTCCTTCCGGCGGCACCGCGCCCGGCGGGGGAGAGCCAGCGCGCGGGGCGCATCCGGTTTATGGGGAAAGAGCTGCACAGGCTGGAAGAAAGTTTCGAGCGGATCGTTTTCGTCTGCCCGGCCCTGGACTGGCCATGGATTCGGGAGGCGTATGTGCGGGAACTCCCCGCGGGGGGAGGAAACTCCTTCTTCCAGCCCGTCCGCCGGTACCCCGTTTCGATGGACACGCTGGCCTTCGTCCTCGGAGAGCTTCCCTTTGTCACCTATCTGTATGAAAAGCGCCGCGAGGAGCTTCGGGGAGACCGGCACCTTTCCATCGACGGCGTTAAAGAGTTGCTCCTTGAAACGCGCTCAAATTGGCTGGCCGAACACGAACCCGCGCACAATTGGGTTACGCCCCAGCGCCTCCAGATCTTTCTCCAGTACGTCCGGAGCCTGACCCTTAAAACGGGCCGCCTGACCCCGGATCTGTTCACCCTGACCCTCGCCGCCAAGCAGGTGGCCGGGGACGAGTTCGCACTCACTCTTACGGATACCGCCAGATATTATCCTTACCAAGAGGACGAGAGGGGCGGCGGAGATCCTGAGGTAAACGTCGGCGTCGATCTCGCTGAATTTCCGGACTCGGGAGCGGGATATATCAAAAACCGCCTCGGCGGCTCCGCCGTCCTCTGGCGGTCCATCTCCCTCAAGCCCAAGCCCAGGCCTGAGAAAAAGAAAGAATGGGCGCAACGGTGGGATCCCTACGGCCAATGCTCATGGCCCCCCGAGGACACTCGGATCGAGAGCTTCCACACCCATGTCCGCGAGCAGACCAAGGCCCTCCTCGGCGCCGACCTCGCTCGGACCGAGAAATTCACCACCTCGATCAAGGACGGTCTCGACATGCGAGAGACCCTGCGCAACTGGCATACGGGGTCTCTCTACGTGAAGGAAATTCCTCCCGCGAGGGGGAACCTCGAGATCGTGGTTTTTCTCTTCGATACTCCGGCGGATCCCCTGAAGTACGCCTGGCGCACCATGTGGTTTGCCGAGCATGAAGAAGAGTCCTCCCTTTGCATGTACGCGACGCCTTGCGAGGAGGAATTCGTGGGGCCCGGCGTTGCACAGTCGATTTATGGTGGGGTTTTTTTCCTCTTCCCGCCGCGCTACATCCCGGACGTCTGGAACGATCCGCGCTTTGAATTCGCCCAGACGATGGAGGAAAAGCTCATCGCGGGCGCCTGTTACCATTCCCGGGAACGCTTCGTGGCCCTCGTCTCGCCCGTCCGGCCCCTTCCGCGCTGGCGCCGGATCGCCCGCCAGACGAAAAAGCAGCTCATCCACATCCCCCTCGGAAGGTTCTCCCGCGACACGATCGACCGAATCCGCCGTTTTCATGTCCTGAACGGGAAGCATGTCCGATCCTACGCGGCGAAGTTCGTGCGAGAAATGTAATTTGGACGGCAGAAGAGATGCGTTCCCGGCGGGTTTTTTCGATCTGGGAACCGAGTGAAAAAGTGAGGATCAGCGGAGACAAGTCAATAAAAAGCACAGAGAATCATGAATATACTTGGACTTTCCTTATGACTTTTGCACTGGTCGCAGACAAATTGGACTAAAGGGTTCGGACTGAACGGGATTCGATCATTCGCGGATTTTGCCGCCTAAGGTTGCGGAGAACCTCCGATAGGGTCATTCATAACATGAAATGTAAAGGATGGAGTTTACTTCTGGACTCCCCTCTCGTCTCCTCGTCATCACCGACGGGAACACCACCCATCCAGCCGACATCAAGGGAACGCCAGAGGAGCAAGTTGAGATCGCCGAGGTGATCGGACGCTCCCTCCTCCCTCTTCTTGAGCTTGAAAACGAACTCGTACTAACCCATGGAAATGACCCTGTGGTGGGCAAGATCATGATACGGTAGGTACTGAGCCGTGATCGGGTTCCCCCGATGTCGCTGGATATTTGCGTTGCCCACAGTCGGGGGGGCATCGATTATGTTCTGATGCAGGCCCTGGAAAACGCCTCACGCGGGGCGGGATCCTCTCGGCACGTGATGAATTTCCTCACCCAGGTCGAAGTGGATCTGGATAGCCCGGACTTCGGAAATTCCACCAAACCCATCGGAGGTTTCTACATCGAGGAACAAGTCCGGGGGCCGGAACGCGAGCTCGGCTGGCGCATGCGGGAGGAGGCGGGCCGAGGGTGACGGCACGTTGTTACCTCACCGGCGCCGCAGCGGATCGTGGACGTCACGAACATTCGCAGTCTCGCCGAGAAAGGTACAGTGGTCATCTTAGCGGGCGGGGAGGGGATACCCGTTGTGAGCAGACCTGCCGGGTGTTGGAGAAGGATCGAGGCCGTCATCGACAAGGATTTGACTTTCGCCTTGATGACCAACGCTCTCGGAATAGATGATCTGATGATCTTGGCCACTGTACCCGGCGTCTTCCTCGACTACGGCCGGCAGACTGCGCGAATGCTTGGACGGGCCACCGCCTCCGAGATTCTTGCCTATTTGGCCGAGGGGCATTTTCTTCCGGGAAACTTTCGGTCGAAGATCGAGGCGGCGCTCCAGTTTCTCAAAAGGGGAGGAAGGCGAGTCGTCATCGCGCAACTGGATGAGGCCTTCCCCTCCCTTCGCGGGGAAGCGGTAACACAGATCGTGCCGGCCGGAAGTTAGAAGGATGTGGATATTTTTCCGGGGAATTCGTTATAAAAGATGCTTTTCTACAAATGCTCGATAATTCCGTTCTCGGCCAGTTCCCCGATGGCGCCGTCGAAGACGGCAATCGTTTGATCCACGTCTTTCTCGGTGTGGGCCAGGGAGGTGACGCCGCCGGTGTATGACATGATTTCCACCCCTCTTGCGCGCATGGCGTGCGCGTAGGCTGAGACCACCTTGGGGGGGATACTCTTCAACTGGAGCGCGGTGAGGCCATCGACGTTATCGCTGGACCCGATGAGGGGGCCGAAGTAGACGCGGAAGGTAGAGGAGTCGCCGTAGATTATACCGGATATCTCGTGTTTTTTCAGGATCTTTGCCATTCCTTCCCGGATCTTGGCCGCAATGGCGTCGGCGTGGCGCTGGGGCTTTCCTTCGCGCAAGGCGCCGAGGGCCGCCACTCCCGCTGCGGATACGAGGGCATTCGCGTTAAAGGTTCCCCTGTGGAGGACGGGGGGGCGCTTCCCCTTCGCCTCTTTATTGGGGTTCAGAAGCTCCATGAGCTCCTCGCGTCCCGCGAGGGCGCCGCCCGGCAGGCCGCCCGTCAAGATTTTCGCCAGAGAGGTTAAGTCCGGTGTCACCCCGGCGAGGGCTTGCATCCCCCCCGGGCTCCAGCGGAAGCCCGTGATCACTTCATCGAAGATGAGGACCGCGCCGAATTTGTCAGCAAGGGCGCGCATATCCGCATGGAAATTATCGGGCAATGGGATGGTCCCCCAGGTCCCGCCGGAAGCCTCGAAGATGACGGCGGCGATATCCTTGTCCTTCGAAAGGATTTCCTCCACCGATGCGGCGTCGGCCGGGGATACGACGGTGGATTCCGTGCTCGCCGGGAGCATTCCGAGAGAAGGCGGCTCATCGAAGGGTATTTTCACTCCCATCGCGACATAATCGTGCCAGCCGTGATAGTGCCCCTCGAATTTCAGGATCTTGTTCTTCCCGGTGAACGCCCGGGCGACCCGCGCGGCGAGCATGGTCGCCTCGGAACCCGATGCGACGAAGCGGACGCGCTCCGCACAGGGGATGAGCTCCTGGACAAGCCCCCCCCACGCTACCTCCAAAGGATGGTTGTTGGCGTAATACGTTCCCTTCGTCGCCTGCTCGCGGATCGCAGCGACCACGTCGGGGTGATTGTGTCCGAGGAGGAGCGAGGCGCTTCCCATCGCATAGTCAATGTATTCGTTTCCGTCCACGTCCCACTTTCGGGAGCCGTCGGCGTGCTTGATGTAGAGGGGGAAGGGGTCGGTGGCGCGGTTCTCGTGGGAAATGCCCCCCGCCAGCATGGTTTGCGCTTTTTCCCAGAGCGCCTTCGATGCCCGGCGCGCTTCTTCGAAATTGTCCGCCATGGTCCTTCCTCGCAAAAGAGCGTGAAAACCGACTTCCCCTGAACCGGATGGCTAGAAGCTAACACTTGTCTCCAAGCAGGGCAAGATTGCCCCTTCCCCCCTTCCCTTGCGGAATTTCCTTCCGATGCGTGGATGCGAAAATATTCGGGAAAAGATATATTAAGTAGAATAGATTTTCGAAAAGCGGTTTCCGCCCTTCCGGTTATTGGGTTCCACCGAAAAGAAGGAGGAGAACCATGGCCAACAAGATCAGCTTGGTGAACTATTATAAATTCGCAAGAGCCGACACACCCGGATCGGGGGCAAAGTTTCTCTCCGTTTTCCGGGCTGCCCGCGTCAACCTCCTCGCCGTCCACGCTTTCCCCTCAGGAAAGAGGCGGGTGCAGGTGGATGTGGTGCCCTCAAACGAAACGGCGTTCGGGAGGGCGGCTCGAAAAGCGAAGCTGAAACTCGGCAAGAAGAAAAAGGCCTTCCTCATCGAAGGGGACGATCGGATCGGCATTCTCGCGCAGGTTCTTGAGACTTTGGGTGACGCCGGCGTCAACGTTTCGGCGGTGACCGCGCTCCGGGCGGGAAAAAGGCGTTACGGGGCGATTTTCTGGGTGAAGGAAAAAGACCTTCGCAGAACGAAGAGAGTCCTGCGGGTTTAACCGGGAGAAGTCGGGGACGCGAATCGCCTTAAATCGAGCACCATGAGCAGCGCCGTTTCGCGGGGATAGCGCCGGCATGGCTCTACCTCCTTGAAGCCCAGGGTGCGGTATAGCGCGATCGCTTCTTTCATAACGGGAAGCGTGTCAAGAACCATGCGCCGGTAGCCCATGGCCCGGGCCTCCTCGATGATGGCGACGGCGCAGGCCCTTCCGATTCCTCCGCCGCGGAAGGGGGGGCGCACATAGAGCCTTTTCATTTCGCAGACTCCTTCTTCGAACTTCCGGAGCGCTACGCACCCGGCGGCTTCGCCGCCGCATGCGGTTATGAGGAGGCGTCCCGTCTTCTCGCCGTATTCACCCGGAAGATTTCGAAGCTCATCACCAAAATCTTGGAAACACGATTCTGCGCCGATTGTTTCGGCGTACTCGAGGAGGAGTTCCCGGATGCTTTCAATCTGTTCTTCGGATTCGGCTCGAACGATTTTCGTCCCGGCCGGGCTATGCTTGGAACAAGCGCTTTGTGGTTGCATCGCCGAAAGTTCCATCGCGTATTTCCCGGAGAGGCCCTCCGCCGCCCTGTCCGCAAACCCGAAATGTTCATGGACTAGCCTATGCAAGATAATCCACAACCGGATAATCTTCCATCCTCATTCATTCGAGCCTTTTGCCGCCCGGATTGCCTCCTTATGAACAGGCGCGTCCGCGCGTCTTGGATCTTACCCGCTGCGTCTATGATTCCCCTTTATTTTTTGTCGTAAACAGCGGTTACATCGACTTCGATCATCATGGCCGGAGTCATCAGCCCCGCCACCTCGACGGAGGTGACGCATCCGGGGGATTTTGATTTGGAATATTTCTGAAAGAACGCCGCGCGCGCGGGAACCCCTTCGTGCCAGAATTTCTCCCGGTCGGTGAAGTAGAAAACATAGTGCACGATGTCGTCTATGGTCGCGCCCACCCTTTCGAGCGTCCTGCGGACATTTTCAAGCGCCTGGGTCATCTGCGCCCCCATGTCTCCCTCTCCCACGAATCCGTTCGGGGTAATGGCGGGATAGCCCGAAATGCGCAGGGTGGTCCCTCCGGTGGTTTCAACTGCATGCGCGATGCCGATTTCTTTGCCGAATCCGAAATTGGGTGCGACGGTCAGCACCGATGTTTTATAGGAATCGATGTCTTCCTGAAAAACGTATAATTTTTTTTCCATTTTTTCTTTCTCCTTTAAAATGGCTCGAATTCACGCTCCCGCAATGGTTGAACGCAATTTTTCGGTCCGTTTCTTCGATCCGTATTTGTGAACTCGAAAAAGCTTAGACCGCGGCGAATGGATCGGGACGCAACGCTTTCGGATCACGATCCTGGGCGCACAGGTCCAGCGCGGCCAGGGCGTAAACTTTACTGGCCGTCACCAGGTCCGGGATGTGAACGAATTCGCCCAGGTTGGGCGCCCACCCGAATTCCCTCGATCGCATCCGGCCCGCGGGGCCGTAGACGACCACCTCGATTCCATACCGGTTCATGTGATCGGAGTCATTGTAGTGTGTCTTTTGGACCGGCTTGGGCGGTTCACCCACGACGGTCTCGTGGGCCCGCTTGATGGATTGAACCGAGTGGGCGTCCTCGGGAACGGCGGATGGCGGAATGGTGCAGAACGATTCCACCTTTGCGCCGGGGGAGGGATCCTTCGCGTTGAGGGAGCGGATGAGTCCCGTGAATTCCTGGTGAACGTCCTGGATCCGCTGACCTGGCACCATCCGCACGTCCACGTAAAGACTACACTCTACCGATGTGCGGCCGCAGCGGTAGGGCCAACCGCCGTCCACCGCGGCGAGGTTCACGAGGGGATGGTTGCCCTTGTATTCGTTTCGCTCGGTGTATTCGGCCCTCCATTCCCGGAGTGCCGCTTGAACCCATTCCATGCGCTCGATGGCGCTCGGTTCGTATTCGCCGTAACAAATGTGGCCCATGGGTCCTGCCGTCGTTATTTTGAACCAGACGGTGCCGCCGGCCCAGGTTCCCACTCCGAGGGCGGTGGGCTCTCCGAGGATGCAGAAATCCGTCAAGTAGCCGTGAGTGATGAGGTGCTTTGTTCCTGCGCCGTAGCCGTCGTAGGGGGTGCCCTGATACGCGTCGATGGGGTTGCGCTCGATTTCGCCCGCCACTGAGGCGAGTACGATATCCCCCTTGAGAGAAACGCTGGCTTCCATGAGGGCGCGGGTGGCGGCCAGATAACAGACATCGGCGCTTTTCATGTTGTTGGCCCCGTTTCCGATGATCCAGTCCCCGTCGCGAATGGCTTTGTTCTTGTAGCCGTCGGCGGTGAGCTGGTTTTCCTCGCCGGTGTAGGAGGTGTCGAGGTGTCCGTTGAACATGACGGAAAAACCGTTTCCGGAACCGGGCAGCACGCCGACGGCGTTGTATCTTCCCTCCGATATTTGCTGAAGGTGGCTTTCCAGGCCGGCCTCGCGGTAGCGCTCATCAACGTATTTGGCCGCTTCTTCCTCGAACCCCGTCGGGCTTTGTATCTCCACAAGCTCCATGGTGGTCCGCACGATGAAATCTTCATCAACGGCATCTACAACTTTTTGCTGAAGCGGATCCATTCCCGTTTCCTCCAGATTCCCGCAGGGCGATTGCAAATATATACACTGTTCATGGTTCGTGATATTTCATTATAGGTGGTGCAAATTTTTCCAAACGCGAACCCGTGTATCGGGACCGCGCCGTCAGGGAAAATAAACGCCCCGAATCATACAATTAAAAGAGAAGGAAAAGGATCCCCCCGGCTCGTGCCAGGGGGATTTTCGGTGATTATTCCACCTTGCCCGTGACCTGGAGATGGCCTCTAATCTCGTCCACCAATTTGTTGAATAAGGGTTCGCCCATGCTTTTAAGTGTACGGGGCCGAGGAAGTTCCACGCGTCTCTTATGCAATATCCGGCCCGGGCGGGCCGACATGACGAAAACATGATCTGAAAGAAACACTGCCTCGGAGATGGAGTGGGTGATGAAAAGGACGGTTTTCTTCCGCTCCATCCAAATCCGCTGGAGCTCCAGGTTCATCAGCTCTCGCGTGAGCGCGTCCAAGGCGCCGAAGGGTTCATCCATGAGCAAGAGAGAGGGATCATGGATGAGCGCCCGGCAAAGGGCGGCCCGCTGTTGCATTCCACCCGATAGCTGGAAGGGGTAAACTTCCTCAAAGCCCTGAAGCCCCACCAGATCGATGAGGTCCTGAGCCGCCGACCGGTAGGACTTGAGGTCGCCTTTGCGGATTTCGATCTGAAGGAGAATGTTGTCGATGACCGAGCGCCATGCCATTAAAACGGGACTTTGGAAAACGATTCCGATGTCCCGGGTAGGGCCGCGCACCTCGGTTCCGTTTAACCGCACCAAACCATCGGTCGCCCGGAGAAGACCCGCTATCACCTTGAGCATGGTGCTTTTTCCGCAACCGCTCGGGCCCACGAGGGAGATGAACTCGCCTTCTTCCGCCGCGATGTCCACTCCTTCGAGGGCCCGGACATCTCCGGACCGTGTATGATAGGTCAAACCCAGGTCAGAGATCTCAATGATGTTGGTCACGATTGTAAAGTCCCCGCCTAGTTGGAGGGAATGAAGTCGTTCGTGTAGTAGGAACTGACCGGGAGAACCTTCTTCACGTTCTTACTTATTTTCATGGCTTCCAGGGTCTTTTCCCAGTCCCCAGCGGCCATCCAGCCGTGGGGTTTCCCCTTCGTACGTTTCGTTCTTAGCGTGTCTAAGGAACCCTTGAATTGCGCCCTTACGCCCGGAAGCTTCTGGGTTTCGTTCGGAGAGTTTTTGATCGCGATGCTGACGGCCTCGTCGATGTTTCCGGGCTTCATGGCTTCCTTCCAGCCGCGTATGGAGGCCTTGACGAACCGCCGGACGAGACTCGGATTGTTCTTTATCATGTTGTCATTTGTCATGATCATCTGCCCGAGTGTATCCCATCCGTGCTCGTTCAGCCGCAGAAAGGTGACGGGCTTGACCTTGCCCGCCTCGGCGAGGAACTTGAAGTCCAGCGTACGGCCGTCGTAGATCCCCATCGTGGCGTGAACCTTCTGGGTGCGGAAAAGCGTGTTGCGGACCCGCCCGCCGACGAGTTGCAGCTTCACCTTGTCCACAGGGATATTGTTTATCTTGAAGAACAGATGAAGAATTTGCTTGTGGCTGGGGATGGTGCTCATTGTCTTGCCGATGAGATCCTGTGGTTTGTTGACGGGGTTGTCTTTGTAGCTGACGATTACCCAGGTGGCTTTCTGCGTGACTGAAAAGATCGCCTTCAGCGGCATTCCCCGGGAGATTCCGGCGGCCAGGATCATGCCGTCGGCCTGGCCGAAGGCTTCATTTCCCGCCGCGACGCTGGCGGCGGCCTTGCCGGAGCCATCCCCCCATCTGATGTGGAGATCTATCCCCTCGTCCTTGTAATAACCTTTTTCCTTGGCGTACCAGTAGGGGGTGTGATAGCCCGTGAGCCGCCACTCCAGGCGGAGGGTCGCCTTGTCGGCCGCGCTGGCCGGGGTGCTCCAGCCAATTAGGCTTCCGGAGGCGAGAAGGGCAAGAGCGCAAATTATTGCCCCGAACCAATGGGTCATGCGTGTGGCTGGGCTTCTCATTTTATATTACTCCTTTTTGGGCCGGCCCAATGCCGGCGGTGTCAAGACTGCCAAAGTGATTCTTCCTGGATGCGCTGGGAGACGTGCCAAGGAAGAGCAACCTTTTCCAAATAGCCCACGATGCCGAAGAGCGTCACCCCGACTAGGATCAGGATAACGAGCGTTGAATAGAGGAGTTCTCCGTCCAAATCTCCCGATGATGTCAAAATGAGAAACCCGAGCCCTTGGTCCGAGCCCACGAACTCCCCGACAATCGCGCCCACCACCGACAAGCAGATGGAAATCTTCAGGCCGCTGAAGAACTGGGGAAGCGAATTGGGCACGCGCACCTTCAACATGAGTTGGGTGGCGGAACCGCCCATGGATTTAACTAGATCCAGCATGTCGGTTTCTACACTCTTCAGGCCGGAGATGGTGGCGATGAGGATGGGGAAGAACGCGATGAGGAAGGTTACCGCCACTTTCGGCAGCAGGCCGAAGCCCATCCAGACGACGAAAAGAGGGGCGATGGCCACCTTGGGGATGGACTGCGACATCACCAGCAGCGGAAGCATGATCCGCTCCGCCAACCGGTAGCTGACAATGATCATGGAAAGCGGGACGGCGATGATGATGCTCGTAAAAAATCCGACGAAGACCTCATTCAAAGTGACGATGGCATTAGGGTAGAGTATGTCCCAGCGGTTATACAGTTCATATACTACAACCTCCGGCGGGGGGAGGAGGTAGTATGGAATTTCGAGCAGGTGAACGGCAAGGCTCCAGAACACGACGGCGCCCGCCACCGCCGAGCCGG
Source organism: uncultured Nitrospinaceae bacterium (assembly GCA_964620535.1). Taxonomy (GTDB): domain Bacteria; phylum UBA8248; class UBA8248; order UBA8248; family UBA8248; genus CAZUHN01. Next base: position 2,865 of record CAZUHN010000198.1, on the reverse strand, counting down.
GGAGGAGGACATCCATCAGGGCATCTTTTTTTTCAGGATCCATTTTCAGCATGAAAAAATCCTCGCAGTTTAGCGCCCTGGCCGGTTCGCAAGCCCACAGATTTTAATTTCTACGCGCGGGTCCGGATCGACCGATGTAACCGGAATCACACTGATTGCAGGCGGCCCATCCGGGAAGACCGCCTTGTGAACGGCGTCTAGAGAAGTCAGATTCAAGGGCCCTTTAACGTAAAGCTCCACCTTGATCAATTCGGCAAGAGAGGAGCCCTTTTCATTCAGGAATTGACGAACCCTACCATAAATCCACCGGGCCTGAATAGCTAAAGGCACGGCCGAATCCCCGAAGTCGCTTTGCCGCTCGTCCAAATCCTCGGGGGACCGAACAATTCGGCCCGTCTCCGGAATGCGCGCCACGCGGCCCCCGAGCGCGAGGAAGGGGCCCCCCATCCGCCCCGCCGCGCCTAAACGGCCCAGCCCGTCCGTATGCCCCTCGATGATTTTTCGATCCCCTCGGGCGGCGACCACATCGATCTCCAATAAACAATCGGCGTTCCGGCCCATGTTGATCACCTCGGCGTACAGGCTCGGCGGGGCCTTTTCCGGCGCGGAATATGTCTTCCGGCGAACCCTCTCAACCGCCGGAAGGTGCCGCATCGAGCGGAGGTATATTTTTTCGTAGAGTATATCGTCCATGCTTGCCCCGGCATCTTCAATGATATTACGGATCCTCCAGTAGGCCATCCAGGTTTGGGCAGTCGCCGGGCCTTCGCGACCGTCAAGGTGGAGGTTTCCCGTCGCCAGAACCCTGCCTTCCAGTCCTAGGTCACCGGGCCCCATCACGTACTGGGCGTTAATCGGGTTGGTGGGGGTTTGTCCGGCGGCCCATGTCATTTCTCCTGTCCGGACTCCCCACGAATAATGTGCCCCGATCCCGAGTTTCGACCGTACGACATCGCGGGAAGGCCCCCCCGGAAGGACGGCGACGCCGTCAATCAACAGATCGATGCCGTCGGGAAAATTATCGTAGGGAATTTCCAGAACGGTGCTCGGCGGCGGATCTGCCGGCATGATGGCCGCGCGGGCCCGTTCGTGAGCGGGAAAATCCTCAAGATCGCGGAAATAGGTATTTGTGCGGACAAGGTGGGTCAGGTCCGCGCCGAAGGTCTCTAAAACTCTCCGGAACGCTTCGTAAATCCACCATGTCTGGCCCGTCATGGGCCATTCCTGGGCGTCGATGTAGCGGGAAGCGTAAATTTTCCGGGCGCTTTTCGGCAGATCTTCCGCGCTCCGCGGAACGGCCCCTGTCTCCAGATTTAAGCCGATCCGGCCGGAAAGAAAGAGGTAAGTCCCCGCTTCGATCGCATCGGGGGCCGGAAGGAGAAGACCCATGCCCCCGGTTATCGCGTGAGGTTTGCCCGGCACTTATTGGCTCCTTGATTTTGTGGTTCCTTGAAAAAACTGCTCGTTGCACAATCTATATCAGATATATCGAAGCTGATGTCCATTGGGTTGGGAAAAGCCAGAATCGCACGCAGCTCATAAAATGACTCATGGAGCATATCCCGGCTCTCTTTCGAACCGAAGGAGGCGAAAAGGAATTCGGGCACAAACGCCATTCAATGAATAATCTCAGGAGATCACGGATAAGATTTACCAATATGGTTCAACTCTGTCAAAGATATTCTTTCATCCCTCCCCTAGAAGAAAATCTCAAGTGGCGGGTTGAAATGAATAATGAATGCAGCGGTCGCAGCGCAGGATTCAGCGCGGCTGATGAGGCTGGCGCCGGCACTTTGCAGACAAGGAATTCGATCCGTATGGGAAGTGTTTTCACCAAAGTAATCTTGGTTTGTTCAACCTATATTATTTTTCAGTGATTCTGTCTTTGTCCGAAAAATTTTCCGAAGCGAAAGAGGAAGCCCATCCTCTCCTCCGACGAATATATCCATCCCCGCATGAAATACGGCCGGCCCCGGCCGTCTCCGGCGAAAACGGTAGGTTTTGGAGGTAAACGATTTTGAGAATCCGGTGGTGCCGGCGCGGGACCCGCATCGAAGTTGCGGTTTTTTGAAAACAGGACATTATTTTGAGACTGGGATAGAATCCGCGTGATGGAGGAGTCAAGGGTTCGGCGCTTTATAAAAACAGCCAGAGGGAAGGCGGTGCGATGAAAGCGAATTCATTTTCCAAGTCCGATGTGTTGCGCTTCAGTTGGGAAACAACGAAGAGCCGTTTCTTTTTCTTGCTTGGCGCATTAATCGTTGCTTTTTTTGCTCCTTTTATCCCGCTGATTTTCGGCCTGTTGGTGGGGGAAAGTGTTCCATTTCTTTCCCTTCTGTTCAGTTTTGCGGGTTGGCTTCTGCAAATGTTGGTGTCGTTGGGTTTGATCAAGGTTTTTCTGGGGATCTGCGATGAAGAGGAAGTGAATATTTCAGATCTTTTCCTTTGTTATCCCTATTTGGTGAGATACATCGTCGCCCTGCTTCTCTATGTTTTGATCGTGATGGTTGGAACCCTCTTGCTGGTCGTGCCCGGGATATACTTTGCCATCAGATTCGTTTTCCACCCTTTCATCATCGTCGATGAAGACGTGGGGGCCATCGAGTCCCTGAAAAGAAGTTGGGCCATAACGGCGGGATCGGTGTGGAACCTGATATTAATCGCAATTATTATAATGGCCGTTAACTTCCTGGGGATGCTCCTTTTGCTCGTAGGAATGATTTTCACTTATCCGTTTTCAATTGTCGCCGCTGCATATATCTACCGGCAATTAAGCGGCCATGGGGGGGTTGCGAGGCGGATTCATCCCACGGCTTCCTCCCCCGCTTCTGCGGCCCCCACCGCCACATACAATCCCAAAGATCG
>CAZUHN010000197.1:0-6403 GCA_964620535.1 uncultured Nitrospinaceae bacterium | reverse complement strand
CCGTTGAAATCCACAATACGGATGCGGAGGGCCGGCTCGTTCTCGCCGATGCGCTTCATTACTGCAAGACGGCTTATAAGCCGCAGTGCATGGTCGATCTGGCGACCCTGACCGGCGCGTGCATGGTCGCCCTCGGAGAGAGGCTGAGCGGGCTGTACGGTACCCATGACGAACTCGTCGGCCGCTTGAAGGATCTCGGCAAAGAGACGGGAGACGGGGTTTGGCACATGCCTTTGTCGCCCGAGTTCGGTGAAATGATGAAGGGAAAGATCGCCGACCTTTGCAATATTTCGGGAACGCGCTACGGGGGCGCCAATACGGCCGCCGCTTTTTTGCAGCATTTCGCAGAAGGTGTGCCCTGGGCCCATCTGGACATCGCGGGTACCGCTCACACCTCGAAAGAGGGTCCCTACACGCCGGCTGGCGGAACGGGCGGAGGGGTCCGCCTACTGGCGGAGCTTGCCATGCGGTGGAAGCCTCTTCCCAGGCAGAAGGGAGCCGCCTACGGCTGCTAGAGGGTTACGGACGGTTTTTCAGGGTGTAGAAGATTTTGGATCGCTTTTTTGAGGTCCATAAGGGGGAAGGCCTTTTCCAGGTAGCAGTCGATTCCGTTTTCCAGGGTTGCGGACTTGGATCCCTCATTTGTCCATCTGCTGATGAGCACGACCCGGATATCCGCCCGGATCTCCCTTGCCGCTTTCGCCACATCCAGGCCCGAAAAGCCCTTGAGCGAGAGGTCCGTCACGATGAGGTCGGCGGATTCCTCCCGCAGAAGCGCTATGGCTTCGCCGCCTGAAGGTGCGCTCGCCACCCGGTAGCCGGCCGCGGAGAGCGTATTCGTGAGGAAATCCCAGACGTCCTCCTCGTCTTCGACGATGAGAAGAGATTTCGGGGTCTGGTTCCGTTGGGCCATTGCAGATCTTGCATTTAGCGGCAGGTTGAAGATTGGACTCGGGTAGTGATGAATTTTGTTCGGCCGGCTATCCGTACAGACATTTTCCTTCCGGTTGTCCACAATAAAGGATTGTGGCGGGGCTGAATTACTGCAAGATGCCGCTTCCCGAAATGTAACCTGGGAGGAAGGGGATAACAGTATAAATAAATCAACTTATGTTATTAATGTTTTTGGGCTGAAAGAAATTGTCTCATTTGCTACTTATCGCTGAATTGGCAATGTATTCACTGACAGACCAATTTTTTTATGAATGGGCAAAAAGAAATATTATTATTTGCTGATTTTAGTTATTTTCTATGGCCTAAAACCGAAAGAATTGCGGGAAATTTTGGCGTGAAGAGGAAGGTATGTATTTTCGGTGTGCGAGAAATCGACGGCGATATGAAGCGGAGCTAGGAAATCGCTTTTGCCCGACTGAGGATGCGCTCGGCGTGCTTGGCCATGGCGGCATCAATCATTTTTCCCTGGAAGGAAACGGCCCCTTTCCCCGTCTTCTCTCCTTCGCGGAAAGCTTCGAGCATTTCGTTGTAGTAAGCCACTTCTTCCGGTTTGGGCGAGAAGACTTCGTTGAAAATGGGTACCTGGCGCGGATGGATGGCCGCCTTGCCGACGTAGCCGAGTCGGAGGGCGGCCTCGGCGTCAGCCCGGCAGCCCGTGTCGTCGTTCAGGCGCATGTAGACCCCGTCCGTGGGATGTGGCAGGCCCGCCGCCCGCGCTTCGAGAAGGACTTTGCTCTTGGCGTAGAGGAGCGTGGTCCCCTCCGGCGTCCAGCACGCCCCGAGGTCCCGGCAGAGGTCGGCGTCCTCGGCGCTCCCGAAGTTGACGCCCACCATGCGCGGGGACGCGGCGCAGATCTCGTAGCAACGGTACACGCCGGCGGCGCTCTCCGCCTGGGCGACAATCCCAATGCTTCCCGCTTCGAGTTTTCTTTCCCGCTCAAGACGGGTGAGGATGGCGTCGGCTTTTTGGATATCTGTGGCGGTCTCGGGCTTGGGTAGTACGACGGCGTCGAGTCCCGCGGCCGCGACGGCCTCGAGGTCCTCTTCGAGGAGGCCGGTCTCGACCGCGTTCACCCGGACAAGAATGGATCCGGGTGAGCCAGCGGATTTGACCGTTTCGATGGCAGACCGCACGAGTTCGCGGGCACGTTCCTTCATGTCCGGAGCCACGGAGTCTTCCAAGTCGAAGAGTGCCGCATCCGCGCCGGAGCTGGGCGCCTTGGCGAGCATTTTTTCGCTGCTTCCCGGGCTGAAGAGAAGGGAGCGGAGGAGGGTGCCCGGGCCGGGCCGCGCCATGGGTGTCAATCCTCCAGCCGGGACAGGTCCATTCTTTCCAAAGCCGCCCGAATCGCGCCGGAGAATCTGCCCGCCGCCAGGCCGTCGTTCGCACGGTGGTCGAAGGTAAGGGAAAGTATCATGATCGGCTGCACGGCTGTAGTGTTATCCGTCAAAACAACCACCCGGCGGACGATGGCCCCCGTTCCTGCGATGGCCACCGCGGGGGGGGGCAGGAGCGGGTTGGCGAGAAGCGTTCCCGTGGAGCCCGTGTTGGTCAGGGTGATGGTCGCCCCTTGCACCTCGTCCGGAGTGAGGCCTCCGCCCCGGGCCCGCGCGGCGAGATCGTCGATGCCGCGGACAAGGCCGGCGAACGACAGCCCGTCCGCCCCGTGCAGGACGGGAACAACGAGCCCTTCCGGCGTATCGACCGCGATCCCCAGGTTTACGTATCGCTTCACGGTGAGGACATCCTTTTCGAGTGCTGCGTTGAACCTGGCGTGTTCTCGCTCGCGGACTGCCGCAATGATCCCCAGAGCGAAGAAGGGCGTGTAAGTCAATCGCACGCCGTGCGCGCTTTCAAAGGCTTCCTTGTTCGCCTCGCGCCAGACGGCGATACGGGTCATGTCTACCTCGGTGTGCGCGGTCACTTGGGGGATCTCCCGCGCCGACCTCGATAGGTTCTCGGCGGTCCGCTTTCGGATCCGGTTGAACGGCTCTTGCCGCTCGCGGACGCCGTCTGGCTCCACCTCGGACAGCGGCCGGAAATGGAACGGAACCGGGGGGGCATCGGCGGCCGCCCCGGCCGAAGCCACAAATTGTTTCACATCCTTGGCGGTGATGCGTCCGCTGGCCCCGGTGCCTAAAATCCGGGAAACTTGCTCCATGCCCAGGCCGTGCCCGACGGCCAGCCGCTGCACCCGAGGGGAAAGAATCGGGGAATGCGCCCCTTCGGCCCTTGACCGGGGAGGGGGCTCGGGTGGCGCGGTGGCCTTCGGCGCGGGAGCGGGCCGTTCGCGCCTGGACATCGGAGCGACCGGGGCGATCCAGTCCTCCCCACCCGCTTTCTCGTGCGGACCTCCGTCCTTGGAAGAAAGAGGGGATGACGCCTCCTCGGCCACTTCCTCTTCGGTTTCGATGAGGCCCAGCACTTCGCCGCAGGGTATGGTCTCTTCGGCGTTTACCTTGATTTCCTGGAGTACGCCGTTCGCGGGCGCCTCGATCTCAAAATCAATCTTGTCGCTCTCGGCGGTGATCAAGACCTCTCCCCGAACGACGGCCTCGCCGACTCCTTTTTTCCACTCGACCACAGTGCTCTCGTGCACGCTCGAGCCCATCTGCGGCATCCGGACGCGTACGATATGCATGGGAGATCCTCCTGTGGCGTTCCAGATTTTATATGGATTGATCCATCGGACCCTAAATGTCAAGGACGGTGCGGGGACCGGAAGCCGCTCCTTTCGGTTCTCAGGTTGGTGGATGATGTGCACGCCAAGATTTTTCGATTCACCCCTCGCCTCAATACGTGGCCAGATCCCGGAGCGCCGCCGCCGTTTTTTCGGTGTTCGGCAGATGGGCTTTTTCCAAGGGCGGGCTAAATGGCATCGGGGTGTCGAGTGCCGCCACCCGCCGGATCGGCGCGTCCAGGTGCTCGAACGCTTCTTCGGCGACGATGGCGGCGAACTCGGCGCCTATCCCTCCGCGCTTTCGCGCCTCGTGAAGGATGAGGAGTTTCCCCGTTTTCCGGACGGTGGCGAGGATGGCATCTTTATCGAAGGGAACGAGCGAGCGCAGGTCAAGCACCTCCACCGAGATTCCCTCTTGCTTCAGGATCTCTGCCGCCTCAAGAGCTTCAAGAACAGCGGTGCCGAAGGTGACAAGGGAAATGTCCTCCCCCTCGCGCATGAGAGCCGCATTGCCGAAGGGCACGGTGTAATCCTCTTTGGGCAATTCGGGGCGAAGTGTCTTGGGCAGGTCTTCGAGGGGAAAGTTATATAACTTTTTGTACTCCAGGAAGAGGACAGGGTTAGGATCCCGAATCGCCTCTTTCAGCATTCCCTTTGCGTCGCGGGCGGTAACGGGGGCCACTATCTTGAGGCCGGGGGTGTGGAAGAACCACGCCTCCGGGTTCACGCTGTGAAACGGCCCCGCGCTTACCAGGGCGGCCGACGGCAGTCGGATCACAATGGGGACGGAACCCATCTGCCTGTAGTGATTTCCCGCCGCGAAATCGACGATCATCTTAAAGGCTTCGGTTGCGAAGTCAGCGAACTGGAACTCGACCACGGGACGAAGCCCGGCCAGCGCCGCGCCGATGGCGGCGCCCGTGAAGCCCGCTTCGCTGAGGGGAGTGTCCACCACGCGCTCACGCCCGAAGCGTTCCTGGAAGCCTTTGGTGACGTAAAAGGCTCCCCCGCCCAGTCCGATGTCCTCCCCCATGAGAAACACGCTTTCGTCGCGCTCCATCTCCTCCCAAAGGGCGGCGCTGATGGCTTCGCGATAGGTCAGCTGACTCATGGGTATTCCTCGCTAGCAGCAGCGCAATCGGACCTACTCGGCGTACACCCCGTCCGTTACCGTGTCCGGGTCGGGCAGAGGGCTCTTCAGGGCCTCATCCCGGGCGGAATCTGCTTCGGTGCGGGCAATTGCGTTCGAAGAGGCGATTTCCTTCGGGCTGACGATCTCGTTGTCGGTTAGAAATTGTTCGTAACGCGAAATCGGATCGCGCTCTGTCTCCCAACGCTGAAGGTTATTCATATCTACATAGTCGGTGTACTTGTCGTAGACGGAGTGTCCGCGGAGTCGCATGGTTATGCTTTCAATGAGGATGGGGCCTTCGCCCGCCCGGGCGCGCTTGAGCGCCTCGTTGCAGATTTTATGAACGAGGAGCACGTCCGTTCCGTCGATCAGGAAACCGGGGATTCCGTATCCTGCAGCCCTGAGGGCGAGGACCGGGCAGGCAGATTGATTGGAGAGGGGCGTCTTGTAGGCGTATTGGTTGTTGTCAATGACAACCACCAGGGGGAGCCGGTGCACGGCGGCGAAATTGAGTCCCTCGTGGAAGTCTCCCGCGCTGGTTCCTCCGTCGCCGATGTGGGTGAGCACGGCGTGGCCCGGCCCGCGTCGCTTGGCGGCCCAGGCGAGGCCCGCGGCGATGGGGATGGTCGTGCCGATGTGGCTGATGAGCTGGGTGATGTTTTTAGGTCGGTAACCGATATGGAAGTTTCCGTCGCGCCCGCCTGCGGGGCCGTCCGTCCGGCCGAAAAACTGGGCCATGATGCTTTTCGGAGGGTGGCCCTTGGTGAGATGGGAACCGCAGTTTCGGTGCATGGGGACAAGCCACTCGTCATCGCGCAGGCAAAATGCGCTGCCCACGCTGTTGGCCTCGTTTCCCCGACCGAAGAAAGCTGTCCCGGGAACATGGCCGGAGCGGAAGGCGGAATCAATGGTCTCTTCCACGGTGCGGGTGAGTGCCATGAGAAAGTGCAGGCGAAGGTGTATATCCCTGCCAATGTCGAGTTCCAGGAGATCTTTGGGGTGCCATCGGGCCTGAAGTCCGTGGACGGAAAGATACTGGTCCCGCAAGTCATCAAAGAAATCGATTCGGGCGAGTTCCGTGTCGGTGGCCGAGCGGGCTTCTTCTTGTTGTGTGATTCCAGTCATTTTCTTCGCTCCCGCGGGCCAATTTCCGCTCTCACAGTGGTTTCCTTTACATTAACAAGTATAAATAATTGAATATTCATTTTCTAATCGGGTATTGCACACGGCGAAATAGTCGGGATTTCTATTATTTTATGAAAATACAGCAAAGCTTGTCCCGGTGACGGAGGGATAGGCCCCTTTTGAGGAGGCATCGAAAACATCTTGTAGCATGAATGAAGCACAATGCGGGACGGCTTTTTGGGTTCCCCCGCATTTTGCGCCTTGCCCACCACGCATGTTGGGCAACGGAGTGCCGAAAAGGGAACCGTACTTATTGCCCTCTGCTCGAAGGCGGTGTTCCGGAAGAGGCGGTTTGGAGCGAATTTGATTTTGCAGGAAATCGCGCCCTTTCATCGCCGTCTTCCTTGACGTAAAGTCAGGGGAATTCGGATGTTGCGCCCGGTGCGCAGCGTAGAAATCTATACGAAAGGAACGGTGGCGAAGAGATGAGCCTTCTTGTGGTCGGTTCGAT
>CAZUHN010000196.1:0-4325 GCA_964620535.1 uncultured Nitrospinaceae bacterium | reverse complement strand
TGTCCGTGTTGGCGTAGGACTCGTTGTCGTAGCAGATGATGAGAAGATTGTACTGCGGATGCAGGAGCGCGGCCGAAATAGAGGAGAGGCCCATGTCGATTCCGCCGCCGTCACCGCAAAAGGAGATGACGTTGATGGGCTCGGTCTTCATCTTTCCCTTGCGCATGAGTGCGCGGAGTGCGGCCGCGGTGCCCGTCGCCGCCGCGCCGGAGGAGCCGAGCTGGGTGTGCATCCATGGAACCACCCAGGGCGTGCTGTAGTAAGTCGTGTTGGCCACATACATGCAACCCGTGCTGCCGAGGATGATGGTTCGGGGGCCGGCCGCCTTGGCCATGAGGCGCATAATGAGTGCGCTCTCGCAGCCCTGACACGTCCTGTGCCCGCTCGTGTAGAACTCCTCCACCGCTTTATTAGGTATTTCATTTACCTTCCCCATCAGGGGAAGCTCTTGCGTCCCGATGTTGTATTCTTCGAGTTGGCTCATGGCTTTACTCCCTCACGCCGATCCAGGTGACTTCGTTATCGAATTTTCCGTTCTTGGCGATATCGCCGAGCGAGTCCGCCATGAATATTACGTTTTCCAGCAGAACCTCCCGGCCGCCGAGGCCGCAGACGAATCCCTTCATGTGGGGCATGTTGTCCGCGCCGTAAAGGGCCGACCGCACCTCGTTGAACAAAATACCGCCGTGGAATGGCGAGCCGTACGAGTAGTCGCGGTCGATCACGCCCACCGCCTTGAACCGCGAGAGCGAGGCGCGCAGCTCCTCGGTCGGGAAGGGGCGGAACCACTTGAGCCGGACAAAGCCGACCTTTTTCCCCTCCTTGCGCATCTCGCGGATGGCAACCCGCACCGGCAGGCTCAGCGTGCCCATGCCGCAAAGGACGATATCCGCATCGTCGGTCATGTATTCATCCAGGAAAGGATTCACATTCTCGCCGAAGATGCGGTTGAAGTCTTTGTAGGCCTCTTTCATCACCTTATAGGCGTTCTTTCCTGCTTCGCTGCTCTGCCGCCGGACCTCCATCAGCCAGTCCTCGTTCGCCTGCGGGGCGATGGTGATGGGATTGTCGGGATGCAGCAACAGGTCGCCTCGGTCGTAGGGAGGGAGAAACTTATTCACCTGATTCTCTCCCGGCACCCGGACCGTGGCCTGACTGTGGGTGAGGAACGCGCCATCCATCGCGATGGCGCACGGCAGGAATACCTTCGGGTCCTCGGCCACCCGGTAGGCCATGAGGCCGAGTTCGATGGTTTCCTGGGCGGTGTCGGGGAAGTTGATGAGCCAACCCAGATCCCGCACCGCCAGGGCATCGTTGTGCTCCGTCCCGAAAGCGCCCGGGTCGTCCAGCGCCCGGCAGCCAACGAGGGCCACCATGGGGAGGCGAAGGCCAGCTGTCACCGCGAGAGGTTCCATGGCGTAGAACCAACCAACGCCGCTCGATCCCGTGAACACCCGCGCCCCGCACGCGGAGGCATGCTTGACGATCTCGAATTGGCCGTGTTCGCTCTCGGCCACGATATAGTCGGCATCAAAGTCGCCGTTCGCGATGAACTTCGAGACGTACTGCATCACGGTGTCGTATGGCCGAATTGGGTAGGCCGTGATGACGTCCACATCCGCCATGCGGCAGATGTGCGCCATGACCTCGCTTCCGGTGAGGAGCTGTATATCCGCACCCGTTTTTTCGACAGCTGTCGCCATCTCTTAGTCTCCTATTTCAGATCTTTAATGGACAGGGCCGAGGCGGAATCCGCGTTGTGGGCTTCCGCGAGGCCGGCGCCGGAAAACGCGCCCGCCAGACCGGTGATCGGATGGCGGTTTTCAACCTTCCCCTGGGTCAATTTTTCTTGCATGTATTTTTCATATTTTTCCGCGTCATCCTTCCACATGACGTATTGGCTGTTCCGCTCCTCAAATACGACCTCGTTAGTCATCGTGATACAATCGGGAACCGGGCAAATGGCCTCGCAGACGCCGCAGCCGCAGCAGGCCTCCATGTTGGCGTCGAAGTAGCCGTCCGGCGTTACGTCGAAAATGGTGTCCGGGCACGCGATCCAGCAGAGTGTGCACTTGGTGCATACGTCGAACTTGACGAGTGGCCGCGCGGTGCGGGCCGACCATTTCCTGAAGTACTCGTTCCGGCCCGGTTGGTAGCCGCCCTTCATGTCGCCGAAATCGTAATGTCCGCCCACACCATCTACGGCGATGCCCTGCCGCATTTCGGTCCACTTTAGTAGCTCGAAGGTGAACGGAACCTCACTGTTGCCCTCACCGGGTTTCACCTCGTCCTGGCGGGTGTCCTCGAAGCACTCCCGCGCCGCCTCGACATGGGCTTCTCCGCCCACGTTCTCCCGGATGGCCTGCTCGAGCGAGGCCATCGAACAGAACTGTGGAACCGCCTTGAGGGTGGCGCCCAGGCAGCGAGCGTCCGTTCCGTCGTCCTTGTACACCCAAAGGCCCGCGAAGCTGGCGTTTCCTTTTACGATGGACAAATTATAGGGAACGTCCTTGCGATGAGCATGCTTGATGAGGTTTTCGGCCAAGTGTTTCGAAGTCACGATGAGGGTACCGCCAGGTTTGGTCACGGCGTTGACGGGTTGCAAGCCGGACCAGCCCCACGACTCCAGGCCCTTGCAAAGGGTGTCGTCCAGACAGATGGAAACGTCCACCTGCTTAGGTTCGTACTGGGCCGCGACCTCCTCCAGTTCCTCCGCCGTGTCGGCGACGTAGCCGAACTGCTTCGCCGGGATTCCGTTTCGCTCGGGCGAGTCGCTGTAGCGGCCGAACGAGATCCCCTGTTTTCCCTCTTTCACCGCCGCGAGGACGAGCGTTCGAGAGATCTTGTTCGCAAGGACCTTTTGAAAAACCCCCCGGTAAATTACTTCATAAGATAAAATGCTCACATTCTCTGCCTCCCAGATTTGTATCCCCGAAAGAGGGGGATATATAAATTGCCAGAAGTTGCCGGATGCGATCCGTGTTCGCTGAAACTTTCAAAGTGCTTTGTATCGGCGCGCCAGCGCCCGCCGGGACGGCCCCACCCGTCCGGATCAATTTATCACTGAACTCCCTGCCGCTTCGACCGCCGGATCCACTACTTCGCGCCCTTCCACCTCAAGCAGGTGGGCAAGCATCAACGCCAGAGCCCGTCTTTCGTTCCTGTCCTTGACGGCCGCCAATATTTCCTCGTGTCCTTCGAGGGAGCGGATCCGGCCGCCCTTGTCCCGCACCGAGCGCTCTCTCATCTCACACAATGAGTCAAGAAGAATATCGACGAGCCGCAAGAGGAACTCGTTTTTGGCCGCACGGGCGAGGGCGAGATGAAAGGCGGTGTCTTCGTCCATGCCGCTTCCGCCATCGTTGACTTCCCCCCGCTGACGTTTCAAGACGGCCTCCAGGCGTTCAATCTCCTCATCCGTACATCTGACTGCGGCAAGAGAGGCAATCTGCGGCTCGAGAATCCGCCGCGCTTCAAAAAGGTGGCGGATGCCATCCTCCCCTTCTGAGGATATTTTCTGAGAAAGGGGCGAAAGAAGGGACTCCGGGCTCGTGGTGACGAAGGTCCCCTCCCCCTGTCGCGTGTCAACGAGGCCTGCCGATTCGAGCGCGCGCGTGGCCTCGCGAACGGAATTCCGGCCTACCCCGAACCGTTCGCAGAGTTCGCGCTCGGAGGGAAGCTTGTCTCCGACGGGGAGCTTTCCCTCCAAAATCAGGGAGGTGATCTGGGAGACGATTTCCTCGTACACCCGAGTCTTTTTGACAGCTTGAAAGCGTGTGACAACGGCTGCGGACTCTTCCAAAAACCTGGTCCCCTCATTCTGTTGTATGGTCATCCTACCAGGAAATATATCCTTCCGAAGCCTCTCTGTCAATCTGCAATGTCAAAAGCAATTTAACGGCAGGATAATGGAATAAGAAAAAATCTTTGCGCGAAATATTCGACAGAATATTTTCCCCTGGCAAATTCCAAGGATGCAGGATTTTCACCGGAAGAAGGGTGGGAAATCAGCTTCTTTTCGCATCCGGGGTGGCATGTTACATTAGGTCGCCTTTCCGCAAAACGCGAGAAGAACCCTTGCGGGAAACACCGCTTTTCCGGAGTCCCCGTTGAACCGCACCAGGATTCTCACGCTCCTTTCAATCGGCCATGCCTGCGAACATTGGTACTTTGGCCTCCTGGGGCCGATCCTTCCGTTCCTCGTCAAAGAATTGGACATCAGCTTTACCCAGGTGGGACTTCTTGTCGCCGGCCGTTCCTTCTTAAGCGGCGTCAGCAGCGCCGGAACCGGCATCTTCATTAACGTGGTCGGGGGCGGGAAGTGG
>CAZUHN010000195.1:0-2426 GCA_964620535.1 uncultured Nitrospinaceae bacterium | reverse complement strand
AAAAAAGGTCTCACCCCCGACCAGGTGATCACGCGTGCCGCTCTCGAAAACGCCATCGCGGCTATCGCCGCCACGGGGGGATCCACCAACGGGGTTCTTCATCTGCTGGCGGTGGCCCGCGAGGCCGGCGTCCCGCTGGATATCGATGACTTTGACCGAATCAGTTCGCGGACGCCGCTGTTGGCCGACCTCAAACCCGGGGGCCGTTTTGTCGCTAACGATCTCTACCGCGCGGGTGGCGTTCCCGTGGTTGCCCGGCGGCTGCTGGATGCTGGGTTGCTCAACGCTCAAGCCATAACGGTGACCGGCCACACCATCGGTGAAGAGGCCGGGAAGGCGGTGGAGACAAATGGACAGGAGGTCGTACTTCCACTCTCCGCCCCTATTAAATCCACCGGGGGGCTGGTTATTCTGAAGGGAAACCTCGCTCCTGAAGGATGCGTCATCAAAGTCGCTGGCCACGAGCGGATGACCCACCGCGGCCCGGCCCGCGTCTTTGACTGTGAGGAAGACGCCTTTCAGGTTGTACAACAGGGAAAGATCAAGGATGGCGACGTGGTGGTCATCCGCTATGAAGGGCCGAAGGGCGGTCCGGGAATGCGCGAGATGCTCGGCGTGACCGCCGCCCTCGTAGGCGCCGGGCTCGGCGATTCCGTGGCCCTGTTAACGGACGGCCGGTTCTCCGGCGCGACGCACGGTCTCATGGCCGGACATGTGGCCCCTGAGGCGGCCAACGGCGGACCCATCGCCGCGGTACGAGACGGTGACACCGTCGTATTCGACGTGAAAGCGCGCCGGCTGGACCTAGAGGTGGGGGAGGACGAGATCCGCGCGCGTTTGAGCAAGTGGAGCCCGCCGCCGCCGCGCTACGCGAGAGGAGTCATGGCAAAATACGCTCGTCTGGTTTCTTCTGCCTCCGAAGGCGCCGTGACGGGGTGACCAACGAAAGTTCAAGGAGTAACCTATGGCAAGCAGGAAATACACGAAGTTCTCGATGCCGCTGAACAAGGTGAAGGAAAAAGCGTTCCTGTCCCGTCCCATGGGTTGCAAGGGGGTAGGGATCGGCCTCGTTCGCTACAAGCCCGGCGCAGGCGCCGGTTACGTTCACCGGCATCGCGTTCAAGAGGAAGTTTTTATAACCCTCAGGGGCAGGGGCAGCATCATTCTGGACGGCAAACGTCATTCCATGTCCGAGGGGACCGTTGTGCGGGTCGCCCCCACCGTTTACCGCGCCATCGGTAATGACTCGAGAAAGGACGTGATTTTCCTCATAGCGGGTGGTATCCCGCCGAAAAAATTCCCCCTGGGGGGCAGGACTCTGTTGGGCGACGGCATCCCGAACCGGAAGAAAAACCTCAAGTGGAAAAAGCGTTAGAATCCATCAAGTTGACCGTCCACCGAGTCGGAGGCCTCATTGCCTGGAAGGAAAAAACCTTTTACACTATCCCCTAGATTGAATTCTCGAGAGGGTCAGGTATGAGCAGGCGAGAGACGGATCATGACCGAGAGGTCATTGTCGAAACCAAGAAAAAACTTAAACGCCCCCCCATCTATAAAGTCCTGCTCCACAATGACGATTATACTACCAAGGAATTCGTTGTTCAGGTCTTGCAATACGTTTTCCACAAAGATCAAACCGCAGCCGTCCAGATTATGCTACACGTCCATAAGAAGGGCATCGGCGTGGCCGGCGTCTATACCTACGAGATCGCAGAAACCAAGGTGGCCCTGGTAGAAAGTCTTGCCAAGCAGCACGAGTATCCCCTCAAGTGCACGATGGAAGAGACTTAAAATGATCACCAAAGAGCTGGAAAAGGTACTGAAGTTCGCCTATCAGGAGGCGATGCAACGCCACCACGAATTCGTCTGCATCGAACATCTCCTTTTTGCGTTGCTCCAGGAACAGGATGCGAGCTGTACGATCGTCAACTGCGGCGGCGATATAGCCCGCCTGAAGAACGAGCTTGAGGATTTTTTCAAAACTCGCCTGGAGTCGCTGCCCAAGGGGGGGGACCAAAGGCCGCAGGAAACTTTAGGCTTTCACCGGGTTCTCCAAAGGGCGATTCTCCATGTCCAGTCCGCTGAGAAGGGTGAGATCCGCGGCGGGGACCTGCTGGTGGCGATGTTCCGTGAACAGGACTCCCATGCAGTCTATCTCTTGGAGAACCAGGGCATTACCCGTTTCGATGTCATCAATTACATCTCTCACGGTGTTTCCAAGGTGAGCGAAGAGGAAGAGGAAGAGGAAGAGGCCGGGTCGCTCTATGAAGAGGGAGAGGAGCGAGGGAAAGAGGAGGCCAGGTCGGCGCGGGACCCGCTGAAGGCCTTCACAGTCAATTTGGTGGAGAAGGCCCGGGAAGGACGGATCGATCCGCTGATCGGCCGGGAGAACGAGATCCAGCGAACCATTCATGTTTTGTGCCGGC
>CAZUHN010000194.1:0-2126 GCA_964620535.1 uncultured Nitrospinaceae bacterium | reverse complement strand
AATGTTTTCCGACCCTAAAGTGCATGATCATCGGTTTCGGCCGAATCGCGGTGACTCTTGCCCGCGATCTGCGGCGCCTTGGCGCGGAAGTGTGGGTCGCGGCAAGGCGGAGAGAGGTACGCGCCCGCATTCTTCAGATGGGATTGCATCCGATCCGGATAGAAGAATATTTTGATTTCATCGAAAAAATGGATGTTATCTACCAAACCGCGCCCGCGCTCATGCTTCCTGAAGAAGGTCTGAAACGTGTCCGTCCGGATGCCCTCGTCATTGAGTTGGCGTCTCCTCCGGGAGGTTCAGATTTCAAGGCGGCAGAAAAACTTGGCGTTCGTCTCATTTGGGCGAGGGCCCAGGCGGGGACGGCCCCCAAGGCGGCCGGGAGATGGATGTGGCAGCTTAACGCCCGGTATCTTCGAGAGCACTGGAAGGTTTGATCGATATGACGGGTCAATTTCAGAGTCCTGATCTTGACGTATTGGTCGTCGGTGGTGGGCTCGCCGCTCTCCGAGCGGCCATCGCCGCTGCGGAATCTCCCGGTACGCGTGTCGGTGTTGCCGTAAAGCGCAAGCTCGGCCGCAGCGGATCTTCCGCAAACACGTCAGCGGGCTACGCGGTCGTATTTCCAGAGGAAGGGGTGGAGGATCACCTTGAAACCCATCTCCGAGGAAAAGAACAACTCACCGAAGACAGTACAGATGTTCACTTCAAGGACACCATGGCAGGCGGGGGAGGAGTGAATGACCCTCAATTGGTTCGTGTCATGTGTGAAGAAGCGCCCGATCGGCTTCAAGAACTTCTCGACTGGGGCGTGGAAATGGACGTTCGCCAGGGAAGACTGCACAAAAGCCCCGGCGGAGATCATACCTTTGCGCGTACCGTCGGAACGAAAAGTCACCTGGGGCTCGATATCACATCTGTTCTCGTGCGGGTTGCCCTTGAACTCGGTGTCGAGGCCTATGAAAACTGCATGGTATTGGAACTGCTCGTCTCCGAAGGGAAGATCGCGGGAGCGGTGTGCTTGGACCGGGCAAAGGGCGAGTTGCTCTTTCTTCGGGCTAAGACGGTCATCTTGGCGGCGGGCGGTTGCGGGAGGCTTTTCTCGTGGACCAGCAATCCGGTGGATGTTACCGGAGATGGCTTTATCCTTGCCTACCGGGCCGGGGCTTCGCTCCGGGACATGGAATTCATCCAATATTATCCTTGGCGGTGCATCAAGCCCTTTGGGCAGACGCGGATGCCCATCCAACCTTCTACTTTTTCCGTTGGTGGAAAGCTTTTCAATTCAGACGGAGAGCGCTTCATGGAGAAGTACGATCCCGAACGAAAGGACGCGACCTTCCGCGATGTGGCCGCCCGCGGGATCTACGATCAGATTCGTTTTGGCAAATCTATTGAAGGGGGCGTCCTGTTGGATATTTCAGAGGTTTCCCCTGAAGATTTCGAAAAAACAAATGCGCGGCTGAGCCGCGTGTATTCCCAGCGAAGCCAGAAGGCCCATGAGATTCGAATGATAATTGCCCCCGAAGCCCATTATTTCATGGGAGGGGTCCTTATTGACGAGAACGGGAAATCGAACGTTCCTGGGCTTTTCGCCGCCGGGGAGAACGCCGGCGGAATTCAGGGAGGAAACCGCCTGAACAGCAACTCTCTTCCTGGTACTCAGGTTTTTGGAAAACGAGCGGGAGAGGCCGCCGCCGCCGATTCCCGGGAACTGACACTCGCCCCCCTATCTGAAATTTCATCAAGCAGGTGGAAACAAAAATTCGCCACCATTAGGGGAGAGGACAATCCCGAAGTGACATCGGCTCTCAAGCGGATGCGCCAAGAGCTCGCTGAAAAAATGTGGCTGCATTTGGGCATCATTCGGAACGCCAACTCGCTCTCAGAGGGTCTCGATTACCTTCATCGGGCTAAAAAGGAGATTGGGGAGCTTCCCGTGGGCACGGCGAAACATTTTGAGGCGACCGAGGAGTTGGGATGCTTAATCGAGACGGGAATCATATGTTCGACAGCGGCAATTACCCGCACCGAAAGCCGGGCGGCGCACTACCGGGAAGATTTTCCCGAAACGGACGATGGAAATTGGAAGAAAGCCGTCATTGTTCTGCTTGGAAAAGACGGCAATC
>CAZUHN010000193.1:0-1992 GCA_964620535.1 uncultured Nitrospinaceae bacterium | reverse complement strand
CTAAGGAGGACCATAGAATCCACCAGAGCGAGCATCTCCATTCTTCAGGAGTCCATGGGCGATGCCGTTGCGGTCTATGTCAGAACCCTCGTGGCGCTTCTCGCCCAGGCGAGCATCTGCCTCAGTCCTAGGCGGGCAGGGATGCTTTTGCGCTCGGTCGTAGCGGTTCACGCAGCGGCAACAGCCACCGATCCTTCCGCCAGCCCATCTGATTCGGCGCTTCTTGCTGTCCAGAGCGGACTTCCCCAGCGCGCTCAGGGCATAAAGGTCCCCAGGGTCAAGTTTCTCACCGCGCACAAGGAGGCATGGCGCCTCGCGGACGTGAAGCCTGGTGATCCACTCCGAACCATCCTGACGGCCCGGAACCCCCTCGAGCAGGTGCGTCTCGCTGTCGCGGCCACGAATCTCCGAAAGAGTGATTTTTCAGGAATCGTCGCCGATGTCATTGCCAGGCTCCGGCCGGGGGCCCGGGAGGCGGCAGTTGTTCACATATTCGAGACCGGAGCGGCCGGCCGCCTCAACGCGGCGGTCGCCGAGCAGGCGGCCGGGATTTACCGGGACGTTGCGACACCCCTGATTTTTTCGGAATTACAGAGTTCAAGAGGTCCGAGATTCCAGACATGGCGCCGGATCAAGGATATCCTCTCTCGTCTCGATCCATCGGAGCCGAGATCGCATCTTGCGGCCAACGCGCTGGCCGCATGCTATTCGAGTAAACAACTGGCGCAGCCCGAGGACGCGGATGAAGTCTTCAGGGCATGGAATGAGGCCGATGCCTTTTTGCTGGGAGTCCCATCATGATCGAGGCACCCTCACTCCTTCACAACATGTCCTCACCGCCAAGGTCGACCGTGTCGTACTCGGGTCTGTCCGGGAGAATGGATAAAGCAGGTTCCGGTGAAAAGGGTACGAGCGGTTCCCGGAAAGGAAATAGTGAGTTCGGGACGGGTCTTGTTTTCAGGCTTCCCGAAAAGGTTCGCGGATTCACTGCAAGATATCTGCTTCCGCTCTGCACGAATGGGGAAAGTGGCGGCACCTCGGAGAAAATTCTCCTTCGCCTTATCGAGGCACGGGCAAGCGAACTTTCCCTGCCGGAAGGCGTCGTCGTCATCCCGGTCAGGGAACACCACCTCGAGATATATACGGATCTTCTTTCTGCCCTCGCCGTTCTGACCAAGTGCTCGGCTTCAGTCTGGCTCCGGGCCAAGTCGCCGCGTCTCTCAACACTCAAGGTCCGCCGGGAAGTTTCCCTGCTTATACCGCCTTCTTTCGCCCAGCACCTTGAGGAGGCACATAAATGATCTCGCTATCTGATCGCATTCTCGATTCTTTTCCGAGCGGCAGCTATGCGCTCGGCGCTCTTCTTCGCCTCATGGACATCGCGGAAAGCGACGAGGTTCCGACCGCAGCGGTCGAGTGCCAGCTCCAGCCGCGCCTTCTGATCAACCCTGGTTTTGTCGAGAAGCATGCGGAAACCCCGGAAAAACTCCTGATGCTGGTCATGCATGAGCTCCATCATGTCCTCCTCGGGCATACAACGCTGTTTCCGGCTGTAACGAGCATTCAGAACTTTGTCTTCGACTGCGTCATCAACGGTCTCATCTCGCGCATGTTTCCGGAGGCGGAATACACCTCCTTTCTGACGAACTACTACTCGGGAAAAAAATTCCCGGAGTGCCTGCTCAGGCCCCCCGCCCGGTGGGATGGACATTGCGTCTCCCGCATGCCCAGCGGCATCCTCTCGCTCCCTCGGGCGGCGGCTCGCAGGGCAGCTACGGAGGTCTACTGCGGGCTCTACTCGCATTCAGGCGCGACGTACCAGGAGGTTTATGAAGTCCTGCCAAAACTCCTCGATGAGGAGGCCGCAGGGGCGATCCCCCTTCTGGGCGGACACCGAGATGGAGGCGCGGCTGAAGGAGGGCTCGAGGGACGCTCGCCTGTTCTGTTCGATGTGGTCCGCGAAATCGTGGAGGAGTGGCCACAGCCGCCCGA
>CAZUHN010000192.1:0-3530 GCA_964620535.1 uncultured Nitrospinaceae bacterium | reverse complement strand
GCTCTTGACCACTTGAGGGAGAAACATTTTTCCTTCGCCGAAGAGGTCACCCACGATGCTCATCCCCTCCATGAGGGGTCCCTCGATGATATGGAGCGGGCGGTCGTACATCTTCAGGGCTTCCTCCAGATCGGATTCGATGTGATCGACGATGCCGTTGACGAGGGCGTGGGAAAGGCGATGTTCCACGCCTTCCTTGCGCCAGGCTAATCTCTGCTTGTTTTCTTTCGGAGTACCCTTGATCTGTCCGGCGAGCTCCAACAGGCGCTCGGTGGCGTCCGGGCGGCGGTTGAACAGCACGTCTTCGACGCGTGTCAGCAGTCGCTGCGGTATCTCTTCATATCGGGCCAACTGCCCCGCGTTCACGATGCCCATGTCCATTCCGGCGCGGATCGCATGGTAGAGGAAGGCCGCATGCATGGCCTCACGGATGGTGTCGTTGCCCCGGAAGGAAAATGAGAGGTTGCTCACCCCGCCGGAGAGGTGGCAACGCGGAAACAGTTCTTTTATCCGACGGACTGCCTCGATGAAGTTGATGGCATAGTCATTGTGCTCCTCGATACCCGTGGCCACGGTGAGAATATTGGGATCGAAGATGATATCACTCTCGTCGTAGCCGACCTCTTTGGTGAGGATCTTATGGCAGCGTTTGACGATCCGCACTCGCTCCTCGGCGGTGGTGGCCTGTTTCTCTTCGTCGAAGGCCATGACGACGACCGCTGCGCCGTAACTTTTGACCAGACGCGCCCGGCGTTTGAACTCCGCCTCTCCCTCCTTGAGGGAGATGGAATTGGCCACGGCTTTTCCCTGGACGCATTTGAGTCCCGCCTCGATGACATCGAAGTTGGAGCTGTCGATCATTAAGGGCACGCGGGCGACGTCTGGTTCCGCGGCGATATGATTGAGAAAGACCGTCATAGCCTTGACGGAGTCTAGCATTCCCTCGTCCATGTTGATGTCGATGAGGTTGGCGCCGGCTTCGACCTGGTCCCGGGCGACGGCGAGGGCTTCTTCATATTTTTCCTCGCGGACGAGACGTGCGAACTTGCGCGAGCCTGCTACGTTGGTCCTCTCGCCGATCATGATAAAATTGGACTCAGGTCGGATGGTAAGTGTCTCCAGCCCGCTCAGGCGGGTCAATCGGTCCGGTTCAGGCGGCATCCTCGGCGCGGCTCCCCGCACCGACTCGGCGATGGCGACGATATGATCGGGCGTTGTTCCGCAACAGCCGCCCACCAGATTCAGCCACCCTTCCTTCGCCCAATTCCCCAGCGCCCCCGCCAGCTCCTCGGCCCCCATATCGTAAGCTCCGAACTCATTCGGCAATCCTGCGTTGGGATAGGAAAACACCGGGAGGGGGGAAAGCCGTGCGAGTTCCTCCATAAAAGGAACCATCTGGTGCGGGCCGAAAGCGCAGTTGATGCCGACGGCGGTCAGATCGAAGTGGGAGATAGAGGTAAGAAAAGCGTCGAGGGTTTGTCCCGACAGGATTCTCCCGCTCCGGTCGGTAATGGTCACGGAAACGAGAACGGGGAGGCGGGTTCCGAGTTCCAGAAAGAGTCTCTCTATGGCGAAGAGGCAGGCCTTCAGGTTCAGGGTATCGAAAGTCGTCTCGGGAAGGAGGAGGTCGACGCCGCCGTCTATCAGGCCGCGCACCTGGCTGGTGTAAGCCTGAACAAGGCCATCGAAGGTTACGGCTCGAAAGGCCGGGTCGTTGACATCAGGCGATAGGGAAGCGGTCCTGTTGGTTGGTCCGATGGATCCGGCAACGAAAAGAGGTCTATTGGGATTATATTTTCTTGCGCCTTCCACGGCGCGCCGGGCCACGTGAGTCGCCGCAACATTCAAATTGTAGGCCTCCCCCTCGAGGCCGTAGTCGGCAAGTGAGATGGCGTTGGCGTTGAAGGTGTTGGTTTCGATTATATCGGCGCCCGCATCGAGGTAGGCTCGATGAATCTTTTCGATGGCCTCGGGTTGGGTAATGGAGAGTAGATCGTTGCAGCCTTTCAGGGGGTACTCGTGGTCAACGAACCGCAGGCCGCAGAAATCCTTCTCCTCCAGCTTGAGGGCCTGGATCATGGTTCCTATGGCGCCATCGAAGATGAGGATTCTCTCGGACAAGAGTTTCTTGATATTATTACCGCTCTCTCTCATTCATTTTCTCGACGTTTTAGTGTGGCCAGCAATTCCGCAGGGGAGTTACATGGCGAAAAAATTTATTATAGCTCCTGGAAACCGTGAACGAAAGTCATCGTTGAATTTGTTATCCCCGAATTCCGGGGGAAAACGAAGGTTTCGTTATGGCATCGCCCCGAGGCCAAGAACGTTATTAGATCCAATGGGGTTTACATCGGTGGGATGATGATTTATTAATCTGTTCGATTTCATTTCACCGTCAAGGGCTGCACGCCAGTGGGGTCCTTTGTATGATTATCCTTGTCCCAATTAGGATTTTTCCAGCTGTCCGTTCACTCTTCGACGAAGCTCGGGGCGAATGGACTTAGCAGCGAAACCGTCTGATAATGGCCGTGCGTGCAGAGTATATCGAAGCATGAAGGGTTTTCTTTAATAGAGGGAGCGATAGGGAGTCTGCTTTCGAATAAGTAAAACAATTCCTACAAAGAACCTAAACAATCAACGGATACAAAGTTGGTGTTCGGCTAATTTGGACAGTCATGCTATATAATTCCAAGATAGGGGAGACCAGCGGGCATGGACATAGCGGAAGCGCGGGAATTTTTGTGCAAGCATCATCGCGGCGTTCTGGCAACGTATAGGAAGGACGGAAATCTTCAGATTTCGCCTGTTACGCCTGGTGTGGACGATGAGGGGAGGGTCATCATAAGCAGTCGGGAAACCGCGTTCAAAACAAAAAATATCCGCCGCAACCCCAAGGTGTCGCTTTGCGCCTTTCACGATGCCTTTCACGGCTCCGTCTGGGTCCAGGTGAACGGGAGCGCTGAAATCGTCTCCCAGCCTGAAGCTATGGAACTGTTATTGGACTTTCAGCGGCGGGTCAAAGGGGATACTGATTGGGAGGAGTACAGGAAAAGAATGGAGCGAGAGCGGCGTGTCCTTATCCGGGTCAAGATGGAGAGCGTGGGCCCCAATCGCCGGGGATAAGAATCTATCCGGTAATCAATTATGCGAGTCCCCATTTGCCTTGGACGACCCCGATTCGGGACAGATGTTCTTGACGGCGCTCCAATCTAAGTTCTTCAGGAGGGGTGTCGGTTTGCGCCGCCCTCCAGCGGCCATGGCCCGCAGTTTTTGAATCCGCTCCTCCGTGTTCGGGTGGGTGGACAAGTACTTGAAGACGGATGGAATCTCCGCGCTTTTCTTTTTGAGAGTGTCGAAAAATTTGATTATCCCGTTGGGGTCGACCCTGGCATCGAGAATCATCCGCATACCATCCTCATCGGCCTCCTCCTCGATGCGGCGGCTATAGTGCAGAATTCCGAAAGTACGCGCTGTTTCCAACCCATAGGAAGTAGCTGCGCTCGTGTTGCCTGTCATGGCGGCCAGTAGAA
>CAZUHN010000191.1:0-1846 GCA_964620535.1 uncultured Nitrospinaceae bacterium | reverse complement strand
CTCTCACGTTGGGTATTCGCATTCCTCCTGCGCAAAAGAATCCTCTCGAGATGGCGGACCTGGCTCGTGAGGTCGAATGCGCCGGCTTCGAGACAGCCTGGGTGACGGACACTCCGCTCATCGGTGGGCGCTGGGGCGATCCGTTCGTCTACTTGACCGCTATGGCGATGCGCACTGAAAAGCTCAAGTTGGGAGTCGCCGTAACCACTCCTCTCATGCGGCACCTCCGGGCCGCAGGCGCCGCTTGTGGGAGCCTATACGACATTGCCGGTGGGAGATTCATTCTCGGTATCGGTGCTGGTAGATCAGCCGCAGTGAAGCTGGGATTGAAGCACAAACCTCTTGAAATTCTTCGGGAGTACGCAACGGCGCTCCGCACACTCTTCCGCGAGGGCGAGGTGGAGTACCAGAGAAAAAGGATCGAGTTCCATCCCAAACGGCCCATTCCCATCTACATGGCTGCCCAGGGTCCGAAATCCATCGAGCTTGCGGGAGAGATCGCGGACGGCGTCATATTGCAAGTGGGAACAAACCGAAAGACGATTGCTTGGGCAATTGAGTGTTTGCGAAAGGGAGCCGAGAAGGTGGGGCGCGACTTCGGCGAAATCTTCGTCATGATGTCGGTGCATTGCTGCGCGCTTGAGGACCACGATAAAGCTATCTCCCGGGCCCGCCACCTCATGGCCGCATTTCATCTTTTGTCCCGGCACATTCTCGATATCGCGGGCCTTCCACGGAATAACCCGCCCAAGGTTTTTGAAATCTACCCGGATTTGAGTCACGCTTTCGATCTCGATAAGGCCGCGCGTATCTCCTCCTTCATCCCGGACGAGGTGGTGGAATCTCTCTGCCTCGTTGGGCCGCCGGAGCGCTGGGTGGAGAAGTTGCAAATGATCGAGGAGTTTGGTGTGCGTCACGTCCTGCTCAGGGGCCCCGACTCCTACAATCCGCCATTAGACGAGATTGCTTTTTGCCGCGATGAGATTATTCCCCGGTGGGATGGTCGAATTCCCAAGGTTGCTCTGAGTGAGAATGATTGAGTCTGATTGAGATATTTTGTTTTGGTCGTTTCATCCGGAAAGATGACGAAAGGAATCTGCCATGTCCATACTCGGGGGATTTCGCCACGTACATCTCATTAGCGATGACCCGAAGGCTACCGCTGAATGGGATGTCAATGCTCTAGGCGCCGAGATCACAGGTTCCGAAGATCGGCGCGGGTCATGGAACGTTACGATGCGACTGGGTGAAGCCGATCTGAGAGTGCGCAAGACGCGAGAGACGGAAGGCATAGGTGCGCCGAATGAAGGTCGTTCCCGGGCATCCATCATTTTGCGCTTACTGTCGACGACCTCGAGGGGGTAATTCGTCAGGTGGAAGATACTGGCGGAAAACTCGCCGGGCCGGTTTTCACGAGCGCCTCCGGCAACTTGATCGGTTATGTTCTGGCCCCCGACGATGTTTTGGTCGAATTGATCCAGCCTTCGGATGCGTGAGATGCGTAAAGCCACGCTTTGGCTTTTTCTGTGATGCCCGGTGTCCGGGAGACATAAAAAAGAGGTGACAAAACATGGTTCTCTCCTTGGGAGTTCGATTTCCTCCGGTCCAGCCACCAATGGAAATCGCCGAACACGCGGCGGAAGCGGAACAAGCGGGTTTTGAGTCAGCCTGGGTGACGGATACGCCTCTGATCGCCGGTTTGTGGGGAGACCCTTACGTTTATCTTTCGTTGATGGCCCTACAAACTGAAAAGATGAAAATCGGCGTGGCGGTGACGAACGCTTTTATGCGTCTTCTCCCGGCGGCGGCGGCGGCGGCGCGGACCGTGCACGATGTTTCCGGGGGA
>CAZUHN010000190.1:0-5157 GCA_964620535.1 uncultured Nitrospinaceae bacterium | reverse complement strand
CGGTTCTGGGCCTCCGTGAAGCGGGATGGCAGCGAGAGCAATAAGCTCGCGTTCGGCCCCCCAAAGCCGAAGGAGTTGTTCAACGCGTTCCGCAGCCTCGCCTTTCTTGATTCGTTGGGGACATAGTCCAGGTCGCAGTCTGGATCGTGCTCGCAGTAATTGATCGTGGGGGGCTGGATTTGGCGATGAAGCGCCAGGACGGTGTAGATGGTTTCCACCGCGCCGGCGGCGCCGAGAAGGTGGCCGGTCATGGATTTCGTGGAACTCACCCCGAGCCGGTAGGCATGATCCCCAAAAACGCGTTTGATGGCGAGCGTTTCAATCACGTCGTTCGGCCCGGTCGCCGTTCCGTGCGCATTCAGATAGTCCACCTCTTCGGGGAGAACGCCGGCCTCGCGGATCGCCATTTCCATGGCAAGGATCGGGCCTGCCCCGTCCGGGTCAGGCTGGATAAAGTGATGGGAATTCGCGCTCAGGCCGAATCCTGTTACCTCCGCCCAAACCTTCGCTTCCCTCGCCTCGGCCCTCTCCAGATCTTCGAGGATCACGATCCCGGCTCCTTCGCCGATCACAAACCCGTCGCGGCCCGCGTCGAAGGGGCGACTGGCCTTCTTCGGGGCATCGTTTCGCGCCGAGAGAAGGCGCATGGCGCAAAACCCCCCCATCGTGAGTTCGAAGATGCAAGCCTCCGTTCCCCCGGCCACCATCACGTCCGCGTCCCCTCTCTGGACGCTGTGATACGCAAGGCCGATGGCATGGGTTCCCGTCGCGCAGGCCGTGCTCGTGCATTCGAGTGGACCCCTGAAATTCCAACGCTCCGCCACATTGCTGGCCGCCATGTGCCCCATCAAATTGGGAATGAAGCTCGGGCCGAAAACGCTCCCCCCCTTTCTCTCCGCGGCGCTCTTCAGGGCATCGGGGCACCCTTGCAGCGCCAGCCCCACCCCCACGTTCACTCCGATTCGCTCCCCCGCGCCATCGGACGAAGTGGATATTTCCGCGTCCGCCAGCGCCTCGGCAGCCGCGGCCAGGGCGAACTGGATGGATAGACTCATTCCGTCCAAATCATCCGGATCGATGAAGTCCGGCGGCCGGAAATCCTTCACCTCGCCGGCAATCCGCGAAGGGAGCCGGGAAGCATCGAACCGGGTGACCTCACCGATGCCGGACTCGCCGGCGATCACCGCCCCCCAGTTCTTCTCCACCCCCATCCCGAGGGGGGTGACCATTCCCATTCCCGTAATGGCGACTCGCCTGCGGCTCATTCCCTTCTCGTCCTTAAGTCATCGCAGCAAAAGGCCGTCCAATTTCGCAATTCCAATCCCGATTCCCTCTCTTGCAGGGGGGACACCGCCTTTGCGCCTCATCCCGAACCAGTTGGGGCAGAAACGGTATTACCGCTCTACTGTTTACGAGAGAGAGGGTTTTTCGCATGGAACCAGAAAATGAGCGATGCAAAACCCACCAATTGGCTTCCCACGACCATCCACCAGATTCCTGCCGCCCCGTAACCGAAAACCGCCGAAACCAGATAAGCGCCGGGGAGCAAAATCCCCCCCCGGCCGGCGAAATCGGCGATCATGGGCGGCTTGGTATTCGCGGCCCCTTGAAAAGCCCCGGTCAGGACCCGGAAGGCCGTTTCAAAAACGACGCCCCAGATCAGTATCCGGAGACAAAGCGTACCGACCAAAGCCGCCTCCCCTTTCATGCCGAAGAAAGCGACCACCGCGGGCGCCCATACAAAAACGATAGTGGTTGTGATCACCGAAAGAACGATGGCTGCTATCAGTGAAGTCCGGATACTCAATTTGGCCCGCTCGGGGAGGTTCGCGCCGAGATTTTGGCCCACCATGGTCCGGACGGCCACCTGGAGGACGAAACCAGGTTGCCGCGCCACAAAAACCACCCGATTGCCGATCCCCCAAGCCGCCAAAACGAAGGGACCGAAGGCAGACAGCATCCTTAGAAGGACAAGGTTCACTCCCCCCTCGAGGACGTTTTGGGTCGAGACCGGCCAAGCGAGCGAGGCAAACAACTTCACCCATTCGACGCGCGGGCGCAAATGGCGAAATCGCAAAGGCAGCCGCGTGCGTCCCGTCAAGATCAAGAAGAACACCACCGCCAATCCCGCTATTCTCCCCAGCCCGACCGCGACCCCCACTCCAGCCAATTCCAGGCGCGGTACGGCTCCCGCGCCAAAAATAAAAAGCGGCATGCACATGAAAGTGACTATCGTGCCCGCGGCCGTGCCCATGAAGGCATACCCTGCCTCGCCCGCCCCGCGGAGAAGATGCCCTAGCAACGCGCCCGCGTCGATGACAACAAAAAACGCGAAAATCGCGTACAAATACGCCACGCCCAGCCGGAAGAGGCGGGGGTCGGACGTCATGAGCGAAATAATCCAAGGAGTAAACCAAAGGCAAAGAAAAGTAATCGTGAGCGACAGGACAAAGGAAATGGCAATGGCCTGCCCCGCCATAAGGGCGGCCCCTTCTTCATCGCCTTTGCCGATTCGCTGGGCAACGAGCGCCTGGCCCACTATGCGAATCCCGTATGTCATCATCTTGACGAACATGAACAACATGAATGACAGGGCCATGGCCGCGAGGTACTCTGGCCCGAGGTGCCCCACCCAGAATACCTCCACGAGGGAGTCGGTGTTGAAGGCGACCGATTCGCCGAAGATGGGTGCGCCCAGGCGGGCGATGCCCCGCGAGATGGAGCCTTTGGTGTAATCATAACGAAGGGATTTTTGCGGGGGGACGGGATTCGCTTGGATACTCAAACCGGAATTTTCCATTTCAAATTTTGATGCACGCCTGACCAATCCTCCCCGAGTGAAGGGTCGAATGTGTGCCCGTCTAAGGGGAGCCGATATGAGGTCAATATACCAATATTTCTCAGCGCCGATCGAAATCGGGCCGAAGAGACCTCTTTTTCGCTTCATCCACCGGATGAACTCCACCCACGGGCGGGAGGGGGCGGGTCGCCTGCCCGGCAACGCTCACGGGCGCGGTTCCAGGCCAAGGGCCTTGGCGAGGCCCGGGTGAAGCCGCATCCCCAAGCGCTCGGCTTCGCGCGCGTGACCCCGTGCCCGCGCGCGGTCTCCTTTTACCATATAGGCGATGGCGAGATTGTGGTGAACCTCCTCCCTGCGGGGATCGACGGAGAGCGCCGCCTGGAAATGCCGGATCGCTTTCGCGTTCTCGCCCGCCTTCATGTAAAGCGTCCCCAGATTGAACCGTGCCTCGACCAGGTTCGGATCGAGGGCGATGGCTTTTTCGAGATGGTGGCGCCCCTTCTCCGGCCTGCCGGTCCCCACCAGCAGGACCCCCAGGCTCAACTGCCCCTCCGGCGAGTCCGGGTTGAACTTCAAGGCGCGCCGGAGGGAAACCTCGGCCTCTTTCTCCCTCCGGCTTTGCATCTGCGCAATCCCCAGGTCCACCCAGGCGGGGTCGTAGCGCGGATAGATTCGGGTCGCCCGCTCCAAGGGCGGGATGGCTTCCCGGAAACGGCCGGTCGCGTAAAGGGATTGCCCGTAGCCCTGGAGCGCCCGCGCGCTCCGGGGCGAGGACTTCGCCGCGCTCTCCCAAAACCGAAGCGGGGTGGACCATTCACCGTTCCGCGCAAAACTCAGCCCTGCGAAAAGAATTCCCGCCAGAGCGAGGAGGACGCCGGGGGCCCGGCCGGAGAGAAAGCGCCCCGCCTGCGGAACGGCGGCGATGAGGAACCCCGCCAAGGGAAGGTAAAGAAGCCGTTCCGCCATCACCGTCCCGATGGGAATCAGCAGATTGCTGATGGGAAGATAAGCTGCGAGAAACAGCGTCAGCCCGAAGGCCAGCCCGGGCGAATCGGCGCGGTACCGCCATGCGGCCCCCGCCCAAAGGAGGAGAAGGGCCGCCCCCAAGAGGGCCCAAAGAGCCGTCTCCGCGCCGGCGGGCATGACCTGGGAGTAGGAATAGTCGATCGAAAGCGGCCAGGGCCAGAAGATGAGTCCGAAATAGCGCCCCAGCACCCCGAGGGCGCCGAGCATGCGCCCTCCCAAGGCGGCGTGGGCCAGGGGGTTGTCGAGCACGGAGGGAGAAACCGGGCGGACCCACATTCCGAGGGCGGCATAGCGCAGGAGGAGATACCCCCCGAGGACGGCCCCCAAAGCGGAGGCGGCCTTGAGGAGCGCACCCGTCCGCCCCTCGAAAGTCTCCTCCCGCGGGCCGCGGCACCACAGCCACCAGAACCCCGCCCAAATGAGGAGGGCGGCCCCGATCTCCTTCGAGAGCAGGGCGAGGGCGAACAGAAGCCCGGCGCACACGGGGCGGGAGAGTCCGCCGGTTTTTTCCTCCCCGATTTTTTCCTTCTCGGAGGCCGCTCGGCGTCTTCGGAGGCCCGGGAGCGCCCCTCCCACCAGGAGGCCCATTCCGCCGAAGACGCCGATCGCCGCAAGGAGGTCGGCCCGCCCGACCACGGCATTCACCGGCTCGGTGTGGATGGGGTGCAGAGCGAAGAGAACTCCCACGGCCCCGGCCGCCGAGGGACCAAGGCCGAACCGAAGGACTAGCCAGAAGAGGAGCAGGCTCGCGATTGCATGGAGAGCGATGTTCGCCGCCCGGTAGCCTCCAGGCGCGTTTCCCCCGGCCGAGCGGTTCAGGGCCAAGGAGAGGGTGACGAGGGGCCGGTAGAGGCGGTCGCGGCGCCGGTCCCCCTGCCGCATGGCCCAGTAATCCATCGTGAAGGCTTCGAGGGCGCGCCCCTTTTCCTGGACGGCGGGGTTCATCCCGATGACGGTGAGGTCGTCATGCAGAAAGGGGTTCGAGAGGGTACCGGCCAAACCCTGGCCCCGGACCACCATCAGAGCACTCGCGAGGATGGCGGCGAGAAGGATGGCGGCGGGCCATCCCCAGGCCGGCGCGGGCGCCTTCTCCCTTTCGTTCCGGTTCATCCCGAGACCGCCCTTCCTTCTCTCAATAACTCTTTCTACTCCCCGGGACCCTCCGCAAATTTCCGGCAGCGGGCCTTCCGTAAATTTCCGTGAAATATACCCGAATCTGCCCGCGCGGACAGCCTCCGCCCCGCGATAAGACAGTGTGGGCACACCCGGCGGGGAATTGTTTTGCCTTTGGGCCGGAAGATTGTTAGAGTTACCTCAAGTTCGCTAGGGGT
>CAZUHN010000189.1:0-14532 GCA_964620535.1 uncultured Nitrospinaceae bacterium | reverse complement strand
CAGGACATAGCGCCGGCGGTGCGTGAAGCGCTCGGCGCCGACGGACCGTCGGTCATCGAGGTCCCCGTGGACCCGGAAGAGCTGCCCTACCCGGCCCGCGCGGCCGACGTCTTCCAGACGCGAGGGGGATAGGGCCTACCCGCCGGCCAACGGGACCGGACGACCTGGGCGGACCCGGCGCCAGCGGGTGTCGAAGCGCCATAGGCCCGCCCCTCCGGCCGAATCGAACACCTCTTCCATCTCCTCCGAGTGCACCCGGCGGCCGATGTCCGCGTAGCGGTCGTCGGTCTTGGCCTTCCACGCGGCGTAGTACTGGTCCATGACGTTGACGTAGGTGTCCGGCGAAATCTCCTCCGAGAGGAAACGCATAATCTCGCGAGTTTCATCGAGCGCGCCCGGCATGACGAGGTGGCGGACGAGAAGTCCTCGGCGCGCGATGCCGTTCTCGTCGATGATGAGGTCCCCGACCTGGCGGTGCATCTCCTTGAGGGCGGCGCGGGCGGCCTCCGGGTATCGGGAGGATTTGAGGTACCGTTTGGCCCGCCCACC
Organism: uncultured Nitrospinaceae bacterium; assembly: GCA_964620535.1. Classification (GTDB taxonomy): domain Bacteria; phylum UBA8248; class UBA8248; order UBA8248; family UBA8248; genus CAZUHN01. The sequence goes on along the minus strand of CAZUHN010000189.1, from coordinate 13,983 downwards.
GCTCCAGTATTTGAAGTCGGGCATGTAGATGCCCGCCACACCCTCCATATGGCGCAGGCTCTCGAGGGAGTCGAAACCGCTGGTGTTGTACACGATGGGTAGGCGAAGGCCCCCTCGGATGGCGCCGGGTAGGGCCTCGAGGATCTCGGGCACCACGTGCTCGGGGGTTACAAAATTGATGTTGTGGCACCCCTGCACTTGGAGATCGAGCATCATTCCAGCGAGTTCCTCGGGCCCCACCTCCCGCCCCGCTTCCTGCTGGCTGATGTCGTAGTTCTGGCAGAAAACGCAGCGAAGGTTGCACCAGGCAAAGAAAATGGTCCCGCTGCCGCGCCAGCCCCGGAGGCAGTTCTCCTCCCCATGGTGGGGAAAGTGGCTCACCACGCGTGCGTAGCGCCCGGTTCGGCACACCCGCAACTCTCCCTTCAGGCGATTGTTCCCGCATTCCCAGGGACACACCCGGCATTTCCCGAGACCCGCAAGGGCCTCTTCCACGCGTCGCTCCAGCCCGCCCGACTTCAAAAGCCGGACGTATTCCGGAGCTTCACCATTCATGGGCCGGTTCGCGGACATGATGTTCCTCCCAAGCCTGATACCGGGAGCGGCTTCCCTCCAATCTCAACCAACGCGACAACCTGCCTTTTGTGTTCCCATCCTCGCGCATCAGGGAAAGCCTATCATTCTGGTACGGGCCTTGGATAAGCCAGGGAACGGAAGCTGCACAAGAAGAGGCCGCCGCCGCGCGGAGGGACAGGGCGAGGCCGAGGGGCTGCGGATACCTCACCGGAACGATAAGCCCGCTATAGAGAACATCTCGAGAAGGCCGGCAGCATGGGGCGGGAGGTGTCGCCCCGGTCGCTTTTTTTCGCCCGCTCCGGGGAAGGGTCAGACGACCCCGTACCTCGGCTTCCGGCCCTGGAGGACGCGAAGAACCTCGCCCGCCGCCTTGCGCCGAAGATCTTCCTGGGAGACCGTGCTGTACCAGGCGCAATGCGGGGTGATGACACAGTTCGGGAGCTCGACGAGGGGATTGTCCTTCCTCGGCGGCTCCTCGGCCAGAACGTCCAGCCCGGCCCCTCGAATATCGCCTTTATTGAGAGCTGCGGCCAGGGCCTTTTCTTTCACCAACTCTCCCCGCGCCACGTTGACAAGAACCGCACCGGGCCTCATGCGCTTCAACTCGGCCGCCCCGATCATGCCCTTGGTCTTCGGAGTGAGGGGGGCGTGAAGAGAAATATAGTCGGACTCCTTGAGCAACCTCGCCAGAGTGATCTTCTTCGCCCGCAGACGGCGGAAGGCCGCCTCGGGCGCGAAAGGATCGTGGGCCAGAAGGTGCATCCCGAGGGAGCGCGCTTTTCGTGCCAGGGCCGCACCGATTCGCCCGATCCCCACCACCCCGAGGTTTGTGCCGCGGAGCGGATGTATCGGCCGAAGGGAGGCTATGCCCCATTTCCCCTGTTGAACCACTTCGGCCCCGAGGTTCAGCTTTCGAGCGAACAGGAGGATGAAGGCCAAAGCGTGGTCGGAGACTTCCTCGATGCAATAGTCGGGGACCCGGGTGACGACGATCCCCTTCTGTTCAGCGGCGGCCAAGTCGATGTTGTCGGTTCCGATCCCCGCGCGGGCGATGATCCGGCAGGCACGAAGCTTCTCGATGACGGGGCCCGTCAAGCGGGGGATCGAACCGACGATGATACCCGCCGCCTCACGGCAGAGCGCAAGGAGGGAAGAGTCGTCCGCCGCAAGTCCGCTCGCAAGGCGGCATCCCAGGGGAGCGAGTATTTTTTTCTCGATATCCAACGACTCCGCGCGTAATCCCACAACCACGACGAGGGGTTTTAAGTTTTTACTTTTCATGTCGGCATAGGCCCGCCTTTAGAGAGGCCCGAGTTTCACCTCCCCACACACCATACTCCTTTCGGTAAACTCCGCTCCGGCGGAGGTCGGTTTCCTGATTATATTAGAAAAAATCTTTCAGCTCGACAGTTTTACCGAGCCGGGAGCTTTCGGCGGCCGCAAAAACCACGGCCAGATCCTCAAAGGCCGCCTGGCCGTCGACCTCGGGAGGGCGGCCCTCCCTGATACAGTCGGCGAAATCCTCGAGCGCGTCCTTGAACATGTCCCCCTCGGGCATATCGAGGACTTTGTCTTCCTCCAGAGGCTCCCGATCGATGCGAAGCCGAATGGGTTCGGGCGCTTTCGAGGGATCGCGCCATTGCTGGCCCGTGATGCGGAAGTTGGCGACCCCCTTTGTGCCATGAACATTCATGTGAAACGCCCAAGGACAGGACCAACCTCCACCCACGTAGGACAGGACGCCGTTTTCGTGCTCAAGGATGATCATCGCAGCATCCTCGACTTCTGCGGTGGCGTGGATATGCCTGAGGACCGCGGTCACCCTTTTCATGGGACCGCGGAGATAACGGAAGGTATCGATGTGATGAATCGAGAGCTGGATGGCTACCCCCGTCGGGTTTAACCGGGGGTCCGAACGCCATTTCTCGGGGGTCAGCTCAAGGCCGCGCTCGGTGCAGAAGTTGCTCTCGTTGATGGATACTTCTCCGAGGTCGCCTCCCTCAATGAGCGCCTTCAACTTGCGCGAAACGGTGAGACGGCGCGCGCTGTGCCCGACGGCTAAGCGTATGCCATGCGCGGCGGCGGCCTCGACCTCCTCGTCGCGGAGGAGGTCCTCGAACGTACGCGCCTCTTTCGTGTCGAAGCGCGCCATAAATTTTTTTCTCTTCTCCGGGGTGCGGCTGAAGCACGAGACGAGCCGAATCTTGCCCCCCCGCAGGGCGGCGTCCGCCAAGACATTGGCCCAACGACCCAAGCCCATAAACGCGGTGCGGGCGGGTTCAAACACCATAGAATCTCCTCAATAAAAACCTGGAACCCTTCTTCTCATGCTTTCCTGCCAGCACTTTGCTCAAAAGAAAAGGAAGAGCATCCAGAGACACACTTGAAAGATTGTTCAGCTTGTCGGCTACCGACTTGGCCATGACTTGAATCCTTAAGGGAAGGAAGGAGAATTTACGCACTCACATATTGCATACCCGCAAGTAATGATCCAGGGGATACATCCGACCAGTGCGCGCCAACGGCCTACTTCGCCCTTTCCCTGAAGGGTTTTCCGGCACTGCGTTCCCGACCCCGGCCCGCTGTACGAAAAAAACCGTGGGGATTGACGCATCTAGGAGGCTGACCTAAATTTCTACTATAAACAAAATTTTTGTTCGATCTGATTTCGAAACGCGACTCTGGCAAACGAACCTTTCCCTCGGCGGGCCGCGCTCTGAAGGAGGGAGGTGGCAATGCGGACCGGGTTGTCCCCTGTGTTTCCAGGAAGAGTGTCTTTTCCCTTGCTTTCTATCAATGCTTTCTATCAAGAGGAGTAAATACTCATGAGCGGTTCAGGTATCGACCGGCGAGATTTTCTGAAAGGGGCGAGCGCCCTGACAGCGGCCGCGGCTTTGGGCCCAGGTCTGGATCTCCTGGATCCGAAAGTCGCCGGGGCGGTGGAAGACTGGAAGCCGAAACGGCCAATCACGGTGGCTATCCAATTCTCCGCGGGCGGCGGGACCGACACCGTCACACGGAATGTGCTCAAGAACATGGAACCCTTCCTCGGCGTCCGGGTCAAGGCCATCAACGTCACCGGCGCCAACGGGGCGAAAGCCGCCGAGTTCGTCCGGAGCAAGCCCTCGGACGGCTACACATGGATCGGGGCGGGGGGCTACAGCCAGCAGTTCCGTTTCATGAAATTGAACCCCACAGTGAACTGGCGGGACTGGCAGTACTACCAATCGGCCGTTTCCCTCGCAAGCTGGGCGACCCATCCGGACTCCCCTTACAAAACATTCGGCGACTTCGTGAAAGCGGCGAAGGCCAATCCGGGAAAACTCAAAGTTTCGACCGACGGTGAGGGCGGCCTCTGGCACGAGGCCATGGCCAACGTGTCCTCCATCGCGGGATTCACCTTCAAGAACGTGCCATTCGACGGCGGCGCGCCGGCCACCTTGGCGGCCCTGAAAAATGAAGTGGACATTGCCGGGAGCGGGCTCCACGAACAGATCGAATTCGTCAAGGCTGGCAAGTTGCGCCACCTAGCTGCATTCACGGCGGGACCCATCACCGTCGAAGGGGCGGGAACCCTGCACTCGGTCACCGAATATATCCCCGCAACGAAGGCCCTCGCCCCCTTCGGCGGCGACTACTGCCTCGCCCTCAAGCGCAATACGCCTCTGCCCATCTTGGTCAAGGTGGCCAAGGCGGTCCGGTTTGCCGTCAAGCAACCCTCTTTCAAGACAATGCTCAAGAAGCGCGTCATGCAGGAGTTCGTTCTCGCCGGCAAAGACTGCGACAAGAAGGGCGCACGTCTCGAATCCCAGAGCGGATGGCTGTTCCAGAAGCTCGGCATCGCCAAGGCCAGCCCGGCGGAATTCGGGATACCCAAGCCGGAGGACTTCGAGAAGTGGTGGCCGCCCAAGGAGTATAAACCCATTGTCGGACTATCGTGACCCTTTGACGTAACAATTGTTCGGTTCGCGGCGAGGAAGCCCGGGACTGCCTCCCGGGCTTCCTCTTCGACTCACCGCGGCGCCCCCCGGATACTTCTCTGGCGCATAAAGGCGAGCCAATATTGGATTTCATTTGGAGCGTCGCGCTCATCGCGCTTTCTTCATTTGCGATCGTCTCGGCCTTCGGCATGACGCGGGATTCCTGGACCTCCTCCCCTGGGCTGTTGCCCCTCATTTTGGGCGTCAGCCTGCTGGGAATGGCGCTGGGCCTCCTGGCTACATCAATCAGGAATAAGGAGTTGGGAAGCATGCGAGGCAAGGCCCGGGCGGCACTGGCCGATCCGGAAACCTCCCTCCGCATCAAGCGTACCCTCCTCCTCATAGCCGCCGTCGCGATCTATGGACTATTCCTCGTCCCCTACCTGCATTACATCCCCGCCACCTTCCTCTTTCTCGTTTGCACCCTTACTTATTTCTGGCGGAAGCGGCCCCTGTACGTGGTCTCCGTCTCGGCAGGAGTGACGCTCTTCTTCGCCCTCGCGTTTGTCCATTTCTTCGAAACCCTCCTTCCGTAAGGTGGCACCGTGGCGACCTTGATGGGAGAGGCGCAGATTTTCGGCGAACAGTTCCTGCTGGCGCTTCAACCCTATCAGCTTCTCATGAGCGCTCTCGGTGTAACATTCGGGATGATCTGGGGGGCCCTGCCCGCTCTCAGCTCCACCATGGCGATGGCGCTGCTCATTGGCTTTTCCGCTTCGATGGAACTCAACGACGCCATTCTGTTCCTGCTGGGAGTGTACACGGGAGGGGTATTCGGCGGCTCCATCTCCGCCATCTTCATCAACATACCCGGAACGCCTGCAGCCATCTGCACAGCGCTGGAAGGGTTCCCCCTCGCCCGCAAGGGAGAGGGCGGGCACGCCCTCGGGACGGCAATCGTCGGCTCGGCCATCGGAAACATAGCCGGCATTTTGTCACTCATTCTGCTCATCCCGGTGATTCTCTGGCTCGCCCTGAAATTTGGCTCCTGGGAAATCTTCCTCCTTGGGTTGTGGGGGGTAGCGATCAGCGGGACCCTCACCAGCGGGGAAGCGCCTCTCAAAGGCTGGATTTCGGGGTGGGTCGGATTACTCATCTCAATGGTGGGGCTTGAGAACATCAAGGGCTACCACCGGTTCACCTTCGACATCCCCATGCTGATAACAGGGATCTCTTTCGTCCCTATTCTCATCGGGTTGTTCGGCATGGCGGAGGTGCTGAAGGTCCTGCCCGACCCGAACCCCTACGCGCTACAGGCAAAGGTCACCAGGGTGATTCCTTCCTTTTCCTTCATCCGGAAGTTTTTCCGCTGCGTCTTCCGATCGAGCGTCATCGGCGCCTTCATCGGAGCGCTTCCTGCCATGGGTGCCGACATCGCCTCTTTCGCGAGCTACGCCGTGGCCAAGCGCCGCGCCTCGCCGGAAGAAGCAAAGAAATACGGAAAAGGTTCATACGAGGGCATCCTCGCCTCTGAAGTGGCGAACAACGCCAGCATCGGCGGTTCGCTCCTCCCCATGCTCACGCTCGGCATCCCCGGGAGCACGGTGGCGGCGGCCTTCCTCGGAGCCCTGAATTTGCACAACGTGGTGGTCGGTCCCATGATCAACTTTACCTATCCGGGGCTTCTCCACTTCGTGTTCGCCGCCCTCATCATCGCCAACTTCTTCATGTACGGCCTCGCGCTCCTGCTGGCACGTCCCACCGTGAAGATTCTCTCCCTGCCGCGGCAGGTGCTGATGCCCGTTATCGTCCCCATCTGCGTCATGGGGGCGTTCGCCACCAACAATGTCTACTTCGATGTTTACGTCATGCTCATCTTCGGATCGGTCGGCTATTTCATGGCCAAGTCGGGATTCCCCCCGGGGCCCATGGTCATGGGGGTCATCCTGGGGCCGTTGGTAGATCTGAATCTGCGGCGGGCTATGATAATCTTTTCGGATGCATCTATCTGGGACGTGCTCTCCCGACCTCTGGGCGATTTGCTGATTCTATTAGTCCTCTGGACTTTTTATGACGGGATCTTCCGGCGCCAAAGTTTCGCGGAGGAGAAGGGTGTCCCCTGAGTTCTGTTGCCGTTTATCTTTTTGAAAAGGAATCCAGACCATGCCAAACCAAGCGGAAGCGGCGCTGGCCGCGCTGAAGAAAGAAAACTTGATCGAGGTCACGCGAGACATCATCGACATCCCGAGCCGGGAAGGAAGCGAGAAGGGCGTGGCCGACTACCTGATCGATCGGTTCCACCGGAAAGGACTCCAGGTAATCACCCAGGAGGTGGAGCCCGACAGGTACAATGTCATTACCGTCCTCAAGGGGACGGGCGGGGGACCCACCCTCATGTACTGCGGCCACATGGACACACCCTGGGCCGGGGACGAGGAGGGAATCGACGAGTTGGGTCCCGGCTACAAGCCGCCCTCCTACATGGAGGGAGACTGGATCTGCGGCATGGGAGCCTACAACATGAAGAGCGGCCTGGCGACCTCTATCGCCGCGGTCGAGGCCCTCAAGGCGGCGGAGGTCCGGCTCAAGGGGGACGTCATGGTGGCCTGCGTAGTCGGGGAGACCTGCCACCATCAGGTGGGGCGCTACCAAGGGGCGCGCTACCGGGGCGGGGGGATCGGGGCCACCCACATGGTGGCCCGGGGAATTACCGCCGACATGTGCGTCATCCCGGAGCCGACCACGAACAAAATCTCGGCCGGCAGCGGGGGCTACGTTCACCTTGAGATTAAGACGCGGGGCAACCCGGGTGCGACCTACGTCCGGGGCGGAAGTTCGAAAGCCGGAGTGAAGCCCGCGGTGGACGCCATCGGGAAGATGTTCGGCGTGGCGGCCGCCATCAAAGAATGGGCCCCCGGCTACGTCGCCTCGAACAAGTACCGAGGGGAGGAGGCGGCCAACGCCACCATCATCGCCGTCGAGGGCGGCTTCCCCTGGCGCCCCTCCAAGCTCGCCCCCTTCTGCCGACTCTATCTCGAACTGGTTACCACCCCCGGCATGCACCCGGGGGACGTCATTGCCCAGGTGGAGGATTTGCTGGCGAAGTGCCGGAAGAAGGACAAAGACCTCAACGTCGAACTCAACGTGGTGGCCATCACCCAGGGCTCGGAGATCGAGACGAATTCATTCGTCATCAAGGCCCTCAGCGAGGCGCACCATAAGGTACACAACAACACCCCCGAGGTCACATTCGACACCTGGTACGCGGACACCACCCCCCTCACCCGGTACGGGATCCCCACCGTCTGCTACGGCTCCCAGGGCCGGGCCATGACCGGCGGGGAGAACTACTACCCTGTCCAGGGAGAGGCCGCCCACGTCGACGACCTGATGGACGGGGCCAAGGTGTTCGTCCATATGGCAGTGGACGTCTGCTCGAAGGATCGGGCAGGGATGGTGAAAGACCGCAAGCGCCAGGGCACCGTGGTTTACTGAGCCTCGGCTTCGCGGCGAAACCGGATCTTTGGCCATCTTCCGGCCAAAGAACACTTTTATAAACCATGGAGCTTACTGCCTTCCACCGGCCAGGATGGCGTAGTCGAAGTGGGCGCGCAGGCGATTCATGGCCCACACGCCCAGAAAGGGGCCGACGACCATCGCCGCTCCAGGCGGAAGTCCGGGTCGGCCGCCTCAAGGACGGGGCGCGCGTGGGACACTCCGATGTGGACGAATTTATCCTTCTTGGTGTTGTAGCTGGCCTTGAAAAGGTCAGGACGGACGTGAACGGGAACCCCTCCCCCGCCCGCTACCTCCACCTGCCGCCGGTAACGTTAATCTCGATCCCGGTGATGAGGCGGGCGGCGTCTGAGGCGAGGAAGACGACCGTATTGGCCACATCCTCGAATTCGACCAGCTTGCCGAGGGGGGATTCCGCGCTGAGGAGGGCATCTTCCTCCTCGTAGGTGCGGCCGTACTTTTTGGCCCGGTCCTGCACCACGCGCTCGAGGCGCGGGCCCCGTACCGCGGCCGGGCAGATGGCGATCACCCGAATCCCCAAAGGACCCAACTCATTTGCGGCGGCGCGCGAGAAGCTAATGAGCGCGGCCTTGGAGGCACAGTAGGGAGCGAGACGAACCATGGGCTGCATCGCCGCGATCGAGGAGATGTTGATGATCACGCCCGCCGTCCCGCCCCGGCTCCGGTACCGGCGGACAAACTCGGCTGTGCCCATTGCCGCTGAAAAGAGGTTCACGTCGAAGGTGCGCCGCCATCCCTCCCGATCGATCTCTTCGAGCTGGGCGATGGGTCCCGGAATACCGGCATTGTTCACCAGAACATCCACCGGTCCCAGCGCTTTCTCGGCAGCCTCGAAGCAGCAGGGAAACGTTTCCTCCCCGCTGATGTCTCCTTCGAAAAAAAAGGCCGTCGCCCGTCCGATCTCGGCCTCAGCCTTATTGAGGGAATCGGAGTTCAAGTCCAGAAGGGCCACCTTCGCCCCCGCCGCAAGGCAGGCACGGGAAGTGGCGAGGCCGATGCCTGAGGCCGCCCCGGTAATGAGAACGGAACGGCCCTGAAGGATGTCTTTCGCAACGGTAAGGGGCATGCGCTATCTCCTAAGTCATTTTTCGAAATCTGCCTGATTTATTGGATTGCTAATACATCACCCGACCGCCGCTCACGTTCAGGTCCTCGCCGGTGATGTGGCGGGCGGCGTCCGAGGCAAGGAAGATCGCCGCCGCCGCCACGTCTTCGGGGGTGATGAGCACCCCGAGGGGCGTCTCCCCCAGGATGAAGGCCCGCTCCTCCTCGTAGCTGTGGCTCTTCTCCTCGGCGCGTTTCTGGAGGACCCGCTCGATCCGGGGCCCGGCCACCCCGCCCGGGCAGATGGCGTTCACCCGCACCCCCGAGGGGCCGAGCTCGGTGGCGAGGACTCGCGTCAAGGCGATGAGGCCCAGCTTCGAGGTGCAGTAAGCCGCGCGGTTCACCAGCGGGCACTTCCCCAGAGTGGAGGCGGTGATGAGGATGACGCCCTCCTTCCCGCCCCGCCTGCAGTACCGGCGCACGTACTCCCCCGACCACAGTGCGGGGGCGGTGAGATTGATCTCAAGGGTCTCACGCCAGGCCGCCGCATCCATTTTCTCCACCGGCGCAACCGGACCCGAGATTCCGGCATTGTTGACGAGAACGTCCACCCGCCCGAAGGCACCCTCGGCGGAGCCGAAGCAGCGCGCGGGCGCCCCCCCCTCGGCCACGTCCGCCTCGAGGAACAGCGTCTCTCCCGGCTTCCTCAATTTTTTTGACGCCACCGCGAGGGCCTCCGGATCCCGGTCCACCACCGCCACCCGCGCACCCGCCGCGAGGAAGGCGCGGACCATGGCGAAACCGATTCCAGATGCCGCCCCGGTGATGAGGGTGGTCCGGTCCGCGAGGGCGCCCTGGGCCGGGCTATCGGTCATTACATTATCTCCCGAATGAAAAAGGGGAAATGAAATCAGGTCGTGTTTCCCCCTGCCTCAATGCATCACATTTCCCGCGGTCACGTTCATGTCCTCGCCTGTGACGTGGCAGGCGGCCTCAGAGGCAAGGTAGATCGCCGCCGCCGCCACGGCATCCGCCTCGACGAACGTCCGCAGGGGGATGGAGGACAGGGTGCGGGCGCGCTCCTCCTCGAGCGTCCGCCCGTGCGAGCGGGCGCGCGCAGCCAGCACGCGCTCGATGCGCTCCCCCCGCACCGGGCCAGGGCAGATGGCGTTCACCCGGACTCCCTGCGACCCAAGCTCCGCCGCCAGCGACCGGGTGAAGCCAATGACCCCCGCCTTCGAGGCACAGTAGGGGGTGCGGTGGATGAGGGGCCGCTTTCCCGCCGTGGAGGCGAGGTTGATGATGCAGCCACGCTCCCCCCCCTCCTCCCCGGGTGGAAGCCGCCGCAGGAACTCCGCGGCCCAGAGGGCAGGGGCGGTGAGGTTCACCTCGAGGGTCTGCCGCCAACCTGCGGGGTCGATCCCCTCCAGCGGCCCGATGGGCCCCGCGATCCCTGCGTTGTTCACCAGGGTGTCCACCGGCCCGAGGGCGCCTTCGGCCGCCTCGAAACACCGCGCGGGCGCACCCGCCTCGGCCACGTCCGCCTCTAGAAAGAGGGCGTTCCCGGCGGCCTGAAGCGCCTCCTCGGCCCGGGCGAGGGCCCCGAGGTCAAGGTCCACCACGGTGACTTTCGCCCCCGCTCCGAGGAAGGCGCGCGCGATGGCGAGCCCCACCCCTGCCGCCGCCCCCGTGAGGAGGGCTGCCCGCCCGCCCAGATTGTGGTGCGACAAGGGGGAGGGGGAGGCGTGGGGCATGAAGGCTTCCTCGATCGAAAAGGTAAGGGTGGAGTATCCGGCGGGAGGACGTGGACGGTCAACGGAAGGAGACGGCCCAGCCCCATCCCCCGCCGCACACCTCGGGAGGATCCGCCCCCCAGAAAAAAAATGGGCCGGGCACCGGCAGTCGGAGGCTCCGAAACCGCGGCGAGGGACGGCCTCCGCGCCGGCGCATGCCTCTGCCCGTGCGAGGAGGAGGCGGGCGAGGCGGCACTCCTCTCCCGGCCCCGGGGCGGGGGCGATCCGGATTCCTTCGAGCTGCACAGAACGGAGGAGGTAATCGATGTGCCAGCGGAGGCGCTTTCCCTCCCGGCGGGCGTGCCGGGCGAGCCGGGCGTGAAGCCCCCGCATGGCCCGCCCCGTGTAGGTGTAGTAGCCGGCCCGGAGGCGGAGCGCGCCGAGCGCCCCCGCGCGGATCCGGGCGGGCCGCGGGAGGTGAAGGATGAGGTGGTACACCCCCGATTTGGGGAGCGGTGCTACCTCGAGCCGGGAAGCGAGACGAAACATTCCGCGCACAGCCCCTCAGGGAAGGACCGCCGTCGCATCGACCTCGACCAGCAAGTCGGAGGTGGCGAGGCCGTCGATGATGAGCCCCGTGCTGGCGGGGACGTGGGAACCGAAGTATTCGGCCGGAACGGCGAAGACCGGCTCGCGGTGGGCGCGGTCGGTGATCAAGGTGAGGAGCTTCACCACGCACGAGAGGTCGCCCCCCGCCTCCTCGAGGAGCTGCTTGATGTTCTCGCAGGCCTGCCGCGCCTGGGCGGAAGCGTCCCCCGACGCGGGCGGGCTACCGTCCAGGCCCCTCCCCGTCTGACTAGAAAGGTAGAGGGTATTTCCGGCGAGGACGGCCTTCGAGTAGCGGCCGGTGGCGGCGGAGGGCGAGGTAAGGCGGAATTGTTGATGGGGCATGATTTTCTCCTTCCCGTCTTCGAGGAAACGAGGATGGCGGAACCGAGGCCGGGCAATGAGGCCGTTTGTCCTATATGATACCGGGGATGTCCGGTGGCAAGGACGGCAGATGCTTGAGGGAACTTTTGGGGAAGGCGGAAAGATGGCGAAGCGGCCACACGGCCTCGTGATCGTGAACACGGGGAAGGGCAAGGGCAAGTCAACGTCGGCCTTCGGACTCGCCCTGAGGGCGGTGGGCCAGGGCCTGCGGGTGTACCTCATTCAGTTCATCAAAGGAGCCTGGCAAACGGGAGAGGCCGAGGCCTTCAAGCGCCTTGCGCCGGAGCTAGAGCTTCGCGTGGACCTGGGGGACGGATTCACATGGATCACAAAAGATCCCGGCCAAGACCGGCGTACCTCACAAGAAATCTGGAAGCTTGGGCGCGAGGCGATCTTCTCGGGAAAGTACGCAATGGTGATCCTCGACGAGATTAACGTGGCGATAAGCCTGGGACACCTGGAGACCGGCGAGGTGATCGCCGCCCTCCGGGAGCGCGACCCGTCGATACACGTGGTCCTCACCGGCCGGGGCGCGTCCGAGGAACTCATCGCGTTCGCCGATCTCGTTTCGGAAATGCGCCCCGTCAAACATCCTTTCGACGCGGGCATCTCGGCACAAAAGGGAATCGAGTTTTGAAAGGGCAATAAGCATGGAGCCAGTCAAGAAAGAACACTGTGGATTTCGCGCCGTTTTCCCCGGCTCCCGCCGGAAAGCGCCTTGCTGGAGATTCGTTAGATGTTTCAAACCCTGATCCGGACGCTGGCCGGCGTTCCCTGGAACCATTTCCTTGACATCGCCCTTATGTCGACTCTCGTCTATCAGGCCTACCTCCGTTTTCGAGGAACGCGGGCGCTCCGCGTTCTAATCGGGCTTTTCGCGCTGGGAATCGCGTTCTTCGCGGCGAGAGCTACCGGGCTTATCCTCACCTCCTGGCTCCTCGGGTTCTCGTGGATGGCCACCCTGATCTTCTTCCTTATCATTTTCCAGTCCGATATCCGGCAGATTCTCCAACGCTTCAACCCCTTGCTCTCGATTCGAGGCATCTTGCGGCAAGCGAGCCGGATCCGGATTCCCGAGGAGAGCGTCGAGATAATCGCCGAGACCACCTTTTCACTCGCCTCAAAACTCCGCGGCGCTCTCATCGTAATCGAGCGGCGCAACTCCCTCCTTCCTCTTTTCGCCAGCCCGGGGGAACGGATCGATGCCCGGTTAAGCAAAGGTTTGGTCGAGACCATCCTCGAGTCGGGGACCCACCTTCACGACGGGGCGCTCTTCATCCGGGAGGAGCGGATCGAGCGAGCCGGGTGCGTGCTCCCCCTATCGGAAAATCCCGAGATTGCGCTCCACTACGGAACACGCCACCGCGCCGCCCTGGGCATCACGGAACAATCCGACTCGATTGCCCTCGTTGTTTCGGAGGAGCGCGGAGAGGTCTCGGCCGTAGAGCAGGGTAAGATCCGAATGCTCGACACCCCGGAGCAGCTTTCGGTCTGGCTGGCCGAGCGCCTGCACGCAGGCGAGGCGTCCGGGAGGTCGGGGGGAGTACTCACCAAATCCCTCTTCACCCAGAACTGGCAGAAAAAACTGGCCTCGGTCGCCATTGTCGGGGCACTCTGGCTTGTCACGGTGGGCCCCGACGCACCGCCGGTCATGTTCGACCTCCGGTTGGAGATCCCCACTGAGGCAAAGCTCACGGTCCCCGTGGAATACAGAAATATTCCGACGGGCCTTCGAATTGACGAGAACCGGATTTACCGGATAGATGTCTTTGTTACCTCCAAAAAAGAGTTCCTCAACACGCTTGATACCAATCAAATCCCCGCCGTGGTCGATCTCCAAAAGGCACACGCTGGCGCGAACCGACTCCCCCTTGGGGAGAAGAATATCCAGCTTCCCCCCTTCGTCCGCTTCGTCGGGTTCTTTCCCAAGGAACTCGACGTGCGCCTCCACAAAAGCACAAGGGAAAGCGCCCAGGTGAAACCGTAGGGCACGGGCGGCAGGCCGCCCCCCTTTTTCGCCCTTTCTCCGGTGGAAAATGCATTCCCTCCAACCACAATGACGAATTGCCAAGTGGGAACCCAGCCCAGGAATTTCTCATTATGTTTTCATTGTCGATTCTGCTAAAATAAGTCTATATTTAATATAAAGGAAATATCGAGTTGCGGTTTCCGACTATCCGGAG
>CAZUHN010000188.1:0-3406 GCA_964620535.1 uncultured Nitrospinaceae bacterium | reverse complement strand
GGGAGACACGATCGGGCGGGGGAGTACCCCCCTCTCCGAGGTCCGCTGGAGAAAAAAAACGCGAGATGGATCTTTCCGCACGATTCCGTAGCGGTCTCGGCCGCATCGTTCTCGATCCCGGACACGGAGGGAGGGATCCTGGTGCGGTCGGACTCGGTGGTCTCGTCGAGAAGGAATTAGTGCTCGACCTCGCCCGCCGGGCGGCGGACCGTCTTCGGAAGCGCCTCCCCGGAAACCGGGTTTTCCTTACTCGCCGAAGAGATCAGTATCTGTCCCTGGAGAAGCGCACTGGTATCGCAAACGACTTCGACGCGGATGTTTTCATCTCTATCCATGCGAATAGCTCACCACTCCGGCGCACGAACGGGATCGAGACCTATCTTCTGAGTGAGGCTTCGAGCCCCCGTGCTCTGGAGATCGCGGCCCGGGAGAGTGAGACGACGGTAAGCCGCATGAGCGATTTGGATAAAATCCTCAACGATCTGATGCTTCGATCGAAGGTCAACGAATCCCAAATTCTGGCGGATAAGGTTCAGAGGGCCATGATCTCTCGTTCGCGGCGCGGCTACCGAAGCGTGAAGGATCTTGGCGTAAAGCGCGGCCCGTTCTATGTCCTTCTCGGCGCACAGATGCCCAGCGTTCTGATCGAGGCCGGTTTTATCACGAATTCCACCGAGGCCCGGCGCTCTCGCTCGCCGAGGTACCGGCGCTTTCTCGCTGACGGCATCGCCGAGGGTATCGTAAATTTTGTGCAGTCGCCCCTCCAGCGAATCGGCTCCGGGCGGCGCAGATACGCCGTCATCACTCCCGGCCGCGGGTCTCGGCCTTAGGAGCGACTCTCCTTCCTCCCGGATCGCGTAGGCTGTGGCTACCATGACTTTTCCCGTTCTCGTCATCGTGGGTCGGCCAAACGTAGGCAAATCAACCCTGTTTAACCGGTTGGTGGGCCGCCGGCAGGCCATCGTCCGGCCCGAGCCGGGCGTGACCCGGGATCGCCGCTACGGCCGGGGCGAGTGGGAGGGAAGGGGATTTCTCACAATCGATACCGGGGGGATCTCTCCCGCAGAGACGGATCCCTTCAGCCCCCTGATTGCGGAGCAGACAGCCTCCGCCATCGCTGAAGGCGATGTTGTACTCTTCCTCGCCGACGGGTTGGAGGGTCTCCTTCCGGGAGACGTCCAAATCGCCGAGCGCGTCCGATCCTCAGAAAAGCCCGTTCTCCTCGTCGTGAACAAGGCAGACGTCTCTCGCGCCCGGGAGGCTTTGTGGGAGTTCTTCCGCCTGGGCTTCGGCGATCCCCGCCTCATATCGGCCGAGCATGGCACCGGGGTGGCCGAATTGCTCGAAGATGCGCTTTCATTAGTACCGCCCGGAGAGGAGGTGGGGAAGGAGACGGAGGAGGTTCGCGTAGCCGTTGTGGGCCGCCCCAACGTCGGCAAATCCTCTCTCGTGAATCGCCTCCTGGGGGAGGAGAGGTCCCTCGTCAGCCCCGAACCTGGCACCACGCGCGATCCTGTCGATTCTCTTCTGCGGCGGGGGGGGCAAGACTATCGTTTCGTGGACACGGCGGGCATCCGCAAAAAGGGAAAGATCGGTGGAAAGAAGGTGGAGGCCCTCAGTATGATTCTCGCTTACCGGAGCATCGAGCGGGCCGAGGTGGTCCTCCTCGTTGTGGATGCGACCGAGGGGCCCCGTGCAATGGATGCCCATATAGCCCGCCACATCCTCGACTCGGGGCGTTCCTGCGCCATCCTTTTGAATAAATGGGACATCATCGAAAAAGACACCAAAACCTTCGACGCCAAAGTGCGCTCTATCTACGAAAAGCTGGTTCATCTGGAGTTTGCGCCGGTCATATCCCTCTCTGCTTTGACGGGAATGCGCTGTGAGCGAATTTTCGAGGTTATCAAGACAGTTTCCGCTTCGTACCGCCTCCGAGTACCGACGGGCACCCTCAACACGGCGGTTGAAAAGTGGACCCAAGCCCACCCGCCTCCATCGGGGACGGACGGAAAGAGACCGAGGATCTATTACGCGACCCAAACCTCTGTCGCCCCTCCCCATTTTGTCCTTTTCGTCAGCCGCCTGCGGCGGATTCCCATCGTGCAATATGGCCGTTACATCGAAAATCGCCTCCGCGAGAAATATGAATTTTTCGGGACACCAATCCGGGTGAGTTTCCGCCAAAGAGGGAAAGAACGCTCTGGTGGAAAATCCCAGCGGCGAGACCGCCTCGCCAACAAAAGGGGACGGGGGTGAGGGGTGGTCCCCGAACCATGGGGGTCGTGGCCGAAATGGAGTACGGGGAGATTTACCCCTTTAAAGTTGAAGCCAAGCTTTAAAATATCTGTTCAAGTTATTCAAAATGATTGACAATCCGATCCCTAAATGGCAACATAAACCAATGCTTTAATAAAATTACGTGGGGTTTTTCCACCCGGAAGGGGTTTTCGCCTGAAGATTCAATCCAAAATTCCTTGAATCCAAAGGAGTTGTATGTATGACCGCTCATGAAGTCGCCAGTCTTCGCAATTCAGTTTTCGTGGGAGAGGGGGGAAACGGGAAAACCTCCCTAGTTGAGGCGTGCCTTTTCACCGCCGGCAGCACGGACAGGCAAGGCAAAGTGGATGCCGGGAACACCATCCTGGATTCCGAGCCGGAGGAAGTGGAGAGGGGGTCCTCCATCGTCGCGGCTCTCGCTTTTGCCGATTGGAACAAGCATCGTCTCAACTTTATTGACACGCCGGGGTACTCGAATTTCATCGCAGAAACTGTGGCCGGCGTCCGTGCCGCGGACAACGCGGTCATCGTCATCAACGGTTATAGCGAGCTCAAGGTTCTCACCGAGAAATCGTTTGCTTGGTCGGTGGAGGAGGAAATCGCTCGGTTCCTCTTTGTCAACTACATGGACCACGAGCAAGCCGACCTGTTCCGTGCCTTGGAGTACGCCGAAAAAACCCTGGGAGTTCGGCTCGCCTTGTTCCAGCTTCCCATCGGGAAAGGGCTTGAATTTAACGGTGTGGTGGATTTGGTCGTCGGCCGGGCGCTCACCTATGAAAAGGAAGGCACGGGGAAGGGCGAAGAAATCGAAATTCCGACCGTACTGGCAGAGGCCTACGAAGAGCAAAGGGGAAAGCTCATTGAGTTTGCCGCTGAGGCGGATGAATCGCTTCTCGAAAAATATTTGGAGGATGGGGAGCTCAGCACCGAAGAAATTATCCGCGGGCTCCGCCAGGGGATTCTTGAAGGATCCTTCCTTCCCGTATTTTGTGGTTGCGGGGTCCAGAACGTTGGGACAGACCAGCTCCTTGATGCCCTCGTCTTTTACGGCGCGTCTCCGGCCGACCGGAAAACCTCCGGCGCAAAGACACCCAATGGGGAAGAGGTCGCCGTGGAGGCTGACCCG
>CAZUHN010000187.1:0-13251 GCA_964620535.1 uncultured Nitrospinaceae bacterium | reverse complement strand
TTTTCATCATTTCCATCAACACGGTATCCAATTGCCAGTTTCTGATAAGTGAATGATATTGCTTGGATTATGAACAGAGAGAATCTTTCGGCCTGAAGGCCCAGGGAAAAAACCGCGAAAAATTGAGCTAATTCTCACCGGGCTGACAGAAAAAGGGATTTGCCCTTGGCGAGGTTTCCGTGAAATTTGCGCGGGCCCGCTAATGAATGAGAGGAGGGATCTTTCCTTTGCCCTCTTTTTTCCGCCATGGCAATTGAGTTCCTGTAGGAATTCCCGAGAAGAAATTGGGTGAGGAATCATCCTTGTCGTTCAGTTGAATGGATGAAACCTTCGGCCAATCGGGGAATGTTTCTGACAAGATCGTCATGGGTCTATATCTTTGCTACTGTTTTGCTTTCTTCGATCTCTTGTTGGGGGCTTTCGTCTATGAGGGCCCTTTGAGTGTTTTCGGGTTCCGCAGGGAGGTTTTCCCAAATGAGGGGAATGATTTTAAAAGAATTCGGGGCGCCGCTGGTTTGGGAGGGGGTTCCCGAACCCGCGAAGCTGGGCCCCTGCGATGCCCTGGTGGAATCCAAGGCGAACGGATTGTGCGCCACGGATCTCAAATTGATCGACGGTGCATTCAGTTCCACGAAAACGCCTCTTCTCCTCGGTCATGAGAGCGCCGGGGTGGTGATCGAGGTCGGTTCGGAGGTGGAACGGGTACGGCCCGGGGACCACGTCGTCATGGTTAACAAGATTACCTGCGGGCGATGCCGCATGTGCCGGATGGGCCACGAGGAAATGTGCCTCAACACCCCGGGGCGGCTAGGCATGGAGCTGGATGGCGGCTTCGGAGAATTCGTTTCCGTTACTGATCGCAACCTCGTGAAGGTGGCCTCCGATGTGCCGTTGGACGGAGCCTCCCTCACCGGCGGAACGATGGCTTC
Source organism: uncultured Nitrospinaceae bacterium (assembly GCA_964620535.1). Taxonomy (GTDB): domain Bacteria; phylum UBA8248; class UBA8248; order UBA8248; family UBA8248; genus CAZUHN01. The sequence goes on along the minus strand of CAZUHN010000187.1, from coordinate 12,322 downwards.
CCCCTTTCATGCCATTCGGATGGCGCGCATCGAACTGGGCGAGTCGGCGGCGGTTTTTGGGCTGGGCGGCCTCGGGTTGCACGCCCTTCAACTTCTCCGATACCTCGGCGCGAAGGTGATCGGGGTGGATGTGATGCCGGATAAGCTCGAAAAGGCTCGGGAGTTGGGCGCCGCCGAAACCATCAATGCTACCGAAGTGGATCCCGTCCAGGCCATTCTTGATATGACGGACGGCGTGGGGGCCGACGTGGCGCTCGAGATCGTCGGAGGGGCGGCCGTGCCCGTCGTTCTCCAGCAATGCCTGGAACTCCTCCGGCCCGGGGGTCGCCTCATCCTATTGGGATACCAGCCCGGGCAGACCTTTCCGTGGGAGCCCTTCAAGCTCGTCTCCAAGTGGATCCAGATCATCGCGTCGCATAACCATACGGTGAAGGACGTCGAGGATGTGGCATCGCTTGTGAACGACGGGCGCGTCAAACCCATCATCTCTGATCGCTACGCGATGGAAGAGGCGAACGGGGCCTTGGAAAAACTCCGGCGGGGGGACCCCGTCGGGCGGATCGTTTTGGAATGGTAAAAAAATTATTGTTGTAGTCCTTTTCGGCCGTAAATGTTCAGTTTCCCCGAACCTGCTTGTTTCTCCATGAGGACGCAAGAATACTTCAATAAGATATTCTTTTGACCTTACGGCTTTTTCCCCGTGCTGCGGGGTGTGAAAAATGTCTCGGCCGCTACGCATTTTCCAATTTTGCACTTCATTGACAAATTTTGTAGCATGTCTCCTAATAATCAAGAGTTTATTTGAGGACCTGGGCGATGGGACAATGTGTCCGCGTCGATCTGTCTACGGGTAGGTAGGTGAACGCAAGCTTGAGGGTTTCGCTCGCCTGTTCGTCGTAAAAAGGAGGACTTGCGATATGAAATGTGCGCGGAAACGAGTCAATTTGTTAATGCTCGTTGCGGTTGTGTCGGTCTGGGCCTTTGGTTCGAGCGCCGGTGTCGCGGAAGCGTCCAAGTACAAACTGATCGTAGGCTCGGGCGGTGGCAACATTGGGGCACCCATCCACGTCGCCAAGGCGAAGGGTTACTTCACGCAAGAGGATCTCGCGATTGACCACAAGATCTTCTCTTCCGGCGCTGCCATGGTCGAGGCACTCGCGGCGGCCGGAGTCGATCTGGGCCACTCGGGGGATTTGCCATTTGTCTCGCTGGCTGCTGCCAACGTGCCCGCCTGCATCATCGCCCAGAACGGGCAGGACAAGGATTACCTCGAGATATTTGTCGGCAAGGACTTGGGCATGACGAAACCTACCGACTTCTACGGGAAAAAGATCGGGCTGCGTTTCGCATCCGCGGCCCACATTCTGTGGATCAATTTTCTTGAAAAATATAATCTGGACGCCAAGAAGATCCGGGTGGTGAACCTGACACCGAATGATCTCGTCGCCGCATTCAAGAACAAGGACGTGGACGGCGGGGTGGTTTGGTATCCGCATCTGACGACCGCGGAAAAGGTCCGACCGACGCATTTTGCGCATTCCCAGTTGCTCAACAAGTTTAGCGGAACGGCGAAGTCCGCCAATATCCATCTTTCCTTCACCCTCATCAGCGCGCGGAAAGAGACCCTGAAAAACAAGCAGGCCGCCATGAGGGCGTATATGCGCGCGATGTTGAAGTCCTACCGGTTCATGAACGATTCGGGAAATCGCGCAGAGTTCCTCAGTATCCTGGGCAAGGCATATAAGATGTCCGCTCCCGCGATGAAACCCATTCTCGACAACACTTTCTACAGGCTTGAAATCACGGATGAAATGGTGGACGCCGAGCAGGCGGTGGCCAATAATATGAAGAGAGTCGGAAGGAAGCTCAAAAGAACGCCGAACATGAAAGAATTTGTCTATACGGATCTCCTGAAGTCGGTCGCGAAGGACTTGGCGAAGACCGAAGGGGCCTGCAAGCTATAAAAAGGGCAGTTTCCTTTATCGGTTTGAGGATTCCGTATTGAATTTCCGATATGACGGTTAATCTTCGAGTAGATCGGGTCTCGAAAGAGTTCGTCGACCGGCGCGCCAAATCAACGGTGCGGGCACTGGATGAAATAAACATCGAGGTCCAAAAAGGCGAAGTCATCTGCATCCTCGGTCCCAGCGGATGCGGAAAATCCACCCTGCTGAACATCGTCGCAGGATTCCTCCCCCCCTCGGGGGGGGAGGTCCGCGTCGATGGGCGTCCGGTCATCGATCCGGGACCCGACCGGGGTTTCGTCTTCCAGGAATTTGCCCTTTTCCCCTGGCGGACGGTGCTCGAAAATGTCGAATTCGGTCCCGTCATAAAGGGGATGGAAAAAGCCGACCGGCACGCCCGCGCGCTGGAGCTCATCCAGCGCATCCACCTTACGGGATTTGAGGACAAATACCCCTTCGAGCTTTCGGGCGGAATGAAGCAGCGCGTCGGGATCGCCCGGGCGCTGGCGAATGATCCCGACGTGCTATTGATGGACGAGCCTTTTGGTGCATTAGATGCCCAGACGCGTCGGGTGATGCAGGAAGAGCTCCTGAAGCTTCTCGGTGTAACGAAAAAAACCGTCCTCTTCGTGACCCACGCCATCGACGAGGCCATCGTTCTGGCCGACCGGGTGGTGGTCATGACGGCCCGCCCGGGCCAAGTGAAGGCGGTTCTTGGCGTTGACCTTCCCCGTCCCCGGGAGAGGACTTCTCCCGAATTCAACGAACTGTATCGGAAGATGGACGACCTCATTCGAGTGGAGGTGGAGAAGTCGTTGGAAGTGGAGGACACGGGTTCTGCGGCCTCGGGAGAGGGTGCATGAACAGAAAAATGATGACGCGCGCCATCTCTATCGGAGGGTTGATTGTCTATTGGTTCGTGGTCACGCATTACAAATTGGTCAATCCGCTCTTCTTGCCGCCTCCTAAGGAAGTTTGGGAAGGAGCGGTTGATCTTTTTCAAGCAGGTGAGTTGACAGAGCACATTTCCGTCAGCCTTTGGCGAATGGCCAAGGGTTTTGTCGTTGGTTCTTTCACCGGCGTCATAATCGGAATACTGATGGGCCAGTTTCGGCTCTTCCATGCGGCGGTGGGGCCATTGGTCGAAATTATCCGGCCCGTCCCCGGTTTAGCCTGGATTCCGGTGGCCCTTATCTGGTTCGGTATCGAAGACGCCTCCAAAGTATTCATCATATCCATGGGAGTTTTTATCGCTGTTGTCACCAATACCTTCGTGGGGGTCCGCTCGCTGGATCCCGTTCTGGCGCGCGCCGCGCGTAGCCTGGGGGCCAACCGCCGGGACATTTTCTTCCGCGTGGTCCTTCCCGGAGCCCTCCCTTACATCTTCACCGGTTTTCGGCTGGGCGTTCAGGTCTCCTTCGCCTTGCTGGTCGCGGCGGAGTTGGTGGGTTCCACATCGGGCCTGGGTTTTCTGATTCAGGACGCCCGAAATTATTTCCGCGGGGATTTGGTCATCTTGGGTATGGCCGTAATCGGAACCTTGGGATTTAGTATCACGCGCCTCGTGGAAATCGCGGGCAGATGGTTTCTCCGCTGGCATTCCACGAGCCGGGAAGGCGCGTTCTACTAGGAGAGGCGTTGCAAACGCAATCTTTGTCAGGCCGCTTTGGAATTTCCACCGTCTCGATGGCGGGGTTTGTCATCCTTTGGCAGCTTTCCGTCACTCTCGAATTGGTGGACCCTCTCATCCTGCCGTCTCCCTGGATGGCTATCCAGTCTGGAATCAAGCGGTCGGAAGGGGGTGAACTTCTTCACCACATCATCGCCTCGGTGGTTCGCATCACCGAGGGGTTCTTTTTGGGCTCCGCCATGGGCATTCTGATCGGTTTGCTCATGGGCCAGGTCCGGATCATCGGCGATGCGCTCGAGCCGCTCGTGGACATATTCCGTCAGATCCCCGAGGTGGCTTGGATCCCGCTCGCCATCTTGATGTTCCGGATGGGGGAGGGTTCCAAGATTTTCATCATCACCTACGGAGCGTTGTTTCCCGCCATCATCTGCACCTTTGACGGCGTCAAGATGACCGAACCCGCCATCATCCGCGCGGCACGCTCCCTGGGCGCGAGCCGAGGGCAGCTTTTCTGGCGGGTCACGCTGCCCGCCTCCTTGCCCCACGTTATGACCGGGTTGTGGATCGGACTCGGTTATGCCTTCCGCGGGCTTATCGCGGCCGAGTTGGCGGGGGCGCAGGAAGGGATCGGGTTCATGATCATGCTGGCGAGGGAAGACAACCTGACCGCGGACGCTTTCATGGGCATGGCTCTCATCGGGGTTATTGGTTTTTGCGCCATCTACGGCCTGGGCGCGGTCCGCAACCACTTTCTCCGCTGGCACGAGAGCACGCAGGAGTAAGGTTTTTCATTCGGCCCGTTGTTCCCTCCCATTTGGGCTCAACGGCGAGACCCCCGCCGGGAGATGAAAAAGGGCGGCGCGATGTTTCCCCGGCCCGTTTGTATCCAGGCTTGAGGGGCGGCCGCGGGGAGTTCCTTGGGCGATGCCGGGTCTCGCCGCGGCCCTCGCGGGGCGGGGATTTGCCGATGGGGAGTTTAGAAATATATTGTGCGAAATGGCGGTGCGCGCCTTCGATGCCGTGCGAAAAAATTGGGGGCGGAAACTTTCGGCGGGGGGCTATATGATTTCCCCCCGATCGGTTTCGATATTTGATTTGGCTGGATGGGATTTTCCGTTTATAATTGGCGAGCCTTTTTGCCCGGTCTGATGTGCCGGATTTAGAAACTTGATTGGTAGCGGGTTTTTGACGGAGAGATTATCGGCGCCTTCGGCCGGAGATTTTCGGTTTTTGCCTGGAGTTGCCCTCCGGCGGCCCGCCGTCTTCTCGTCCATTTACGTTTTTGTCTATAATTCCGGAGTTTTTTCTTGTCCCCCGATCAAGGCCAAGACGAGCGCGAGGAGATGCAATCCCATTTTGCCCTGGTTGCGGGCAAATACAGGGACTTGCGGACCACCGATCCGGAGCCGATTCATTTCATCAAGGATAAACACCGGCATCTTGGGCAAATTCGAGCGCTGGACATCGGATGCGGGGCCGGGCGCTACGATTTGCTCCTTTTCGAGCATCTGCCGGGACTGCACCTTACCTGTGCTGATATCAATCCGGAGATGCTTGCCGAGGCGGGACGGTATTTGTCCGAAGGGGGAATCTCGAATTTCGAGACGCGGGTCTCTAGCGTGGAAGATCTTTCATTCGAAAGGGGAGAATTTGACGCCGTCTTCACTTTTAACGCTGTCCATCATTTTGATTTTCCGAAATTCCTAGAAAAAGGAAAGAGATTTATCAAGGAAAACGGCCAATTATTCATTTACACTCGTTTGCCAGAGCAAAACGCAAGGAGCATTTGGGGAGAGTTTTTCCCGAAATTTTTAGAAAAGGAAACCCGTTTGTTCGAGCTCGCTGAAATGGAAAAGTGGGTGGAGCAGACAGATGGGCTGGAACTGGCCGAGGCAAGGAGGTTTCGGTATCCGCGGAAATGCAGTTTATCCGGTCTTCTCATGAAATGCAGGGAGAAGCATTATTCCACCTTTTCACTTTATTCATCAGAAGAGTTGGAAAATGCGGCCATGTATTTCAGTCAAAAAATAACGGATAATTTTCCCGATCCCGAATGTATTGAATGGACAGATGAAAATATAATGCTTCATCTTCGGCGAGAGAAATCCTAGACATCTTCAATCCTTGGATTCACTACGCTCAACGACTACCTGGAGGCGATTTATCGATTGGCGAGACGCCCCATTCCCTTCCCTGGTAAAAAATTTCGAAGTCATGGCTCTAATGGAGTGAGAAGGGGCGCGAGGGCGTCGAGATGAGGTTTTACGTCCACCCCTGAAAGAAAACTGAACAGGCGCTCGGATTTATCCTGGCCGAGAACTTTTTTCGTATTATTATGGAATTTTTCCAAAATCTCTTCACTTTTCATGGGATTGAGCGGGTCTCCCTTGGGATCCTCGATGCGAAGGCGGAATGTATCATCTTCGGTGATGATCTCAATCTCGCCTGAGCTCTTGATGGGAAAAGTAATTTCCTTTCCTGGATCTGCCTTTTGGGATTCATCAACTTCGAGACGAACTTTCCCCGCGATATCCAACACTTCCCTATCTTTCAGCATGCCTTCATGAAAGGTGTGTGGATTCACAGCGCCGAAGCGAAGGGCCACCCCGACCAGAAAGGGGATGCTGTACTGAGCGGTTTCCAGCGTCTGGGGTTTCGGGTCTCTCAGGTGCGTTCCCTTCAACGACGTTATTACGATTATGGATTTGATGTCTCCAAGTGGAAATTTCTTCGTCCGAATCAGCTCCACGGCGCAATCGATCGGAGCGTGGGTCATGCGGCATGCTGAATGCGGCTTGAAGTAGCCGTTCAAGATGATGTGGGTCTCCCCTAAGTCCGCAAACATGGCGGGGTCAAATTGCCCCTGGTTATCGAGTATCCGATCCTTTCCGGTGAAGTCGCGCCGCGCGAGTTCTGCCGCGCCGACCCCCGTCAGGCATGACCAACCGATGGATTCCTTGAGCATGGGCATATAGCTCAGGTCTCTGCTTAAGGGCGGATTCGGCCCAAAGGCGGCCGCGATCCCAAGCATTTCTGTCACCCGTTCCATTTCGAGTTTTTGAATTATTGCCGTCGCGATGGCGGCGGCGAAAGCGCCCCAGTTGCCGGTTGCGTTGCTGAGGACGATGGCCGGATTTCTTGCGGCGGCCAGCCGGATGGATACCTCATAGGCAACGACAATGGCCGTGAGGAGTTCCTGTCCGCTGGCCCGGGCGGTCTGAGCGGCTCCAACCGCTGCCGGGATGACAACCGCGGCGGGATGCCCGGCTGCGTGGCCGGAAACGTTATCCGCCCTCCCGCCCCCGACGGACTCCCTGTGTCCATCGTCCATGTCAAGAGCGCTGACCAGTACGGCGTTTGTCCAAGCGGCGCCCTCGAGATTCAATGAGTGATGTGAGCCGTAAAGGGAAGCGGGCCCTTCCTTGAAGGCGGATAGCCCGTAATCGATGGCGAGCCGTCCTGCTTTAGAAAGCGTACCGGCGATTCCTACGCCGACCGCGTCCAACAGGCATGTCTTGGCTCGGTCTATGACTTCGGAAGGGAGGGTCCCAAAATCCGTGTCGGTAATGTAGCGGGAGACTTCCTTTGTGACCGCCAGATCTTTTGCTACAGGCATATCTCACTCCCGAAGGAGGGAGGCTAATCCGCTAGGCAATTTCCAGGAACATGGAATTCAGCCGGTCCTCATCTGAAAAATCAGCAATTTTCCGGGGGAAGAGCGGCGATGAAGGTTCCCCTTAAGTGTAGCTCATTTTCTTTTCCATCACCCGCGAAAGCTGGGTCACCGGGAAGATGAGGACGAAATATATCAGCGCGGTTATGGTGTAGATCTCCAGGGGGCGGAAGGTGATCTGGATCATGGCCTCGCTCCGGTGAAGCAGTTCGGTTACGGAGATAATCGAGGCCAGCGAGGTCCACTTCAACAAGCTAGCGAAAACATTGATGAAGGGGGGGACCATGATCCGGATCGCCTGGGGCAGGATGATCCGGCGCATCGTCAAGGTGCCGGACATTCCCAGGGAGCGGGCGGCTTCCACTTGCCCCTTGGGGATTGCCTCGATGCCCGCCCGGAAGATTTCCGCCGAATAGGCCGACTGGCAAAAGGAGAGGCCGAGGGCGGCGCCCCAGAAGGCGGTCATGGAGATCCCCACCAGTATCGGGAGGGAGTAGTGGATCCACACCAAGACCACCAGGGCGGGCAGCCCCCTGATAAACTCGATGTAGCCGATGGCGATGTACCGGCATGGCTTGTTTTTGGTGCCACTCATGATTGCGAAGATGAGACCGAGAAGGGTAGATCCCACCAGCGCGGTCATGGTGAGATAGATCGTCCAGACAGATCCGTACAAAAAGGCCCACTTATAATCCCATACGACATTGAAGTGCCAAACGTAGCCCATCCCAGTCATCGTGACGAGACCTCCTATAGAATCGTCAAAGAACCTTTTTCAGGAACTGCTTGGTCCTCTCTTTCTGGGGGTCGCTGAAAATCCGTTCCGGCGGTCCTTCCTCCTCGATGACGCCATTGTGGAGGAAAATGATTCTGTCCGAAACTTCGCGCGCAAACCCCATCTCATGGGTGACCACCACCATGGTCATTCCACCCTGGGCAAGATCCCGCATCGCCTCGAGCACCTCTCCGATGAGCTCGGGGTCGAGGGCGGAGGTTGCCTCGTCGAAGAGCATGATCTTGGGGTCCATTGCCATGGCCCGGGCGATCGCCACGCGCTGTTGCTGTCCGCCCGATAGCTTGGCCGGATAAACGTCCCGCTTCTCGGGCAGGCCGAGCATCTGGAGGAGCTCCTCGGCCTTGGCGACCGCCTCATCCTTGGGTTTTTTCAGGACAAATATCGGCGCTTCAGTGATGTTTTCGATGACGGTTCTGTGCGGCCACAGGTTGATATGTTGAAAAACCATTCCGAATTGGGAGCGCATGCGGTCGATGTTGGACTTGGAGTCGTGGACCAGCTTGCCGGGACTCGCTTCCCGGTAGCCCATGAGCTCCCCCTCGATATAGATCCTCCCGGAGGTTGGCTCTTCCAGGAAGTTCAGGCAGCGGAGGAAAGTGGTTTTGCCGGAGCCGCTCGCCCCGATCATACTGACCACGTCCCCTTTATGAACATTCATTGAAATCCCCTTGAGGACCTCAAGGGGGCCAGAATTTGTCGGGAAAGTCTTATGAAGATCTTCTACTTTGATGAGGGGCATCATCGTCGTTTTGCGCCTTTGAAGTGTAATTTGTAGATATTCTAGCCGCGCCTTCGCGACGAAGCGCGGCCGCTCCCATCGCATTATCGCAAGCGTTGAGATGAGCGGACAACTCAGATTTGGGCTCGCGGATTGAAACCCGCATTATTCTTGCGGCTGGACGCTGGCCCGCCCCCTATGGGGCGGGCCAGCGAGCCATTGTGATGCTATCTGTTCGGCGTCAATGCGGGAGCCGGCATCATGTAGGAGCCGGACGGAATCTTGTACTGCACCATGAGACGCTCAAATCGACCCGAGGAAATGAGTACTTTTACCATCTGGGTCATGAAACTTTTCAGCTTTATGTCCTCGAATCGGGTGGACCAGGCGATGGGGGTCATCCCGGGGGGCTTCTTGGCAAAAATGTTGACCACATTGGGGTGGGCCGCCGCGAAACGATGTGATTGGCCCGAGTCGCTGAGGGCGACGTCCGTCTTACCCGCGAGGAGATCCAGCAGGCGCGTCTCGGTGATCGCCTTTGTGGTGATCAGCTTGGCCTTGGGGAACACGTCCAGAGCCCATCTGTGCTGTGAGGTGCCCTGGCCCGTCGAGATCGTGACGTCGGACTTGTTTATGTCCCCAAGGGTCTTGAACCGACCCTCGTTCTTCTTCAGCGTAGTCACGCCGTTGCCCAGATAGTAAAGGGTCGGGAGGAAGGATACGGCCGCGGCCCTTTGGGGAGTCGTGAAAGTCGAGGCGGCGCTCAGTTCGAACTGTCTGGACTGCAGGCCCGCGGCGAAAGTGCTCCAGTGGGTTTTATGGAATTTGCATTTCACTTTGATCTGGGAGCAGACCCACTTCAAGGAATCGGGAATGAAACCAGACCATTTGTCCGTGTTCGGGTCAAGCTTTGTGCTAATGCCCGGTATGACCCCGATATTGAATGTTTTCGTGCTGATGATCTTGTCGAGGGCGTCCTCTGCCGCCGAGGCTGGCGAGGCCGGGACGATGAGCGTGACGGCGAGGAGAGCCATCGTCAGGTACCCGATTAATCTCATTTATTGTCTCCTTTTGAATTGAATGAAAAGGTGAGTAATTTGGAAAAACTAACGAAAGTCTTGCGATCCCGAAATGCCATGGCTTCTAATTCAATCGAGCTATTGGGATGTGACAAGCTACCCGCTCATTAAGCCGAATACAAGATAGTAAAATACATTTTTTGGAAATCGGGCAACACCCTAATATGAGTTTGCCTTAAACGTCAATAGGCTCAATTCGTGGGATTTGATGGTCATTTGCCGATCTATTTCCATAAGCCTGTATTGTCGTGGGTTGTGAAAATCAATAATTTGGCTATAATATTTTCCCTACCGCATTAAGTTCCGAAAGTTTTCAATGGACGGCGGTTTTTGGCTGTCTCACAAAATGAGATTATGGATTATTGTTGTTGATTTTTTACTAGCGCCTGTTTTCGTGTGAGGGAAGTCGAGTTGGAAGTGAGCATTTCGGGGAAAAAGGCCGCCATCTTGGGTGGCGACCGCAGAAAATTGGAGATGGCTCGCCGCCTGCGTAAGGCGGGCGCAGAGGTTCGCTGTTTTGGGACCACCCCGGAAATTACGGATGTGGTTGAGCGGCCTCTTGCATCTAGTGTCGCGGAGGCGGTTGAGGGCGCTGAAATTGTCATTTGTCCCACACCCGGAGTGGCCAACAACGGTGATTTGTACGCCCCCTTTTCCGATACTCCCGTCCGGCTTGACGCGAAAGAATGGGATCTCATTTTGTCGAGTGCCATTCTGTTTACGGGAGGCGCACCCGAGTGGATGAAGAAAGCTGGTGAGGAACGCGGAATTCATGTGGCGGAATATGGCCACGATGACGAAGGGGCAATATTTAATGGGATACCCACGGCCGAAGGGGCGCTCCGTTGCGCAATAGATAACTCCGACGGCACGATTCATAGCTCAAATATCATGATTGTCGGGTTTGGACGTGTAGCGGAAACGACAGCCCATGTTTTTCTGGCGATGGGAGGGAAGGTGTTTCTGGTGGCTCGGCGCGCCGGGCCCCGCACCCGGGCATTCGAAATGGGGTGCATACCCCTTCCGATGGAGGAGATCGACGTTCGCTGGGAGGAAATGTCGGTCATCATCAGCACGGTTCCCCTCGATCTTTTTTCGCGTAAACGGCTTTCACGGTCTCGTTCCGATCAGGTGCTAATCGATCTCGTTTCCCCACCTGGAAGTACAGATTTCAATGCGGCCGAGGAGTTGGGTGTCATCGTGCACTGGGAGCGCGGACAGGCGGGTACGGCGGCGAGATTCACCGGCAGAAACCAATGGCTTCTCGCCGAGCGCTATCTTGACGATCATTTCAGCAAATAAAATAAGGAGATAGTTGGTGGCGGTGGAATTTTCTGGGAAAAAAGTGGCCGCCCTCGGAGGAGATCGACGACAATACTGGTTCATCGAAGAGGCCCTGAAGGCGGGATTGGCAGTTAACGGTATCGGCCTCCCTCCCGAGGTGGACAAATTGATCGGGAACCCCCAAGCGAATTCTGTGGGGGATGCTCTCGATGGGGTTGATGCCGTATTGTTTCCCATTCCCCGCCTCAGCAGCCGCAGAGACGGAAGTCTGTATTCTGAGTATGAGCCTTTTCCTCTCTTCGTCGGCGAAGATGAATTGAGCCGGACGAAGAAAGGTGCGGCATTGGTGTTGGGACATGCCACCGATGAGCTACGGTCCAATGCCAAAAAACTGGGGATGAACCTCCTCGAATACAGCGATGATGACATCCTCGCCATCCAAAATAGCATTCCCACGGCGGAAGGGGCGATTTCGTACACGATAAAAAACACAGACGAATGTTTTCCGACTCTAAAGTGCATGATCATCGGTTTCGGCCGAATCGCGGTGACTCTTGCCCGCGATCTGCGGTGCCTTGGCGCGGAAGTGTGGGTCGCGGCAAGGCGGAGAGAGGTACGCGCCCGCATTCTTCAGATGGGATTGCATCCAATCCGGATAGAAGAATATTTTGATTTCATCGAAAAAATGGATGTTATCTATCAAACTGCCCCCGCGCTCATGCTTCCTGAAGAAGGTCTGAAACGTATCCGTCCGGACGCCCTCGTCATTGAGTTGGCGTCTCCGCCGGGAGGCTCAGATTTCAAGGCGGCAGAAAAACTTGGCGTTCGTCTCATTTGGGCGAGGGCCCAGGCGGGGACGGCCCCCAAGGCGGCGGGGAGATGGATGTGGCAGCTTAACGCCCGGTATCTTCGAGAGCACTGGAAGGTTTGATCGATATGACGGGTCAAATTCAGAGTCCTGAGTTTGACGTGTTGGTCGTCGGTGGTGGGCTCGCCGCTCTCCGGGCGGCCATCGCCGCTGCGGAATCTCCCGGTACGCGTGTCGGTGTTGCCGTAAAGCGCAAGCTCGGCCGCAGCGGATCTTCCGCAAACACGTCAGCGGGGTACGCGGTCGTATTTCCAGAGGAAGGGGTGGAGGATCACCTTGAAACCCATCTCCGAGGAAAAGAACAACTCAC
>CAZUHN010000186.1:0-7165 GCA_964620535.1 uncultured Nitrospinaceae bacterium | reverse complement strand
AAGGGACCCCGCGACATCGGCCGGGGTGCCTATTGCTTGGACTTGCACCAGCCTTCTGGTATCATTGAGCATAGGCACATCAAAAACGGCGAGTCCTATGGAATCCCCTACGGGGTAATGGTCCCCCAGAAAGTGGAGAGTTGCCTTGTGACGGGCCGATGTGTCTCAAGCGACCGCTTCGCTAACGGTTCGGTGCGCAACCAGGCGCACGTCATGACTATGGGGCAGGCGGCGGGTGCCGCAGCGGCGATGTGTGTGGAGCAGAGGGTGAGCCCGCGTGAGTTGGACGTAGACCGTCTTCGGGAGCAGCTTCAGCGCGACGGAGCGGTGGTCTGAGTTTTTTCTCGTTGCAGCAAGATGTGACACTTTTCCATGTGAAAGCCCTTTCATTACAAAGGAGGTGGAAAGATGAAACTGTCCGCTCGATGGTTGGCGTTGTTGGCAGCAGTGCTCCTTTCTTTCTCTTTCGGTTTGAAAGCCGAAGCGGCCCCAAAAGTAACACTTCTCATTCACCCGACGCTCTTCAAAGCGGCGGGTGGACCGACGGGTATTGTCGCTGAACTTGAAAGAGAGAAAGGAATCAAAGTTGAAGTGGTGACCGGATCGGGTCAAAAGGGGTTGCGGGAAAAGTCGATGCTCTCCTTCTCCTCGGGGGGAGGCGAGTTCGACGTGGTCACGTTTATTGATCCATGGATCAATGAAGAAACCATCGGCATGTTCGAGCCTCTCGACAAGTATATCAGCAGCGCCCCCGCCGCGTACGAATATGAAGATCTCATCGGGTCGCTCCGGCAGGTGGGCCGCTTTCCCAAGCCCGGCGGGGCGACCTATGGCGTACCCTACCGGATTGGGACGGGGATTTTTTATTACAGGAAGGATTTGTTCAAGAAGGCCGGACTCTCTCCTCCCAAGACCTGGGCCGAGTTCTTGGTGGCAGCCGAGAAGCTGACCCAGCCCGGCGTTTACGGCGTCGTCCAGCGCGGAAAATCGGGGACTTCCGTGGAGCAGGATTTTCTTCGGTACCTCCACAGCACCGGCCACGGCGTGCTGAGCGATGGGAAATATAAATGCCTCCTCACCCGGCCCGAATCCGTCAAGATGCTCGAGATCTTCGCTGCGCCGTTTCAAAACGGTTGGGCGCCGCCGGATATGCTCGCTTACGGCCGGGATGAGTATCGCACTGCAATTATGCAGGGACGCGCCGCCATGGGCCTCTATTTCTCTCCCTACTGGGGACTTCTGACCAACCCCAAGAAGTCAAATGTGGCCGACAAGTTGGGCTGGTTCCTCGTGCCCACTCTCGATGGGAAGAACGTGGGCGCCACTTACAATGGTGGGTGGTGGCTAATAATGGACAAGAAGAGCAAGAACAAGAAGGCGGCTTGGGAGCTGATCATGGCGCTCACAAACAAGAAAAATCAGCTCCGGGCGGCCCTCAATTGGGCAAACGGACCCACCCGTTCTTCCGTGTATAAAAGCTCCGAGTACCTGAAGAAGTTTCCCGTAGCGAAGGATTGGCTGACGGCTCTCAGCCGCGGCACCGCCGCGGCTCAGCATCCGCGGGCGGCTGAGATCCGGGATATCACCTCGAAGGAGGTGATCAATTTCCTTCAGAAAAAGAAAACCGCCAAACAGGCCATGGCAGATGCCTGCAGTCAGCTTGCGGCGAAACTGAGGTAATTCCAGTCCTGACAGCGAACGAGGGGTAAAAATCCAGGGGGGAGGCGGCGGCCTTCCCCCTGTTCTCCCCCGTTGAAGCGGGAAAATATGGATTCGGCTGAACCCGTACGTGAGAGGAATCGGAACGGCCGCCGCGTTCGATGGCTGACCCCTTCCAGGAAGAACGCGCTGGCCCCCTATCTTCTTGTATTGCCCGCCTTTGTCATCTTGGGCGGGATTCTAATCTATCCCGCCCTCTATAATATCTACCTTTCTTTTTGGAAGTGGCGTCTCACCGCACCCCACCTCGCCCGCCTCATCGGGTTCGATAATTACGTTAGCCTGTTTACCTTCGACCCGGATTTCTGGCAGGTGACCAGCTTCAGCCTCGGATTCACGGTGGCGACGATCGCCCTGGAGTTTCTCTTGGGGCTGGCCGGTGCCCTGCTTCTTTACGGATTGATTCGGGGGCGCCGGATCATGACTTCATTGTTGTTAACCCCATACATGGTGGCACCTATCGCGGTGGGGCTTGGCTGGCGCCTTTTGTGGAGCCGCGACATCGGTCTCGTCAACTTCTTCATCGGAATTGTCGGTATTGAGAAGATTAATTGGCTCGCGGAATCCGGCCCGGCGTTTTGGGCCATTGTGTTCACCGAGGTATGGCGCTCGACGCCTTTTGTCACGATGATCGTCCTGGCCGGGTTGACGGCTTTGCCCATGGATGTTTTCGAGGCGGCCCACGTGGACGGGGCGAATCGCCGGCAGGTTTTCACCCGTATCACCTTTCCCCTCATTCTTCCTCCCCTGGTGGTGGCCCTGCTCTTTCAGACGATATTCAAGCTCCGGGTTTTCGATATCCCCTTCATTCTCACTGAGGGCGGCCCCGGCACATCCACCATGCCTTTCGGGTTATTCATTCATCGCACCTACTTCAATTATTTCGATGTGGGATACGCGGCGTCCTCTTCGGTAGTGCTCTTGGTACTGGGCGCAGTGATTTCCCTTTTCTATATGCGGCTCATCCGCGACCGGGTAGGGTAATTCATGCCGAGGCCGAAGGAGATGATAGGTCCGGGGATTCCCTCGTTCCCGCTGGCGCGGGGATTCATGATGGCCCTCCTCGTTTTCAGCCTGGTGCCGATTGTGTGGCTTGTCCTCACGTCCGTGAAGAATGAAACGGCCATCTTTTCCATTCCGCCACGGATCTTTATCTGGCCCGATTTTTCAAATTATTGGAAATTTTTGGGGACCGGAAACGAATCCGCTTTACGGTTAATCGGAAACAGCGTCTATGTCGCGATGGTAACGACCGTGCTCACCCTTCTCTTCTCCTCGTTTGCGGCATACGCTTTTTCCCGGTACCGGTTCAAGTGGGATAGGCATCTGATGTTCCTCATGCTCGCTACGCGGCTTCTCCCTCCGATAACGGCCGTCGTGCCGCTCTATTTGGTCTTCCGGTATCTGGGCCTGCTGGATACCCGGTTTGTCCTCATTCTCATCTACACGGCGCTGAACGTTCCGTTCGCCACATGGCTGATGAAAGCATTCTTCGATGGGGTCCCGAAGGAGTTGGAGGAGGCCGCTGCCCTGGACGGATGCGGCACCCTCCGGACGTTGTGGAAGGTGGTCGTTCCCCTTTCCGCTTCGGGATTCGCGGCGACTTCGATCTTCGTCTTTCTTCTCGCCTGGAATGAGTTTATGTTCGCCTACATGTTCACGAATAAGGTCGCCAGAACCGTGCCGGTTCGCTTGTCGCAGTCTGTCGGCGAGATGCAGGTCTTCTGGCAGGAACTGGCGACGCTGGCGACTTTACTCATTCTGCCGGCCCTTGCGGTGGGTTTTTTCATGCAGCGGTACCTCATCCGCGCGCTGACCGCCGGTGCCGTGAAGTAACCGGATAATAGCCTATGGGAACAGTCAACCTAATGAACCTGACGAAGAACTTCGGTGACGTTCGGGCCGTAGATGATGTCACGCTGGAAGTGGCCGAGGGGGAGTTCCTCGTTATCGTAGGACCTTCCGGTTGCGGGAAGACGACCACGCTGCGCATGGTTGCTGGTCTCGAATTCCCTACGCGAGGGGAGATCTGGGTTTCTGGACAGCGGGTGAATGATCTACCGGCCAAAGACCGAGACATGGCCATGGTTTTCCAAAATTATGCGCTTTATCCCCACATGACGGTCTACGAGAACATGGCCTTTGGCCTTCGCGTCCGGAAGATACCGCAGGCCGAGCTTGACCGCCGCGTGAAGGAAGCCGCCGCAATGATGGGGATAGGAGAGCTACTCAACCGCAGACCCCGGCAGCTTTCGGGCGGCCAGCGCCAGCGGGTGGCCGTCTGCCGGGCTATCGTACGGAATCCGGCGGTCTTTCTTTTCGACGAACCTCTGAGCAATCTTGATGCGAAGCTCCGGGTGTCGGCGAGGGGCGAGATTCGAAAGCTGCAGCGCCGCCTCGGCACCACTTCCATTTATGTCACCCATGACCAGACCGAGGCCATGACGATGGGAGACCGCATCGTGGTCATGGACGAAGGGGAAATCCAGCAGGCAGGCTCTCCCCTAGATCTTTACGATCGGCCGTCCAACCGGTTTGTGGCCAGCTTCCTTGGAAGCCCGACGATGAATTTTATTGAAGGGAAGGCTCTCCGGAGGGAAGGAAAGCTTGAACTCGATGCCGGCTCCCTGCGTCTCCCCCTGCCCGAGAACTGCGTAGAAGGGAAAGCCTACACACTGGGTTTCCGGCCCGAGCACCTAAAGCTCAAGCAGAATGGCGGCGGACTTGAACCCACGAAGGGGACGGTTGAACTCGTCGAACCGCTCGGCTCCGATGTGTTCCTTTCGGTCGATTTGGGAAGCGTAACCGTTACGGTAAAGGAGGAAGGCCATTTTCGCGCTACGGTAGGAGAGCCCATCGAGGTTTTTTTCGATATGAAACGGGTACATCTATTTGGCGAAGATACGGGAAAAAGGAAGGGAGGATCCCCGAGTTGAGTTGACGCGCCCCCGATAGTTGTACAACTCCCTATGTTAGTCTTATGGATGGCGAATTGTTTGACTGCGGGGATGGGAGCCAATGACAAGCTATTTCCCTTTCGTGCCACTGTAGTGCCGTAAGCTGGCACAATATCGGCACAATTCCCTATTGATTAACAACTCGATGTTGACCCCCCTTCTTCAGGAATTCGTGGCCGCTTGATTAGGAATTCGCCATGCACAGGTTAGCTTCTATCATCCCAATAAACTTTTGCCGGTCGATTCCAAATCGTCGCATGCCTCTCCCACGCGGTCGGCCATGGCTGCCTCGGCCGCTTTCAGGTAGCTGCGCGGGTCGTACTTGCTCTTGCTGCCCATCTCGCCGTCGACCTTGAGAATCTCGTCGTAGTTCCGGAAAATGTGCTCGGCCACGGCGCGGGTGAAAGCGTACTGGTTGTCGGTGTCCACGTTCATCTTGACCACCCCGTAGCCTAGCGTCTCCTTGATCTTCTTCCTCTCCGAGCCCGATCCGCCGTGGAAGACGAGGTAGAAATACGCATCAGGGCCAAACTCAGCCTGCACGGCTTCCTGGCCCTCTTTGAGGATCTCGGGCCGGAGTTGAACCACACCGGGCTTGTAGGCGCCGTGAACATTCCCGAACGTAGCAGCGAACAGAAAAGTACCCTCCACCTCCTGCATCTGGCGGTAGACCTCCACCATATCTTCTTTCGTGGTGTAGAGTTTCTCGGATCTTGCTCCGTGTCCACCGGCCGCGCCCTCCTCCTCGCCGCCGACGACGCCCGCCTCGATCTCGATTATCATTCCTATATTGGCGAGACGCCTGTAGAGAGGCACCGAAAGCTCCAGGTTCTCGATGAGGGGAATACTTGAGGCGTCGAGCATGTGACTGTTGAACAGAGTGGGTCGCCCCTGAGCCGCACGCTCCTCGGAGGCCTCGATCAGAGGAATCAAAAACCCATCTACCGCCTTCGGCTGGCAGTGGTCTGTGTGGAGCGCGATGAGGACGTCGTAGCGCTCGGCCACAAGGTGAACGTGCTCGGCGAGCGAGATGCAGCCGAGGGCCTGATCGCCTACCCCCAAACCCGAGGCGAAGCCTCCGCCTCCGGTAGAGATTTGAAGAATCCCGTCAGATTTCTTGTCTGCCAAGCCTTTGATGGCGGCGTTGGCTGTCACCATGCTGGAGATGTTGATAGCGGGATAGGCGTAATGATTTTCGTATGCAGCATTGAGCATCCCTTCATACTGATCGAGCGTAGCAACGGGCATGCATGTCTCCTGTCGGCTTCGGGTGGGCTGATTGTGACGGCTACTCCGATGGGATTGGTAGTGTCACGGGAGCATCCTTCTCAAGGGTGATCTCTTCGCCATAATGGGCGATCTTCAGGTTCGATCCCTCTTCAAGCTTGTAGGTAGTGGACTCGAGGTTTACGTCCACCCTTAGCACCTGATCGCGCACCTGCAGCGGGAAACACAAGCGAACGAGCCGTCCGGGCAGCCTCGGCCGGAAGCAGATCTCGCCGCGGTAGTCGCGCATCCCGGCGAACCCGTAGACGCAAACCATCCATGTGCCGCCCATCGAGGCGACGTGGCATCCGTCCTTCACGTTACCTTTTACATCGGCCAAATCCATCAGGATGGCATCGCGGCCATAGTCGAAGGCCTTGTCCATATAGCCCACCTCAGCAGCTACGATGCTCTGGATACACGAGGACAGGGAGGAATCACCTGTGGTCAGAGGATCGTAATAGTCGAAGTTCTTCTGTTTTTTCTCGACAGAAAACCCATCTCCCAGCAGGAACAGGGCAAGAATGACATCGGTCTGCTTGATGACCTGGTGACGGTAGATGTCCAGCGGGTGGTAATGGAGGAGCAAGGGATATTTGTCTTTAGGGGTGTTGGCGAAATCCCAGGGCTCTTTTTCCAGAAAGCTGTCGTCCTGGGGCAGA
The DNA here is from genome assembly GCA_964620535.1 of uncultured Nitrospinaceae bacterium. Lineage (GTDB taxonomy): Bacteria > UBA8248 > UBA8248 > UBA8248 > UBA8248 > CAZUHN01. The sequence continues at coordinate 561 of CAZUHN010000186.1, read as the reverse complement.
ACACCCGTGGAATCCTCCGAGTGGACGTACATCCGCTCCGCCGCCTGCTTCCATTCGTCCACCTCGGAATCCTTGAGCTGTGTCTTGAAGATCAGGGTCTCGTACAGATCCGGCTGCTCCGTCCGGAGGGTTTCGATCGTTTCGACCGCATAGTACAGGTTCTCCTGAGCCATCAAGTTTGTAAAAGTGTTGTTGTTCACGACAGTGTTATATTCGTCAGGGCCCGTCACGCCGTGGATGCAATACTTCCAGCCGTGCTGCTTGGAATAAAATCCCAGGTCGGTCCACAGGCGCGCCGTCTCGACGAGCATCTCCGCCCCGAACTCGTACAGGAATTTCTTGTCTCCCGTGGCGTTCACGTATTTCTTCAGGGCGTACATGATGTCTGCGTTGATATGGTACTGGGCCGTTCCCGCGGCGTAATAGGCGGACGCTTCTGCTCCATTGATCGTTCGCCAGGGAAAGACGGCCCCCTTTTTGTGCAATTCCCGGGCCCGTTCACGGGCTTTGTCCAGCATTTCGTATCGGAACCGGAGAAGATTTTTCGCGATGCGAGGGGTC
>CAZUHN010000185.1:0-2716 GCA_964620535.1 uncultured Nitrospinaceae bacterium | reverse complement strand
TGTGCCCGGCCTTCCCGGGGTGAGGTTGAAACAATTCACCGCCCGCGACATGGTCTCGCGCCGGGACGTGATGGAGGTTTTCTCGTGCGCCACCGCCCTTTGCGCCCGGCGGTTTTTGGACACCCTTCAGGCGCGCGCCCCAATGCCTCCTCCTGGCTCTACGCCTTGCCCTTCCAGGAGTCCTCAGGGCAGCCCGGCGGAGGCGCCACCCCTCCTCCCGCCGGAATGCTCGGGCTATTTTCTCCAGGGCGCGTACCATGGCGCGTCGTTCAGCTTCCCTTCCCCCGCCCACCACTTGTACCGCCGACCTCTGCGGCCTCCAAGTTCACGCGGGGAGACCCGCTGTTGCTGAGAAGATGCCTCCACATCAGAAGCGAACAAATCCGTCCTGTGTTTAGGAGGGGGTAAACCCAAGAACGCACCAATATATATCAGGAATCCAAAAAGCGCACAGAGAATCACCGCGGAAATCCGAGGCTTGTTGATCTTCGCCAGACCATCCCGCAGGCCCTGTGCGGCCAGCATCACAACCGGAGGAACGAAATAGAACATGAATCGATAGTTGGGGAAAGTAGGCCAACTCGTAAAAATCCCATAGAACAGGAAAAACCAAATCAGGAGATACCTCGTCCAGGCGTCCCGCCGGCGCCATACCCCCCAGATCGCACCCACGATGAACAAGGCGAAAACCGCCTGTGTGACCTCGATCGACAGAAGGCGGAGATAGATTGTAGAATCCGTGAAGTTCAACAGCCTCCCCGGGATCATGCCGAATCCGCGGGCTGAGTACGCCAGGCTTTGATAAAAGCCCGGCAGTATCGGAACCAGGGCAATCCAAGAGGACAGGGCAAAACGCAGAAGCCTCCAAGGCAAACGGCCGGCCCGGACGCCCGATGGACTCAACCCCCAATAGATCCAGAACAGAATCACGGTGTAGATCAGGACCCGCTTATAGTTATAGCCGAGGCCCACAAAATAGATTGCCATCAGCAGATCTTCGAGTCTGCCGGTCTTCTCGGATTTGAGGAACCAGTACGCAACCGTCAGGAGGAAAAAAAGCGTGCCAGAGGCATAATCCGCCGTGTTTCCAAAGAAGAAAGAAACGGGGATAAAGAGATAAATACCCGCGGCGAGGACCGCGGTCCGCTCGTCCCGGTATAGCCTGGTCAAGTAGAAGACCATAAGGGCGCCCGCCAGGGAGAATCCCACCTGCACGAGCCGGGCGGCAAAGACGAATTCGCCGACGCCCAACTGAGATGTCACGGGACCGAAGATCGCGAAAGAGAGAAAGTAGAGCACTCCCCCCAGGGGGGGGTACTCGAAAAATTCCATCGGCATTCGAATCCCAAATCGGATAACGAACCAGAACCAGCCCACCACGAGAAAGACCGTCACGATCAAGCCCGGAAGACTCACGCACCGGATCAAGGCGGCCTTGACCTTCTCCCAACCCATTCGTCTGCAAAAAAACAGCCCCGCCGCAACAATCAGGACCAACCCGCGAAACAAATAGACAGAGGGGAAAAGAACCCTTCCCGCCAAAAGCGCATCGGCCTTATTGACGTATATCGTGGCGGTGAACACGTGATAAGGCTCATCGCCCCTGTAATATCCCGCCGGAACGGCAAACACGTAAAACAGGTGCAAGATCAAAGCAATCCCCAGGAGAAACGAGAGGGACTTGCGCCCGCGCAAAACCCCCCGCAATCCCATCCCATCCGCGGCGGGCTCAGTCCACGCAACTTTGCCGAGAAGAAACCACAGGAGAGTCCCGCCGACTACGAGGTGAACAAGGAGGATGCCGAAGTACACGGAGCGAACGCCAACCGATACGGGAGGGGACCACACGGGGAAGAAAACGGACAAGAACAGCCACGTTCCCATGAACAGAAGAAAAAATTCCTTTTGTTTCCGTGCTTCAGGGTTCATGCGCAATTTCCCTCGCCAAAACCGGCGTTCAGGCCACCGGCTTGGCGATCAGGATTTTCTCGTGCCAGAGGTTTGCCAATCCGGCCAGCATCACCGGCGCCAGGATGAAAAAATGGAGGACGAGAGCGGCCGCCAAGGCGGCATCTTCTTTCACCCCAAACAATTTGAGAGCGAGAACAACCATAAATTCATATGGACCGATGTTTCCGACAACCGATGGCGCAAGCGTCCCGATATTCGCGAACACCCAGACCACGACGACAGCCGAGAGACCTACTGAAATGCCCATCCCGAAAAGAATAAAGTGGATTCGCAACAGATAACAAATGATCACCGGTGCGGACATGAATATCAGATTCGTCAACCGCCCCTTGTTCTTGATGATATCCAACCCTTCCGCGAAATGGTCAATATTACTTATCAAGATCCCGGACACCTTTGGGAGCCAACGCCCGATGAGGGAGTGAATCCATCCCCGCACACGCTCCCGCTGACCGGTAAATCCCACCAGGCAGGCGATGATCAACAACACCGATACGCCCGCCGTCCAAAACATCGCGCGGAAACCTCCGGCCTCGGGCAAGACGAAATAGACCAATATCAGCGTGAGAAATACGAGGAGGCCCGCGTCGATGAGCTGCGACAATACAATCGCCGCCAAAGAGGTCGATTTGCTCACGACGTTCTTCTTTCCCAACCAGTAAGCAAAAGCCAGGCTCCCGCTCTTGGCCGGAAGACTGGCGTTGAACATCGAACCGATGATGGAACATGAAAAAAGGGTCAGGAC